>JAITOV010000006.1 GCA_031289735.1 Peptococcaceae bacterium
TGAAGGCGGGTTTGCTGAAAGCCTGCGAGAAAAGACCGATACCGGTTGAAATGATTGACGACGCGGTCTATCACATTGAAAAATCTCTGCGTAATATGAACGAACAGGAGATCGCCAGTACAGAGATCGGGGAAGCCGTCATGGAGCGCCTGTTCACCTTGGATGAGGTGGCCTACATTCGTTTTGCTTCCGTGTATCGCCAGTTTACAGATATTCAACGCTTTATCGAGGAACTGAATCAGCTTATAGAAAAGAAAAGTTAAACAGGCAAAACTTAAAACGAAAAAAAGAAAGTTGGTCGATGGAATGAGTACAACCACAGGGGTCCCCAGAAACTGGCCCAAGGTGCAATTAACACCGAATGCCCGCGTCGTTTTAGAAAAACGCTATTTGATTCAAGAGAATGGGCGCATAGGCGAAACTCCGGAAGATATGTTCTATCGTGTGGCTGGAGTGATTGCTCAGGCGGAAGAATTATATGGGACTACACCAGAGAAGATACGGGAACTGACGAGAGAATACTACACGATCATGGCGAATATGGAATTCATGCCGAATTCCCCGACCTTAATGAATGCGGGACGTGACTTGGGGCAGTTAAGCGCTTGTTTCGTTTTACCGGTGGAAGACAGCATGGAAGAGATCTTTGACGCGATTAAACACGCGGCGATTATACATAAATCGGGGGGAGGAACGGGATTTAATTTTTCCCGCCTGCGGCCTAAAAATAGCGTCGTACGCACGACCGGTGGGGTAGCGTCCGGGCCGGTGTCGTTCATGAGAGTCTTTAATTCAGCGACGGAAGCGGTTAAACAGGGCGGGACTCGGCGCGGCGCCAATATGGGAATGCTGCGCATCGATCATCCGGATGTTTTAGACTTCATCACCTGTAAAGAAAATAATAAAGAGATCACGAACTTTAATATTTCCGTAGCTGTGACGGATCAATTCATGGCGGCCGTAAAAGCAGGGAAAGAGTATGCTTTGATTGATCCGCATACCCAGAGCGTGGTCACTACGCTGCCGGCGAAAGAAGTCTATGACAAAATCATCGATCATGCCTGGAGCAACGGCGAACCGGGTGTGGTGTTTATCGATCAGATCAATAAGGATAATCCGACGCCTAAGCTCGGTGCGATCGAAGCTACCAATCCCTGCGGGGAACAGCCGTTGCTGCCGAATGAAGCGTGTAATCTGGGATCGATTAACTTAACGATGATGATCACAGAACGGGATGGACAAACCGTCATTGATTGGCAGCGCTTGGCGGCTGTTACGCATATAGCAATTCGTTTTCTGGATGATGTCATTGACGCGAATATCTATCCCTTAGAGATCATTGCCTCCATGGTGAAAGCCAATCGTAAAATTGGTTTAGGCGTGATGGGGTTCGCCGACATGCTCATTCGCCTGGGCATTTCATATGCTTCCAGCGAAGCGGTGGCCTGTGCGGATAAAGTGATGCGCTTCATTCAAGATGAAGCGCGTCAGGAATCGCAGCGCTTGGCTGAGGAACGCGGGGTGTTCCCGAATTATGAAGGATCTGTCTACGATGGCGTGATGCGCTTGCGCAACGCGACGTTGACGACGATTGCCCCGACGGGGACGATTTCGATGATTTGTGGTGTTTCCAGCGGGGTGGAACCTCTATTTGCGGTAGCGTATACGAAAACCGTCATGGATGGGACATCCTTGGTAGAGGTCAACCCATTATTCGAAGATTATGCCGGGAAATACAGTTTTGACTCGGCGGAATTACGGGAAGAAATCGCCAATCAAGGGAGTGTGTCCGGGTTGGCGGAAATACCGCCATGGATTCAAGCGCTATTTGTTACGGCGCAGGAGATAGAGCCGCAATGGCATATTCGCATTCAGGCGGCCTTTCAGAAATATACGGACAATGCTGTCTCCAAGACGATTAACTTCGCGAATTCCGCTACGCGTGAACAGGTGTCGGAGGCGTACATGCTGGCCTATGATTTGGACTGCAAAGGGATCACCGTGTATCGTGACGGCAGCCGGGACGAACAAGTTTTGACGCTGGGGACGAAGAATAAAGATGGCCAGGCAGCGAGCGTCCAACAAGCGGTGGTTGCGCCGAAGGTTCCCTTTGTGCCGGAGATTAATACAGTCATGCCCAGACCCCGGCCGACGGTAACGATGGGGGTGAACGAAAAGATCCGTACAGGATGCGGTAATCTGTATGTGAATGTGAATAAGGATGACATCGGTATTTGCGAGGTGTTTACGAATACGGGGAAAGCGGGTGGTTGCTCTTCCCAATCAGAAGCCATGGCGCGTTTGATTTCTATCGCTTTGCGTTCAGGCATATCTGTGGATGCGATCATCGAACAGATGCAGGGGATCCGTTGCCCGGCTTGTATCCGCCGGGAGGGTGTGAATGTGACGTCTTGCCCGGATGCTATCTCCAAAATCATTAAAAAACATAGCGACGGAGGACTCGTTGCCTTGGGCGGTATCAACGTGGATACCGAGACGCAGTCCAGGAAGCAGGCGAATGAAGACGTAGCTTCCTGTGTCTGCCCGGAATGCGCTAGGCCGCTGAACCATGAAAGCGGTTGTATCGTTTGTAACCATTGCGGTTACTCCAAGTGTGGTTAAGCGGGGGGCATATGAACGCTGAATGGCTGGCCGGTCTGTACACTAGATTTCCCGGATTGAAATCTCCCGTTTGCTTGCGTCTGGAGTTTGGCTCGCCTCTGGCCGGCGGCTCAGATAAACGGTTCAGGCAGATATATAACCGTTCCTGGCAAGTGGTTGAACAGATTTTCGGCTCTAGTGAGCACATTTGTTTACTGATCAAAGACTGGGATGAAACAGCTTGGCGAGAAGATGCGGACTATGTGTATCGCCTCTTGGCAGGCCGGATCGCTTGTACGGAGGTCGTTGAAGAACAGGCGCCGTTACTCCGTCCGGATTTTCCCACACACACGCACAGGCAGACGCTCGCTGTCATTCCGCCTAAGGAAAATTTGTGCAGAAGTATTTTGCAAGGCATCGCGCATTGTGAACAGGGAAGAGAACCGGAAATCGGTCAGAATGTATATTGGATCAAGGAAAATGGCGAGATTATCTTCTATATGTATGATGATTGCCGCTGTGTGATCTATGCTGACGCCCCGGAAAAGATTCGCTATCTGTATGACCTGCATCAGGATTGGGTGGAGGAATACTGGCGAGAAGATATGCAGAAGCAATTTGACGAACAAGATTGAGGGAGGAAGAACGCCGTGAATTATGTGATTATCAGCGGAGCGTCGCGCGGGGTGGGTCGAGCCATTGCCGCGGCGTTATTGCGCCCAGACAATGCTTTGCTGTGCGTTTCCCGTCAGCAGAATCGGGCGCTGCTGGATGAGGCAACAGCGCTGGGAGGATCACTCGAATTTATCGCCTGGGATTTGAGTGATCCGGGCAAGATTGAGGCGTTGATAGATGAACTGTTTGCTAAGATCGACCGCTCTCGGGCACAGACCATTTCTTTGGTCAACAATGCCGGCGTAGTGTCGCCGATTCATCCGTTGCCGGACTGTCAGGCCGGCGCCGTGGTCTATAACATTCAGCTCAATCTGATCGCGCCTATGCTGATGACTGCGCAATTTATCCGGCGGACAGCTGATTGGCCGATCGAAAAGCGCGTGGTGAATATCTCCTCCGGGGCCGGACGCAAGGCGTACTATGGCTGGGCTTCTTATTGCGCCGCTAAAGCCGGTGTGGATTTGTTCTCGCAATGTGTGGGGTTGGAACAGCAGGAGGCTGCTTTTCCGGTGAAGATCGTCTCTCTGGCGCCCGGAATTGTGGATACGGACATGCAGCAAGAGCTTCGGGCCGCGCACAAAGAAGATTTTGCCCAAGTGGAGCGTTTTAGGAAGCTGAAGGAGGAAGGACGGCTATTGCAACCGGAATTTGTGGCGGAGAAAGTCGTGGAATTGCTGTTGCGGCAGAATTTCCCCTCAGGAAGTTTGTTGGATGTCACGGAGTGGAATGCGGATGATCAGTGAAAAAAGTCAAAAACTAAAACAAGCGCTATTTGCTTATAAACAGAAGACGCCGCCCAGTGTTTCCGTACAAGAGGCGCGTGCGCGTATGGAGGGGTTTGCCAGTCGTGACCGGCTGGACCCTGCGATCAAGATTCAATCGTTTCAAACGGAGCGCATACAGGGGGAATGGTTGCAGGGAGAGGATATGCCGGATCAGAAAAAAGTCATTCTCTTTCTGCATGGCGGCGCTCTGATCATGGGTTCTGCCCAAACTGCCCGGGGGATGGCTGCACGCCTGTTACGCGCTACGGGTTGTCCGGTGATGACGCTGGATTATCGCTTAGCGCCGGAACATCCTTTTCCGGCTGCCTTGGAGGATACGGTTGCCGCGTATGCGTACCTTCTGGAACAAGGGTATCAGAGCGAGCAGGTGATCCTGGTGGGGGAATCGGCGGGCGGGTATTTATGCGCTGCGGCTCTGCTGGCTTTGCGGGATGCTGAGCGGCCGTTACCCGCCGGCGCCGTATTCATTTCGCCGTGGTTAGATCTCAGTGTGAGTGAGGAAGAGCGCGCGCTGAGATCGGACGCGGATCCGCTCTATCATCCGGATGCGATGGAAGCCAAGGCGGCTGCTCTGTATGTCCAGAGGAATCAATGGCGAGATCCGCTGGTTTCTCCGGTATACGGCGAGTTACATGGCCTACCACCGATCTTAATCCACGCGGCGACGGATGACGTGCTGTTCCCGGATTCGCGGAGATTCTATGACCAAGCGCGGCAAGCCGGTGTGGATATCCATATGGAAATCTGGGAGGGAATGTGGCATGTCTGGCATCAGTTTGCTCCCCGCTGCCCGGAGGCGCAAGAAGCGCTGGATGAGATTGGAGCGTTTGTCAAATATCAGCTGAAGATTGGTTGTGCGACGCGTTTTTGTACCTCAGACAATAATGCTTTTCCGTAAAGATAGGTATGCCCGGAGGCGCGGGTCAACGGTAAATGCCCCGGAAACACCCCCAATGAATAGTTAGCCCGGTAAAAAGTTTTGCCGAGGCG
>JAITOV010000004.1 GCA_031289735.1 Peptococcaceae bacterium
CAGATCGGCGCGTTCGCACTCAATCACCTGGCCTTTTTGCAAAACGCCCATTTCTTTAAATAATTTGCTGATGATGCGCGCGACTGTCGTCTTCCCTGTACCGGGATTGCCGCGGAAGATCATATGTAAAGCCAACGGAGCAGCCAGGAGTTTTTCCTTTTCCCGGCGGCGCTGTATCTCCACATACGCTTGTAACTCTTGAATCAAGTCCTTGACAAATACCAGCCCCACCAGTTGATCCAGTTCCGCCAAGATATCCGCGATCCGCTCTTTCTCGCTCGGTGGCGCTTCCACTCGGCGCGCCGGCAACGCAGCCGCGATATTTAACTCAGGAAAACGCATCGGCGGGTGAGCAGACTGATCTTTTTTACCAGGCATTCTCACTTCCGGCGGCATCTTCTCTGCTTGGCGAAACTTTACCTGAATCGGCATGTCCCGACACCTCCACCCTTGAAAGCACAATCCTACCCTACTACTATACGCAGTTCATGGGCAAAGGTATCCTTTTTTCTTATTTCAGCTATTTATTTTGCGCCAGCCTTTTCGCATAGCGTGACCGGGATTCCTTGTCCAAAAACCGCTTGCGCATACGGATGTTCTTCGGTGTGATCTCCACTAATTCATCTTCTTCAATAAATTCCAGGCATTGCTCCATAGAGAGCAGGCGCGGTTTTTCCAGACGCAAGGCTTCATCCGCATTGCTGGAACGAATATTCGTAGCGTGTTTCTTCTTGGCGACATTGACCTCGATATCCTGATCCCGGCTGTTCTCCCCGATCACCATCCCTTCGTAGACCGCGGTGCCCGCCTCGATAAATAGCGTCCCTCTTTCTTGCGCGGCATACAGTCCATAGGTCGTAGCTTCCCCATTTTCAAAGGCGATCAAAGAACCCCGCGTACGCCCTGGGATATCTCCTTTATAAGGCTCGTAACCAAAAAATACATGGCTCATCAAGCCCTCACCGCGCGTCTCCGTCAGAAAATCCCCGCGAAAACCGATCAAACCCCGTGCCGGAACCTTAAACTCGACCCGCAGCTGGGTCGGGGATAGATTCGTCATGTTCAGCATCTCAGCCTTGCGCTTGCCCAGCAGTTCCATCACAACGCCAAAAACACCTTCCGGAATATCACAGGTCAAATGCTCGATCGGTTCATGCCGCACTCCGTCCATCATCTTGTAAATCGCTTCCGGCTTCGAGACTTGCATCTCATACCCTTCACGGCGCATGTTCTCGATCAGGATCGAGAGATGCAACTCGCCCCGTCCGGCAACCCGAAAAGCTTCCGTAGTCTCTGTCTCCTCGACCCGCAAACTGACATTGGTCTCCATCTCTTTAAACAAGCGTTCGCGCAGGTTCCGCGAAGTCACATAGTCTCCTTCTAAGCCGGCAAACGGGCTATCATTGATCATGAAATTCATCGCCAAGGTCGGCTCGTCCACTTCGATCACCGGCAAAGCTTCCGGCTCCACGGCACAGGCGACCGTCTCGCCGATATTGACCGATCCTAGCCCGATGAGGGCGACGATCTCCCCCGCGCCCGCTTCACTCACTTCGACCCGTTTTAACCCTTCAAAAACGAACACCTTACTGACTTTGGCTTTATCCTGTGTTCCATCGGCGCGCATCACAGTGACATTCTCACCGCAGTGAACCTTCCCCCGCACAATGCGCCCGATAACGATCTTGCCGACATAGTCGTCATGATCCAGCGTCGTCGCCAATAATTGCAACGGCGCGTCCTCTTCAACGACCGGCGCCGGTATATCCGCAATAATCGTGCTGAATAACGGCTCCAACGTGGGAGTTAACTGATCCGCTGCATACCCGGCGCTGCCTTGACGCGCTGAAGTATAGATCACCGGAAAATCCAATTGGGATTCGTCCGCCCCCAGTTCGATGAAGAGATCCAAGACCTCATCAACCACCTCTAACGGGCGCGCGTCCGATCGGTCCATTTTATTGATCACGACAATCGGGATGCGTTTCAATTCGAGCGCCTTGCGCAGAACAAAGCGCGTCTGCGGCATCGGCCCTTCAAAAGCGTCAACGATCAGGATCACTCCGTTGACCATCATCAGTACGCGTTCCACTTCACCGCCGAAATCCGCGTGTCCCGGCGTATCGACGATATTGATCTTGATCCCATTCCAGCGCACCGCCGTATTCTTGGAGAGGATCGTGATCCCCCGCTCCCGTTCCAGGTCATTGGAATCCATCACGCGTTCCATCACTTGCTGATTCGCGCGGAAGATACCGCTCTGTTTCAGCATCGCGTCTACCAGCGTCGTCTTACCATGATCGACATGGGCGATAATCGCCACATTGCGTATATTTACTGCTTCCATATTGCTCCGTAGTCCTTCCAATACAATAATGAAGGATCAAGGCGCAGGTCTCATCTTCGCCCCTTGATCCTATGCTCCGCCACGTCTACCCTACGCTCAGTTTTCTTACTTGTCTTCGCTTGATTTGGCAGCGGTCGCCGCCGCCAGATTAATGGGACGTAAAGGCATAATTGTCGAGATAGCGTGTTTGTAGACCATTTGCTGTTTGCCTTCAAATTCAATCACAACCGTAAAATTATCGAATCCTTTAACGATTCCTTTTAATTGAAAGCCATTCACTAAATAAATCGTTACAGGTACGTTTTCTTTACGCACTTGATTCAGAACTGTATCCTGCAAGTTGATGGCCGTCTTATTCATTTCTACTCCTCCAAAACTAGCTGAATTCTACTTAACCTATAATACACGATCTCTTGATGTTTGTCACCTGCGAATAGATCAAGCAAAAGCTAAATTTTTTTTGCCGTAGTATAACCTGACTTTTACAATTGTAGAGAAGAAAAAAGCCCCACAGGTTTAAGCAGCGGGCTTTTTGTGCCTGATTTAGGCTGGGTATATCGTATTTGCTGTAAAAGTCAGTTCAAGCTCTGCTTTACTTCTTCCGCCGTCATATTGAAAATACGGGCGATCGTCTCCTCGGAAAGATTTTCGCGCTTCATGTTTTGGATCGCCAGGCGGCGGCTTTCCGCGCGGCCCTTCTCCAGACCTATCTCCATGCCTTCTTCCAGCCATTCTTCGCGCCATACCTGCTTCGCCGTCTCCAAATTAAACTCCATCGCAATCATATTCTCGACCTCCGATCCGTAGGTTGTGAGAAATTCCTCCATAACGCCGTTCTCCAGGCAATGCCTGATCGCGTTTTTGACCGCCGTCTCCAGTGGTTGCCCCGCCGCCGTGCCGCGGCGTACCTGCGCGACGAACGCCGCGTATTCATAGTCAAGCAGTTCGGAAAAATCCACATCTTCCAGGTTAATGACGATGATCTGCTCATCGGTTACGCCGTCTGTTTTCAGGCGGTCGATATATAGGTCGAACAGAGTAGATTTGCCGCAGCGTCTTACTCCCGTGACGACCTTCGAAAAATACAAATTATTTTTGAAATGAATAATTAATAGTAATATTTACGAGTGATTATTGATTGCAAGGGGTAAGGCGGCATATCGCTGTGGTAATGTTGGCGTATGCCATTATTACAGGCTCGCTTTCTTGCATCTATCCTCCAGCGGACAGCCGCCGCAGCTTGGTTTCTTCCGGCAATGCTCCTTAGCGTTCTGTACGATCAGGGCGTGGAAGTTGTTGTATATCTCGGCGCTGGGCGGCAAGTTTTCCTCAAAACAGACCTTGACAGCAGCATAGTTCTTACCAGCATCCAGCGCCATCCGCTCGCAAAGCCTCATCGTGTACGCGTCCACGACAAAGGTCGGAAAACCGAACGCGTACAGAAGGATCGAATCGGCGGTTTCGTTCCCTATGCCCCTGGTCGAGAGCAACTCCGACCGAACCTTTGCAAGCGGTTCGCGCTGAACGGTGGGAATGTCATAGTTATATTTGGCGAACCACGCCGTCACTGCTTTGAGGTAAAGCGATTTTTGATTGAAAAACCCCGCCGAGCGAATTTCCGCCGCCAATGCCGCCAGATCCATAA
>JAITOV010000080.1 GCA_031289735.1 Peptococcaceae bacterium
ACCTAATTGCGGATGTGATTGATAGATCTTGTACCATTCGATGCCGTCGATGGTGACGGTGCCGTACAGCGGGGTGTCCGCCACGCCGGGCAGACCGGGCTGACTGGTATCCACCGGAGTACCCGCCGCCAGGGTGACGACGGCTGACGCGCTGATCATGAGGATCGCCGTCATCAGGATGATGAGCAGCTTTCTTGCCCATTTTGTCTGACTGATTCTTGATAAGCTGTTTTCTTGCATGTTTTTCTCCCTTCTACTTCCTAATTTTTCTTATTTGACCTTTATTTCGACAAAAAGTCTATATGTTATTTATAACATTACTTACTATATCAATACAAGGCCTGTTTTATTGTTGCACAATTCAGGGCCCTCCCGCACGTGATTCGAGCGAGATGGAGCCGAAACCCCGCTAATTTAGCGGCCTGGGTAAAAAACAGACAAAAAATACCGGAATCCCAGCAAAAAAACGACCTAGGACCCCGGCCACAAGACATAGGACCCCGGCGAAAAACTACAAATTCATTTCGGCGTTGACACGCTCTGGCGTCTCCTTTTGTCTAGCCGAACTCACTCAAATCATGCAGTTTGAGCTTCTTATACAGCGTCACCCGAGTGACGCCCAGTTCTTTGGCCACCAGGGTTTTATTCCCCTTGTACTTGTGCAGCAGATCCAAGATCTGCTTGCGCTCATTCAGTTTGTACTTAAACTCAGCAAAGATCTTTTGATCATAGGCTTCCCGGCTGCTGACTTGAACGTCCGGCACAATGGCCGATTCCGTAATCTCTTTGGGCAGTTCGTTCATGGTCAGGATATCCGTTTTGGCAATCGCGCAGGCTCGTTCCACGACATTTCTCAGTTCACGGCAGTTGCCCGGCCAAGCATAATTTTTCAGCAGAACCAAAGTCTCGGGTGTGAAACCGGAGATATTCTTGCCAAAGGCAATTTTAAACTGCTGCAGAAAGGACTCGATCAGCAGCGGGATGTCTTCCTGGCGTTCTCTTAAAGGCAGAAGATGCAAGGGAAAAACATTGAGCCGATAGTAGAGATCCAAACGGAAATGATTAGCCAAAACCGCTTGCCAGAGGTTCTTGTTCGTCGCGGCAATGATGCGCGCATCGACCAGGATAGGGTTGCCGCCGCCTAAGCGGACGATCTGTTTATCCTCCAGGACCCGCAGCAGCACGGATTGCATATCCAGCGGCATTTCACCGATCTCGTCGAGAAAAATAGTTCCCTTATCCGCCAATTCAAACTTTCCGGGCGCTCCGCCCTTGCGCGCTCCGGTAAACGCGCCCTCGACATAGCCGAACAGTTCGCTGCCGATCAACTCCCTCGGCATAGCCGCGCAATTGATCGAGATGAAGGGGCCGCGCCGCCGGTTCCCGGCATTATGGATGGCCTGAGCAAACAATTCTTTGCCCGTACCGCTTTCCCCGGTAATAAACACGTTGCAGGTATACTCCGCCGCCTCGGCGGCTTCTTGTTTGACGGCGGCAAAGCGGGGACAGGTGCCGATGATATCTTCAAAGGTAAAATAAGCGCTATGGCTATAGATTTTATTCACAAACTTGTGCATGCTTCTGGGCTCAAAGACCGTGATGACTAAGCCCTTGACCTGCCCGGCAGTACGAATCGGCTGGCCTTCGATGAAATAAGGCAAGATAGCGCCGGAAGCTTTCGCCAAGTGCATTTCCTGCACAGGAATCGCGGCGGCTTCGCGCAAACAGGACAGCATCTCCTTCATTTCCGGAAACACATCCGTCAGATACTTACCGCGCACATCCGGCTGCTTCAACTCCAGTTTATCCGACAGCCAACGGCTGATTTTCAGGATAAAACCGGCTTCATCAATTAAAATCATACCCCGGTCACGCTGTTCAAAACTCAGGGTAAAGAGTTCCTGGGTTAAAGTCAATTCGGAATTCATCCAGTGCAGATTGACCGTGGAGTTACACAAGGATATGTAGTAATCGAGCATTTGCATAAACATTTGCAGCAGGAACGGATTAAAATCCTTCATCGGCGTGAGAATCAGTTTATACCCTAACACGTCATTATTCTCATCCAGCAGGAGCGTGGCCAAGGAGACATAATCTCTTAATCCTTCAATATAATGTTCCGCGCCCACCACCCATTGCGGCATCTGCTTTCTGGCTGTCAGAACCGCCGCGGTCGTTCCCACCAAGCTCTCGCTCAGATTCGAACCGATGCCCAGATTTTTGTTTTTGAGCGCTTGCAGGACTTCTCGGTTTCCCCGCTGTAACCAGATCGTGAAGTTCAGATCCATATTAAATTCCACCGCGTTGGTCTTATCCAGAATATCACAGACCTTCTGAATGATATCTTCATTCTTCTGCCAGCGCAGTTGCCAAATCGCTTCCCGGACCATGTGTTCCGCCGTTTCAGCCGGGGTTATTTCCGGCAGCGGAAAAGTCATCCGGCGTGGATTCACTCCACGCTCGCGCGCGCGCATCCAGGAGGACAAAACCTCCGGATTCAAGCCGGCATCGCTGTGGCGATCTTCGCCGGCGATAAAAGCTTCCCGGCGGCGTATCATCGCTTCATGATCGTAAGCACTCATTTTTTCATCCCCTATCCTATGCTTACCTCTATTATATCATCATAAAGAACGAAAATTAATATTTGCCTGAATATAAAAATAGGATTTGTATATTCCCTTGTACACTTTGTATCCCCATCGTTTACACCTGGTGTATACACTGCTGAACAATTTCCTTCGTTTTTCCTCTTTTGCCCGCGCTCTCTCCATCTCGCTGCCCCGTTAGAGCCCGCTTTGAGCAATCATTCAGAACCTCCTGATCATTGGCACAATACTTGCTACTTAATACTGAATAGCAGCGGATGAAAGGAGTGATGATCATGGGTGACCCCGTCAAAGCGCTGGCCAAACATGCCGTACAATGCCGTTATGAGGATGTCTCAGCGGAAGGATTACGATTCGCCAAGATGAGTTTTCTGGATACCTTAGGCACGATCATTGCCGGCGCTACAGCTCCGGGATGTCAAGCGGTCGCTGAGCGCGTATTGGATTGGGGCGGCAAACCGGAGAGCAGTCTCTTCATGTATGCCGGGCGCGTCCCGGCGCAACAAGCGGCTTTGGTGAACGCAGTCATGGCCCGGGCCATGGATTTTGATGATTCCATGGATCCCGGCCTGCATCTCAGCGCCGCTGTCATCCCCGCCGGACTGGCTATGGCCGAAAGAGTAGGCGGAGTCAGCGGCCGTGAATTTCTGGCCGCGCTGGCGATCGCTGAAGATATCGGCAGCCGGATCAATTCAGCCACCGGCCTCTATCACGGATTTGACCCTACGCTCGTGGCTTCGGTGTATGCCACCACCGCCATCGCCGGACGTCTAACGCAGCTGAACGAAGAACAGATGACGAACGCCTTAGGCCTGGCTTTTAACGAATCCTCCGGCAGCTTTCAAAGCAATATTGACGGAGTATTAAGCGTGCGCTTCAATCAAGGCTTAGGCGCTCAAGCCGGTATCGTCTGCGCCGAGTTCGCCCAAGACGGTCTGACCGGGGTCGTCAACGTCTTCAATGGCGTGTATGGTTTTTTCAATCTATTCTCGCGCGGTACCCAACAAGCGGAACATCTCACACGGGATCTGGGCAAAACCTACTACAACAATACGACCGTGTATAAACGCTTCCCCAGCTGCGGCTGCACCTTGTCAGCGACCGACTCCACCTTACATCTGATGCAGCAACATCCCTTTGTCCCGCAAGACGTCGCCAGGATTATCGTCCGTGCCGGGCGGCATATCTATAACCTCGTCGGCAGTCCATTCAAGATCGGCGCTAATCCGGTCGTCGACGCGCAATTCAACGTCCGCTATACCGTAGCCAACGCGATTGCCCGCCAATATCCCAAACTGACGCATTTTACCCCCGCGTACATCAAAGATGAAGCGTTGCGTGAACTCATCGCTAAGGTCGAGGTGGTCTTGGAAACAGAGGATCCGCGCTTTGATACCCTGGCCGCTGAAGTTACGATCATTCTGAACAACGGCGAGCAGTTCACGCATATGACGCCCCATTGGAAAGGCCACCCTCTCGATCCCCTGAGCATGGAGGATATTGTGCCTAAGTTCCGCGATAACGTGACCTTCTCCAGCGCCTGGTTCGATGTGCGCGCCGCGGACGACATCGTCCAGCTGGCCTTAGAGATTGAGTCCTGCCCGGATATCACAACGATCATCCCCTACCTGAAACTATTATCAACATGAATACATGATACGAGGAGGTTTACCATGGCAGAAATTGATAAAAAAACCATTGTGCTCGGAACCATCGGCTCGGACGCCCATATGATCGGCATCTGGGTCATCCGCAAAGCCTTGGAGGCAGCCGGATTTAAGGTTATTTTCTTAGGCGCGGTGGTCCCGCAAGAGGAATTCATCAACGCGGCGATTGAATCTAACGCCGGCGCGATTCTCGTCTCTTCGCTCTATGGCATGGGTCCCATCGATTGCGAAGGTATGCGGCAGAAATGTATAGAATCCGGTCTCAGCGATGTCCTGCTCTATGTCGGCGGCTGCCTGGTCGCCCCGGCGGAAGTCGCCAAAAAATGGCAAGTGGTCCACGATCAATTCATCCAGATGGGTTTTAGCCGGGTATTTCCCAACGATACCTTACCGGAAGATATCATTAAAGCGTTAAATCAAGACCTGCGGATCGCCGAATAAACGGGGCGGATAGGAAAACACACAGTAGGGGAGGCGTATGCGTAATGAACGTTCGCTGTAAGAGAATCAGTGACGAAGAATTCTATACCACGAGAAAAGAAGTCCTCAGTCAATGGCCCACCGGCAAAGACATTGATCTGGCAGAATCGGTGGCGTATCGCCAACAATTTCCCGAAAAAAATTGCGCGGTGGTGATGCAAAAGGCGAAGGAAAACAACCAAATCATCTGCGTGCCGCAATTTGGCCGCGCTCCGTTCGAAGCCTGCCTGAGCGGTCTGCAATACATGGAAGATGAACTGCGCGGCTTTAACGACGGGCTGATCTTCAATATCTTTTCCGACTCCTATACCCGTAAAAGCAATTTTGCGCTGGCCCAGAAAGGGCTTGACCGCAGCATCAAGGACGGCGCGACTGCCCTGAACGGTTATCCGCTGGTCAACTACGGCGTAGCCCAGACCCGCAAACTCCAGGAAGCGATTAAAACGCCGCTGATCCTTGTGACCGCGGATGAGGACTCCCGGCTGCAATTAGAAATCGCCTTAGCCAGCGGCTGGTCCGGCTACTCCTCCCGTACCTTGACTGAGGTCATCTCCCACTGCAAGAACATTCCCCTGGAAGAAATGATCCGCCACGAACAATACGAAGATCGTCTGGCCGGTTACTATAACGAGCGCGGCACGCCGGTACTCAGTCATACGACGTCCAACCTGACCGGCTATGATATGGCCGCCTTCCATATTATCGTAGTGCTGACTCAGATTATGATGAGCGTAGAACAGGGTGTCAAGCATATTCTCTGGTGTCACGGCATCAACATGAATCTCGTGCAAGACGTAGCCATGATGCGGGTCACAGAGAAACTGGCGGATTATTATCTGAAACAACGGGGACATCACGATATCACCCTCACCTCGACCATCTACTCTTATCTGGGCGCCTGGCCGCCGAACGCAGACGCCGCTACCGGCTTGATCGCCTGGAACTCGATTATCGGCATCATGGCCGGCGCCAACGCCATCTTCCTCAAATGCGCCGACGAAGCCTACGGCACGCCGACCAAGGAAAGTATGGCTTCAGCCACCAAGATGTGTAAACAGCTGATCCGTTTACTGCGTAATCAAACCCTGCCAGAAAGCCCGGAATTGACGCTGGAAGAATACATGATCGAATTGGAAGTGCGGGCGGTCATCGACAAACTCTTCGAGATCGGCGACGGGGATCTGGCGACCGGCATGATCAAAGGAGTTGATCTTGGCTTCCTGGATACGATGTTCTCTCCCTGGCGCTGGTTGAAGGGCAACGTGCTCATGGTCCGTGACGCCCGCGGCGCGTTGCGCTACCTGGATCACGGCAACATTCCGGTTCCCCAAGAAGTCATCGCCTTCAACAAAGAAAAGATTGCCGATCGGGAAAGGCGCGATAACATCACCGCTGATCTGAATACCCTGATCCAAGATGTCGGTTGGGCTTCCCGGCTGAAAGACTGAAGTCCGAGCCGCGAAGGTACAGAGAATATCCGGCTAAATCCGATAAAGGAGTATGCGAATGATGGATTGCCATTTACTCATCGATTTTGGCAGTACCTATACCAAAGTGCTGGCTGTGGATCTGGAGACAGAAACCGTCCTGGGCCGCGCCCAATCGGTCACGACCGTAGACAGCAATATCATGATCGGCTTGCGGAATGCCCTGGACATCCTCTTTCAGGAACATCCGGAGATGGATGAATCGTCCATCAGCCGCAAGATCGCCAGCAGCAGCGCCGCCGGCGGACTGCGTATGATCGCTATCGGCCTGGTGCGGGAATTGACCCTGGAAGCGGCGCGGCGGGCGGCTTTGGGCGCGGGAGCAAAGATCGTCGGTTCCTACGCCCATGAATTAGACGAGGAATCCCTGCAAGAGATCGAAGCCAATCCCTGCGATCTGATCATGCTCAGCGGCGGGACGGACGGCGGGAATAAAGAAGTGATCCTGCACAACGCCCAGGCTTTGGCGGAACTGAAAAAGGATGTCACAATCCTGGTCGCCGGCAACCGGGTGGTACGCTCTAAGATCAAACAAATTCTGCAAAACGCCGGCAAGCAAGTGGTCGTCACCGAGAACGTCATGCCGGAAGTCAACGAGATCAACGTAGAGCCGGCCAGAGCAGCCATCCGGGACATCTTTATGGAACGCATCGTCAAAGCCAAAGGGCTGGACGGCGCGCAAACGTATGTCGGCAACATCGTGATGCCAACCCCGATGGCCTCTCTGCGCGCGGCGCAGCTGCTGGCGGAAGGCACGGAGGACGAGGCCGGATTAGGTGATTTGCTGATCGTGGAGATCGGCGGCGCGACCACGAATATCCATTCGGTCGGCTATGGCTATCCCCGCGACGGACACGTCGTGCTCAAAGGCTTGCCTGAACCCTTGGCCAAACGCACGGTCGAAGGCGACTTGGGGATCCGGTATAACGCCCATACCATCTACGATCTGGCCAAACAGAGCTTACGCGATAATCTCAGCGCGCTGAACTATCCGCTTGATCTGAGCACAGTAGAACACATCACCCAGGAAATGGGCGTCAACGTCGGCTATGTGCCCGATGACGATGCGGCCTATCTCTTGGATACAGCCTTAGCCAAAACCGCCGTACAAGTCGCCGTCGAACGGCATGCCGGCATCCTGCGGGAAGTCCCGGGCTTGGAAGACCTGATCCCGGTACAATACGGCAAAGATCTCACCCACATCAAGGTGGTCATTGGCACCGGCGGCGTATTCCATTATGGACGCTACCCTGCCCGCATTTTGGCAGGCGTCTTATACGAAGCCCACAACCCCTCTTCGCTCAAACCCAAGAACCCGGACTTCTACGTCGATCAGGGGTATGTCTTGTATGGCGCCGGTTTACTGGCCGGGATCCATCCGACCAAGGCGCTGCGAATCTTGAAGAAGAACCTGCATCAACTATAACCGGCGCCAGGACCAACAGGAGGCAAAAGATCATGAACCCAACACCTACCCATTGGGATGAAGAAATCGCGGTACTGATCATCGGCTCCGGCTTTGCCGGCTTCGCTGCGGCGGCTGAAGCCGCCGGTTTGGGAGCGCAGACGGTCATTTTGGAGAAAATGCCCTATTACGGCGGCAATTCGATCCTCTCCGGGGGCGGCTACAGTGCTTGGGACAACAGCGATCATTTACGGCAAAGATTAGGGTTGGGCGAAGACAGCTGGGAACTGCATCAAGACGATACCCTCAAAGGCGGTGATTACTTCAACCTACCCGATCTGGTGGAAGTCATGGTCAAAGGCGCCCCGGAATGCTTGGACTGGCTCAGGGAAGCCGGGATGGAACTGCGCGAAACCCTGCCGCGTATCGGAGGTCACTCCGCCCACCGCAGTTTTGTCGAAGCGAAGGCTTCCGGCCGGGGAATGATTAACCCGATGAAGAAGCTAGCCCTGGAACAGGGCGCAGAACTACGCCTCAACCAACCGGTCAGCGGTATTTGGCGAGAAGCTTCAGGGGGGCCGGTTTTAGGCGTTGAAGTGACCTCCGCCGCTGAAAAAAAGAATATCAAGATCAGCAAGGCCCTTATTGTGGCCTCCGGAGGCTTCGGTCAGGATATCCCGATGCGCACAGCTTTTAACCCCAATCTAGATTCCGCCTACAACTGCTCGAATCACCGCGGCGCAACGGGTGAGGTGATCCGTTATGCCCAGGCCATCGGCGCAGATGTACTCCATCTGGCCTTCATTCAGCTCTATCCCTGTGCGGAACCCAAACACGGCGCGGCGGACGCCTGGGCTCTTCACCCCTATTCCGGTACCGGTTACGGTCTGATTTATGTAGAGCGCCACGGCAAACGCTTCGTCAACGAGTTGGCGCGCCGGGACGTGGTCTCCCAAGCCCAGATTATCGCTGGTCAAAAACCCACCTACGCGATTTTGAATGCGGAGATCTTCCACAAGTTGGCTACTCCGGCAACAGAAATATCCCAATCGAGTAGGAGGCTACCCATTAGTTGAGTAGCCGACCTCTCACACCACCGTGCGTACCGTTCGGTACACGGCGGTTCCTTAGTTTACACAACATTTGAGATAATAGTCAGTCAT
>JAITOV010000083.1 GCA_031289735.1 Peptococcaceae bacterium
ATTCGATCCAACGCACAAGGGCGGAAGCGTTCGCGATCGTCGCGCTTAAACCGAGGATTTTAATATGCGCAGGGGCCAGAATGATTGATTCTTCCCACACGGTACCGCGTTCTTCGTCATTCAGCCAATGAATCTCGTCGAAAATGATATAGCTAACCGAGTCCAAGCGGGGATCTTCAGTAATGACCTGATTGCGGAAGATTTCAGTCGTCATAATCAACAAAGGCGCGTCCGGTTGAACGACGATATCTCCGGTGATCAACCCGACGGTTTCCGCGCCGTATTGCCCACAAAAATCCTTATATTTCTGATTGCTCAATGCTTTGATCGGAGCGGTATAGATAATCTGCTGCCTGTTAGCGCGGATCTTATCGATCAGATAATCCGCGATCAGTGTCTTTCCAGTTCCGGTCGGGGCTGTGACGATCAGGGAATAGCCGTCGTCAATGGCCTGAAAAGCTTGGATTTGAAAAGTGTCTAACGTCAGCCCGCGATAGGTGCTTTCTTCCAAGAGTGTAATCAGCTCTTTTCCGCATAGAATATGGATCATGTCTATTCTATGTCAAAACGGAGCAAAACAAAAGGTCTGAAACTTAGTTCCGCATCATATACTTCGGCAGGAGTTCAGTGCAGCAGGTAAGGTGACGCTCATTTTGGGGTCTGAGAGGGAGAGGAAACGCTTTCTCAGGGGCATTAGGGGGTCTCAGCTGCCAGATCTCAACAAACCCCATGATCCGACACAGTAAGACCTAGCGCCAAACCTCAGCAAACCTGAAGACTCAGAGCCAAGCAGGATGCCAGATAGGGAGTGATGCCCATGTCGTCATTAAGGCTGGAACTCGAACAAAGCATCTATCTGAAATTCCCGGAAGTTAACCGCAAGCCGCAAATCCGCTTCGAGGAATCAATGGAAATCCCGCCGGCGGCGGAGCAACTGATGCGTGGTATGTATCATGATCCGGAGCGGGTCAAAGGGCATTTTCAGGAACTACAGCAACAGGTCTCCGAACTGATCGAGCTATTACTGCCCTGGCGTTCGAAAATACGCGAGTGGGCTGACCGCTTGCCGGAGAAGCCGCTCGAGGCGGAACGTTATCTGCGGGATTATGCGCGTCAAATCGGGGAAAACGAGAAGTTGCGCCGGCGCAGGGAAGAGCAATTACTGGAACAGCTACAAGAAAGCGCGCGTGCAGATGCGCTGTCACTATCCTGCGCGATGTTCGGTGAATATTCACTTACGGACGAAGCGGTAAAAATATTCTTAAAACCGATCGGCAAAGCGGCGGAAGTATTGCAACTAAACCCGGAACTTCTGCGGCAGGGGATCCGTGTGTATTTCTTTTTCCTGCTGCTGCTGATCGTTGGCTTGGACTTAGACGGTGAAACCTGTCGTCGCGCTCATCAAGATCCGGATCTACAGCGCCTAGCGGATATCTATACCCTGCGTTATCTCCATCCCCAGCCGGACGAGCTGCGTCAGAGTTATGAAGCATGGAGGACTGCCTGCGGCGCGCGGGATATCCCGGCGGAATACCTGGCGCCGCGCCGCGCGGAACAATTGCGTGCGGCGATGATCTTCTGGAGGCGACAGAAGAACTTGCCTTGGGATGATCTGTGGCGCAGTGGAAAACCATTCTCCCAGAGAGAGGAGGAAATGAATCATTGGTATTAAAAAAGAGTTAAGGAGTCGAGAAAGAGCAACGAGCCTTGTTGCAAAAAATCTACATTCAAGGCTTGGGTGGCCATCCGGGAGAACGCCAGATAATGTTCAGATGATTAATATAGTAAGTAATAAGCAGGATTTTTGACCAGCAGGCCATAGCCGAAAGTATTTTCGGCTATGTGTCTTACTCTGGCACAATGATTGCTTGATTATAATCTAATGGATTTTTCGATAGAATATGAATTGCGGAAAAGTTCATTTCGCGAAATGAGGAGGTGACGAAGCCCTGCGGCTTCATGTGGATCAAGGTTAATCTATTTTTAAGATGAAATAAGGAGGAAAGAACATGTCCAGTGTATTTGTTAGTACGAATCCCTTGCTGTTTGGATGCGGTGTTTCCCAACAAGCCGGCCAAAAATGTACGCAATTTGGTATGAAAAAGGTTCTTGTGGTTTTTGATAAAGGTGTACAAGCCGCAGGGATCACTGATAAGATTCTGGCGAGCTTAAAGGAAGCTGGCGTGGAGTATGTTACTTATGACGGCGTTTTAGCGGATCCCCCGGATTGGTCTTGTGAAGAAGCCGGCGCTTTAGGCGTTAAGGAGAATGTTGATGGCATCGTAGCGGTCGGCGGCGGCAGCTCGATCGATACCGGAAAAGCAGCGAAGGCGCTGTTGACGAACCCGCCCCCGCTGAGCCAATACTTCGGCCGTGGCAATCTGCTTAATAAACCGGGAAAACCCTTGATCGTTATCCCGACGACAGCTGGAACCGGCAGTGAATGTACTCCCGGCGGAGCGATTACGGATTCTAAGAATGATATTAAGACGAACGTCAACGGTTTAGGCGCGGCAGTAACCTTAGGACTGATTGATCCGGACCTGACGGTAGGGTTACCGCCGGCGATTACGGCGTCTACCGGTTTTGACGCTTTATGTCATGCGGTAGAATCTTTTACCTCTTCTCTGGCCAATCCCTATTGCGAAGCTGTCGGCAAAGAAGCGCTCACCTTGCTGGGTAAATATTTAATTCGGGCCTTTAAGGACGGATCGGATCTGGAAGCTCGCGAAGGAACCATGAAAGCAGCGACGTTGGCTGGTATTGCCATGTTAGGACCGAAGTGACACTTCCCGCATGATATCGGCAAAGTCTTGGGAGCGAAATGGCATATTCCGCACGGCAATGCCTGCTCGATGACCCTGCCTCAGACATTGGATCTCATCGCGCCGGCAGTACCGGAAAAAGTTAAGTTCATCACGGAAGCCTTGGGCGGAACCGTACCGGCTGACGCTATGCCGGAACAGATCGGTAAAATCGCTTGTGACACAGCGAAGCGTTTTATGAGCGAACTGAAACTCCCGAACCTGAAATCTTATAACCTAACGCTGGAACAGATGTTGCCTTTGATTGCTGACGAAGTTACCAAGGCGGTTGCAGGCGCGGTGAAGGCATTAGGTCAGGCGCCGGCGCCGATCCCCGTCGATGTTGCGATAGTCACCCTGCTGGTGACCAGAGCCTATAATGAAAACTAGACATTTATCTGGGGAGGCGGCGTCATGAGCGACATCAAGCTATATGTCTTAGCCAATGGGCTGTTTACTGGACCAAAACACGGGATCATCTCGTGTGAGGACAAATCAGAGATGATCTTAACGCCGATGTACTCCGTGCTGATCCAAACGCCTGAGGGGAACATCTTATATGATACGGCTTTGCATGACGATCCTCAGCGCCAGGCGCCGTTCTTTCTTGCGGGGATGGAAGTAAAAGAGGAAGAACGCCTGCTGAACGCTCTGGCAGGTATCGGTGTTGCCCCAGCAGACATCCGCTATTTGGTGCAATCCCATTTACACACGGATCATACCGGTTATATCGAAAAGTTTCCCAACGCTGAAGTCATCGTTGCGGATGGCGAATTTACCCATACGATGAAGGATTATGCCCTGGGAGTTTCTAAGATGGGGCCGGATATCGCGTATTGGCTTACGTGTGGCCTAAAATGGCAACTGATTCCGGACACGGAAAAAACGGTTCACTTAGTGGACGGTGTGACGATCTACAATTTTGGCAGCGGACACTCTTATGGCATGCTGGGTTTATTGGTAGAACTGCCTAAGTCCGGAAATAAACTCGTCATTAGCGATACGATTTATACCCATGAAAATGTGGGGCCGCCGGGGGTCATGCCGGGGATCGTTCAGGATATCGCAGGATATCTACAGACGAAGGAATATGTGCTGAATCTGGCTCAAGAAAAGAAGGCCGAGATTTGGTTCGGCCATGATTGGGACCAGTACAATAACTTCAAAAAGTCATACGATGGTTGCTACGATTAAAACAATTTAGTAATTTTTGTTGCAACCCGTTGAACTTTTTGCTATACTAAATGATGTTAACTGTCTTGTGAAATTTTGTGGTCTGGAGAACAATTTTGATCCTAGTACTGATTCCTTATTTGGTGTTCAAGGAAAAAGTTGTACAAGATCCAAAGTGAACAAGGGAAGCACCAATAAGGAGGAAGTCTAATGATTGAAGACAAAACACTAACATGCCGTGAATGTGGCCAGGAGTTCATTTTTTCCGCGAGCGAACAAGAATTCTATGCGGAAAAAGGATTCCAAAATGATCCGGGACGCTGTCTGCAGTGCCGCCAAGCTCGTAAACAAAGCCGTAATGGTGGATTCGCTCGGGCACCCAGAACGATGTATCCGACTGTATGTGCAGAATGCGGATGCGAAACCGAAGTTCCGTTTCAACCTTCGGGAGATAAACCCGTATATTGCCGTCAATGTTTTGACGCGAGACGCCAATACTAATTGCTTGCGTTAAAGAAAAAGTATAGCGAACAAAAAACCAGAGACTGTAAGTCTCTGGTTTTTTGTGTTAAAATCTTCTTATCTGTTTTATGGGCAAGTAAAAGATAATAAGGGTGAAGAAGCTGAATAGCGACAAACATACTTTTGTTAAGGAAACCTTTAATGCGATAGCGGGACATTATGACGGGATGAACACCCTCATGAGTTTAGGCAGGGATCAGCATTGGCGCGCTCTGGCTGTTGAATATGTCAGGGCGAAGCCGCAGGACAGCGTCTTGGATGTTTGCTGCGGTACGGGTAAGCTGGTCTTATCGTTGACCCAAGCCGTAGGCGAACATGGACAAGTCACCGGAGTGGATTTTTCGGAGAAGATGCTCTCTATTGCGCAACAACGCCTTCATCCCTTGATTGAGAACGGCCAAGTGAGCTTGCTGCAAGGGGATGCGTTAGATTTGCCCTTTGCGGATCGTAGTTTTGACGGGGTGACGATCGGCTGGGGTTTAAGAAACCTGCCTGATTTACACCTGGGGCTGCAAGAATTGATTCGGGTGGTTGAACCGGGTGGATGGGTCGTCTCTCTGGATATGGCTAAGCCGGATTTTCCGGTATTTAAGCAGGCGTACTGGTTCTATTTTGAACGATGGATCCCTTTCATGGGAGCGATCTGGGGTAAAAAAAGGAGTGCGTATCAATACTTGCATGATTCAGCGCGTGACTTTCCCTCCCAGCAAGTATTAGCGCAGATGTTTGCGGAGCATGGGTTGAAGGAAACCGGATATAAGAATCTGATGGGCGGAGCGATCGCTCTCGTATTTGGGTGTAAAGGCACAGACTGAGGAGGATGAGCGTGAAAAGAAAAACGCGCCAAAAGATCTCACGGATCCTGCTGGTAATTTGTATTGGTTTATTTGCTGTTGTCGCTTATCAGTTGGGTACAGAACAGTACACGAAATGGAAGATACAGCAAGAGTACGATCGATTGGCGGCCATAGCACAAGCGCAGGGGCAGATGGAGACGGAAGAATCGGTCTATCATAGTCCAATTGATTTTGACGCTTTGCGCACGATCAATCCTGAGATCGTCGCTTGGATGCGGATCGAGGGGACTTACCTTGATTATCCGATTCTTTGGGGAACTGACAACGATAAATATCTCCATACCACGTTCAGCGGAGAACAGAATCCCGCCGGAGCGATCTTCATCGACTGCCGCGGTAAAGGGGATTTTTCTGACTGGAATACGCTGATCCATGGCCATAATCTGCTGACTGGAACCATGTTCGAACTGCTGACGGAGTATAAGAACCAGTCCTTTTATGACGCGCATCCGTCGGTGATGATTTATCTGCCAGATAAAGAATATCGCTGTGAGATTTATTCCGCCTACGAAACGGCAACGAATGATCGGACGTATACGATTCATTTCGCCAGCCGGGATACCTTTGCGGCTTATTTGAACTATACCGCAGGCCGTTCATTCATCGCAACACATGGGCAAGCCTTGCCTGAAGAGAATATTATTACTTTGTCGACGTGTGATTATGATTTCTATGACGCCAGGATGGTCGTGCAAGCGCGGATGATCGAATGAGTGAGTTGGAGAAGGGTGAGCGGCGGTTGGACGAGTTTTTTACGCTGCATCATGAGCATATGTGGGAACAGACGATTGAAAAATCGCGCTTCATCGGCTGGGCTTATCCGGTGGCAAGCTTGGCGGATGTGGCAGAGGGTTTGCAAAGATCGCGTGCGTTGTGGCCTGCGGCGCGTCATTATGTGTATGCCTGGCGACTGTGGACTGATCAGAGGGAAAAATCTTCGGATGACGGGGAACCACAGGGAACCGGTGGACGGCCGGTGCTTGATGCTCTGCAATTCAAAGGATTGTGGAATGTTCTGGTGATCGTGGCGCGCTATTTTGGCGGCGTATTATTAGGTACGGGCGGCTTGACGCGGGCTTATGGCGGCACGGCGCGTGCATTGTTGAACGAGGCGCAAATCATTCAACGGATGACGATGGCCGCGTGTACGTTACATGTTCCGTACGCTTTATTTGAGACTTTAAAATATCAGCTGCAATCGCGCGGCAGAGAAATCGCTCAGTCGGAGTTTGCGGCTGATGTGCGCTTGGAGATCCATATACCGGTGCGCGAAAAGGAAAGCTTCGCGCAGTGGTTGCGGGAAGCCTGGCACGGGCAAG
>JAITOV010000087.1 GCA_031289735.1 Peptococcaceae bacterium
ATTCCCGCACACCGGCCTTCGCCTGCACCACGTTTTGATAGAAGTTCGCCAGAAGAGCGTTCACTCCATGCGCGATCTCCGGCACACTTAAAGCGAGTCCGTAAGCCTGCTGGAAATAAACCGCCGACTGGTGCAAGTTCATCAGCCTGGTATGCTCAAACAAGTCCTCGCGCGGTTGAATCCCCTGACTGCGCAGATAATCGCCGCTAATCGCGTCCCACATCGGCATAGAATCCACTAACGTGCCATCCAGATCAAAAATCGCTCCCTGCATGCGCATTCTTCCTTATCCATTTATTTGTTATTAAGCATAACACGATCACCAGCAAAATAACAGGCAGGGTATTGCCGATCAGGGTATCCAAGCGCAGGAACAAACGGTAGATGACGAAACCGATCAACCATAAGACAAAATTCAGCTTGTCGAAATTCCTACCTGAACGATCCTGGCGCAAGATATAATAATCGGCCAATAAGATCGCTGTCATAGGAGCGAATACCGAACCGATCAAGTAGAGAAAACTTTCAAAGCGCTCGATCGGCGCCAGGATCGCCAGTAACGTCCCGACGAGGCAAATCACCAGCGCGGCGGGTTTTTCTTTAAACTTAGCCGATATACTCTGCGCGCTGACCCCAGCGGAATACGTATCCAGAAATGTAGTCGTCACCGTAGAAAAGACGACAATCAGCAACCCGGCCACACCCAATCCGGCCTGCAGCAGAATCACTGCCACATCGCTTTCTCCGGTCAAGAGCGCCGCCCCCATCCCGATGATATACATCCAACAGCTGACCAGAAAATAGACGCCGGCACTGACGGCAGTCGCCGTTCTGGGATGCTTAGCCGTGCGGGTATAGTCCGAGATCAGGGGCAGCCAGGAGATCGGCATCGCCGCCGATAATTCGACCGCCGCGCCGAAGCTCAGAACATCGCCGCCCATAGCAGATCCCGTGTTCCCGCGCAACACGACGACACTGAGAATAAGCGTCAAAATAAACAAGGCGCTCATCGTCACGGTATTCACTTTACTCAAATTACGGATGCCAAAGAGAATCCATACGACAACCAATGCGCCGATCAGTAAACACCAGAGCGCGTTTCCGCCGGCCGGTCCGCCGAGCTGATAGATGGAACCCGCGGCGGCGCTCGCACTGATCAGCATCACCGCCGTCCAGCCCACCAGTTGTATCACATTGAGTGACGAAAACCACAACGCGCCTTGCCGGCCAAAAGACAATTTAACTGTTTCCATAGCGCTTTTTCCCGTCAGTCCGCCAATCAGACCGACCAGATACATCATGAGTCCGCCGATCAGATGTCCGAGTAAGATCGCCGCGATTCCCCGTTGGAAGCCCAGCGGCGCAATCAGCGTCCCCGTCAGTATCTCCGCAATCGAAACTCCCGCTCCAAACCAGATCAGCCCATTGGCCAACGTCGATGTTTTCTTCCCGTTCATAGCCTTAAACCCTCTCTTTCTTTCCCAGACACACAAAAGGAGCGCACCCATACGGCACGCTCCGCTTTAAAGCAACACATCTTACTTCCTACGGCGGCATTATCCGCATCAGGTTCTAAGGGTCGGAGTTTAAGAACTCCCTCTCAGCCTGCATCACAAGCTCCCCTAAAAGTCTCATATCATGTTATTACGACTATAATTCTAACAGCTTTTGCCACAATGTCAATAGATTCGCCTCCACGGCTTATGCACACTATGAAGTGAATTACCATATATTACTTATATTACGTAGAAAAGGAGTGTGTCAGATGCGTGAAAACGATATCCTCTATGGCATTCCGGTCATTATGCTCATCACCGGCCTCGTTCAATTAATCAAACAAATCTGCCCGTCAGGCGCGACCAAATATATGGGCCTCGTTGCTTTAATCATCGGCGTCGCCATCGCTGTCATCCAAGGGCAAGTCTACGCGTGGCCTCTCGTCCAATCCGTACTGACCGGGATGTACTACGGCCTATCCAGCGCCGGGTTATATAGTACCGGTAAAAATTCGCTCGCCGGGCAGCGGCGAGATTTATGAGGTCAAAAATTGCTGTTAAGCACGTGATTATTTAGACAATCCGCTCAGGACTTGACGGTAGTCCGCTAAATTTCTCTTCAGCAATTCCGGTGTATCTAAACCGTACGGACAGCGGGATTTGCAAGCCTCGCAGCGTATACAATGATCGATCTTGTCCATCTCGTTGCGCCACTCGTCGCTAAACCAATACGTTCCCGGGGCACGGCGAATCATCAGACTGGTACGCGCAGCCTGAAAGATCACAATATCTGCCGGACAGGGCAGACAGTACCCGCAGCCACGACAGAAATCATCCCCCAATTGGCTCTTTTCCGCCGCTATATTCGCCTGATCTTCCTCCGACAAGGAGCGATCTCCGTCTTGCCGGCGCGCGCCGATCAGCGCTTCGACCTCGCTCATGCGCTGCAATCCCCAAATCGGGATCACATTCTCCAAGCCGTTCATAAAACGGCGCGCCAGGCCCACATCCGTGATGAGTCCGCCAGCCAGGGCCTTCATAGCGATAAAGCCGACATTGTGCTCGGCGCATAATTGGGTCAGACGCACTTCCCGTTCATCACTTAAGAAACTGAGCGGGTACTCTAACGTATCAAACAGACCCGATTCCACCGCCGCTTCCGCCAGATGCACTTTGTGGTTCGTGTAGCCAATAAAGCGGATCTTACCGGCTTGCTGCGCCCGCGCGAGGGCCTGGTAGATCTCATGTCCTTCGTCCGGCAGGAAATCCGGATTATGCAATTGATAGACATCGATATAGTCGGTTTGCAGCAGACGCAGGCTCTCGTGCAGATCTTTTTCCACGCCTTCCGCGGTTAAAGCCCTGGTTTTCGTCGCGATCGTCACACTGGAGCGTCGGCCGGCCAAGGCTAAGCCCAGCTTTGCTTCGCTATCGGAATACATACGCGCGGTATCCAGGTAGGTGACGCCCGCATCCACCACCGCCTGGATTAAACGAATTGCCTCCGGAACACTGGCCCGCTGCAAAGGCAGCGCGCCAAGCCCGTCCTTATCGACGGTCAATTGGGTACGCCCGAGTGTCATCAACATACGCTACGCCTCCTTTAGTTTCTCTGATCCAAGAATGAAGAAATGCGTCTCGCGTTTAGAATGTTTTGTAGTTATTACATTTTCCAAACGGAGACGCACATGTTAGCTCGATCTTATTTTGCTGTTATTGTTCCAAGGGTTTATTGGCGATCAGCGCGCTTTGGCCGGCTCGACGCTGACTTTGCGCCCCTTCATCATATTCTGATGCATACAATTCAACACCCGGCTGGCATATTCCTCCGGCACTTCTACAAAAGTAAAGCGGTCGTAAATATTGATCATCCCGATGATATTGCCCGGTACGCCACTCTCGTCAGCAATCCAGCGGATAATATCCTGCGGCCGGATCTGCTGCATCCTGCCGATACTCATAAACAGCCGCACCATACCGGGATGCGCGCCCGTATTGCCGAACATGATGCTTTCTTCGTCCTCATAGGCTTTTTCATCCGTATTCGGCCCTTCGACAGCAAATTTCAGCGCCGCCGCAGCGACATCCACCGAATCAAAATCATCCATCAAGCTCGTGACGATCGAGCGATACATACCTAAACGGTTATTCTGAATCAGTTTGATTAACTGATTACGCATATTTTCCGTTTGATGCTCGCTGATATCACTCAGAGACGGCAGTTCACGCCGCTGGATGCGCGATTTGATTAACCCTTCAATCAAACGCAACTGGCGATATTCCCGCGGAGTGATCAGCGTGATCGCTTGGCCCTTGCGCCCGGCGCGCCCGGTCCGTCCGATCCGGTGTACATAGGATTCCGGGTCTTGCGGAATATCAAAGTTGATCACATGCGT
>JAITOV010000011.1 GCA_031289735.1 Peptococcaceae bacterium
CGCTCCTTTCCGCTTCTTCTTAAAGCAGATTTGAGCGTATCAGATGACATTCTCCGCCGCCATAAAACTACATTTTTTGTCCGCCTTTTTCCTACATTTTCTCACCGCCGCTGACAGGAGACGGCGAAACAGATATGGCGAGAAGAATGCCTTGAAGAAGGCCGTGAAAAGGGCCGCGAAGAAGGTCGCGAAGAAAGCCGCCACCTAGCGATTCAAAGCATGAAGCGCGAAAATCTTCCCGATGAGGCGATCGCCCGTATTTTCAATATGACGGTGGAAGAAGTACAGCAGAGCTTAAACTGATTTTTTCCGTTTGGGGAAGCAATCGTCCGGGGAAGCCGAGTCGGCAGACACGGGGGCAATTATCACCTATTGCAGATACAGAAGTACTCCCGGATCACGCCGTGACCCGAGAGTTTTTTAATCTCAAGACTTTCATTTCCCGACCGGCTTTTTTACCTTGCCATCCCAGCCTACGGGGAACGACACAAGAAACTTGTTGATCCATAAGGACACGCAACAGTTTCCACTGCATTTCCAATTGCCCAGCGGGCATTTCTCCAGGGCTGACCCCTCTTGCTGTCAAAAATTCTACGGACGCCTGATCAAAATCGCGAAGAAAAGCGCCAATCTCATCATGTCTAGGCAACATCCTTGGTCCCTCCCTATCTTTATGGATTATCTTGAATTATATTCCCTGTACACCCAAATTATACCGCAAGCACAGCAAGTTTTTATGTTGAAATAAGTAAGAAATATCTCACAAATATTAGGATTGTATGCTGTTTTCTGTGATTTTTTTGCGAAATTTAGGTTTTTTGTCCTAGGACTTTAGGGAAACCATAAAGACAGTTCATTTTCTTCTCAATATATCGGCAGGAATTACAACAATGATTAGTTTTTCAAGATATACTTCGCTTCTTTAACCGGCCGAGCGTTCAACTTAGCGCGCGCCTCTTCATATCCCGGCCGGCCCATCAAAGCATACGTGGCATTCTTGCCTTCTTCTACCCCCGGCTGGTCAAAGGCGTCAATCTTTAACAGTTCCCCGGCATAAGCTGTTTCCACTTCGAATAGATAGATCAACTGTCCAATGGTAAAGGGCGTAACCTCCGGCAGAAGAATAGTCGCGTTTAAACGGCTCGCTTGAACCAACGCGTATTCTGTCGCCACGCGCTCTACTTCCATCAGCTCATTTAACGTGTGCCCGCCCAGGAAGGACACGGCTGGGATGTCTTCGTAACCCGCAGGGATGACAACGGAATTTCTGAACTGCCCTACAGACAGGAAATTAATCACCTTATCAAAAGGCCCCTCGGTGTATAACTGCACCTGAGAATGCTGGTCTGTAACCCCCAACGCTTTCACCGGAGTCTGGCCCGCGAAGATCTCTTCTCCGGCTAAGGTACGGCGTTTGCCCAGGCTTTCCGCCCAGAGCTGCGCATACCAATCCGCGAAATATTTCAATGAATCCGCATAAGGCATCATCACGGAGATGTTCTTGCCCTTCCGATAAGCTAAATAATGCAGCACCGCGCGTAGATAGGCGGGATTTTCCCAGATCTCGTCCTTGGACTCGATCCACTGATCCATATACGCCGCGCCACGCAGCAATTCCTTAATATCTATACCGGCCATAGCCGCCGGTAAAAGTCCCACCGGACACAGCTCGGAGAAACGTCCGCCGACGCCTTCCGGAACATAGAACAGCGGATAGTTCTCTGTTTGCGCAATCTTGATCAGATTCCCCTTCACCGCGTCCGTCGTTGCCACCACATGTTCTTTGTAGGCGTCTCCCAGACGGTCACGCAACAGGCGCACGACGATTAAAAATTGCGCCATCGTCTCGGATGTGCTGCCTGATTTCGTGATCACATTAAATAAGGTCTTCGCCGGATCAACGATATCCAATAGATGCGTGAAGCGTTCAGGATCCACATTATCCAGGATGTAGATGCGCGGCCAGCCTCCGCGTTGTTCCTTCGGCAATTCATTATAATACAAATGATTCAGCGCTTGTTGCACAGCCATGGGCCCCAAGGCCGAACCGCCGATGCCTAGAACCACGAAGTTCTCGCAGGCGTCTTTCTTTTGCCGGGCAAATGAGATGATTTGCTCAGTCACTTGGTCTTGGTTATAGGGAAGATCCCGCCAAACCATCTCTGAGCGTTTGTTCTTCAGATGACGTACCGCCTCTTGAAATTCCTGGTTTTTCGCTTGGATCTCTTCTCGCGAGATCCCTTCCCGCGCGCCGAGATATTCTGACATCATATAGTTGACGTCCACTTGCAAAGAGATTTCTTTTGTCTCTGGTGATTTGCTCATTCAACTTCCCTTCCTTAAATACTTTCATTTCGCCGATTTGTAAAAGTCATCGTCAAACGAGGCGCAAAGCTTTAATCGCGTCCGGTCAGCCAATCCGTTCCACTGGCGTACCCGCTCCGCTCTTCGCCAAGTGTTCCTGCGCCACAGAGAGCATCAGTTTAATCCTGTTCAGCTGATTGACCTCACTGGCGCCCGGATCATAATCAATCGGGGCGATATTGGCCGTCGGATAAGCCCGGCGCAGCTCACGCACCATACCTTTGCCGGTAATATGATTCGGCAGGCAGGCGAAGGGTTGCAGGCAGACGATATTATTGACCCCGCTGTGTAATAATTCGACCATTTCTCCGGTTAAAAACCAGCCTTCACCTGTTTGATTGCCCAAAGAGAGATGCTCCTTGGCATAACCGGCGAGTACATCAATCGCGGGAGGCGCGTCAAAACGCCGGCTCACGCGCAGGGCTTGCTTCATTGCCTTGCGATAGGATTCAATCCGGGCAATAGTCCAATTGCCGACCAGCATCCCTTTGAAGGTACCCGATAAATACTTGTAATTAAACTTAGAATCATAGGCGCCGTAAAGGAAGAAATCCGTCAGATCAGGGACGACCGCTTCCGCCCCTTCGCTCTCTAATAATGCGACAATATTATTATTGGCGGTTGGATGGAATTTTACCAGAATTTCTCCCACGACGCCGACACGAGGTTTCAGCAGATCTTCCTGGACCGGCAGCAGGTCAAAATCATTGACGATGCGGCGAATATTCTCGTTAAATTCCTTCTTATTATGGTTCTTCAGGGATTCGCGGCATCGCTCAGACCAAGTCTCATACAGTCGCTGCGTTGTGCCGTTCACCATTTCATACGGACGCACCCGGTAGAGGACGCGCATCAATAAATCTCCATAGATCAAAGCCATCAGAATCTCATCGAACATACGCATCGTGATCTTGAAACCCGGATTCTTTTCCAATCCGGCTGTATTCAGGGAAATCACCGGTACATGCGGAATCTTCGCGTCATGGAGCGCCTTGCGGATCAAAGCGATATAATTCGTCGCCCGGCAGCCGCCACCGGTCTGAGACATCATCACCGATGTATTGTCCAGGTCATACTTGCCGGAGCGCAAGGCTTGCATCAGCTGTCCGATGACGATGATCGCCGGATAACAAGCGTCATTATGCACAAAGCGTAAGCCTTCGTCAATCACCGTCTGATCGACGGAGGGCAAGACCTCCAGATTGTAACCGGCGTTTTCGAACACGGTCTGTAGAAACTGAAAATGAATCGGGGCCATTTGCGGCACCAAGATGGTATGCGTCTTTTTCATTTCTTCCGTGAACAAGACACGCGGTGTCGCTTCCCTGAGTTTTTGTGGCGTAAAGTGCAATTTTTCACGTTCTTGGATCGCGGCAATCAGGGAACGCACCCGGATGCGCGCGGAACCGAGGTTATTGATCTCATCGATTTTTAAGAGCGTATAGATCTTCCCATAGGACTCTAAAATCTCTTTGATCTGATCCGATGTGATGGCGTCCAGCCCACACCCGAATGAGTTCAGCTGCACCAGTTCCAGGTTCTTTTTCCGCGCTACAAAACTGGCCGCCGCATACAGGCGAGAATGATACACCCACTGATCCACCACCCGCAAAGGCCGCTCAATAGCGCCCAGATGCCGGATTGAGTCCTCGGAAAGTACAGCAAAACCAAAAGATTGGATCATTTCCGGGATGCCATGATTGATTTCCTGATCGATATGATACGGGCGGCCGGCTAACACAATGCCCTTGATATCATGTTCATCGATATAGCGCAGCGCCTCTTCCCCTTGCCGGCGCACGTCCTGTTTATAATTCGACCATGCCGCATAGGCTTTCTGTACTGCCGCCGTGACCTCTCGCTTACTGAGGTTCTCTTCCTTTAATTCGTGCCACAGCCGCTGGGCCAAGCGTTTCGGCGCGTCCAGCGGCAGGAACGGATGATAATATTTGACATCGCTCTGACGCAGCGCGTCCACATTCGCATAGATCGTCTCCGGATAAGAGATAACGATCGGGCAATTATAGCGGTTATTCGCCTCCGGGTCTTCTTTTTGATTAAAGGGTATGCAGGGATGGAAGATCTTCTTCACGCCTCGTTTCAACAAACTCGTGATATGACCGTGTACCAGCTTCGCCGGATAACAAGCCGACTCAGAAGGGATGGTCTCCATACCCATTTCGTACACCCGTTTGGATGAGCGTTCAGATAGCACCACCCGATAGCCCAATTCGGTAAAGAAGGTGTGCCAAAAGGGATAATCTTCGTACATATTGAGCACCCTGGGAATGCCGATCACGCCGCGCCGGGCTTCCTGCTCACTTAATGACGCGTATTGAAACACCCGTTGCAATTTATATACATACAGGTTCGGAATCTCATTCGTCACCTTTTCTTTGCCTTCGCCGCGTTCACAGCGATTACCGGAATAAAACTCGCGTCCGTCCGGGAAGATCTTGACGGTCACCAGGCAATTATTGCCGCATCGGCCACAGTGTTTCGTCTCCGTACGTGTCGCAAAGCCGTCTAACGCGTCACTGGGCAGCAAGGCCGAGTGCTGATCCGCCGCACAGTTTTCCTGAGCGATCAGAGCCGCGCCGAAAGCGCCCATCAACCCGGCGATGTCCGGACGGATCACTTCTTTGCCGATGATCTTCTCCAGAGCGCGCAGAACGGTATCATTATAGAACGTGCCGCCCTGTACGACGATATGATCGCCCAGGTCTTCTACGCTATTCAGGCGAATCACCTTAAACAGCGCGTTCTTGATCACCGAGAAAGAAATGCCGGCGGAAATATCGCTGACTTCCGCGCCTTCTTTCTGCGCTTGTTTCACTTTGGAATTCATAAATACGGTGCAGCGCGTTCCCAGATTCACCGGGGCTTGGGCGTCAATCCCCAAAGCAGCGAATTCACTGGCCTGCATGTTCAGCGAACGGGCAAAGGTCTCGATGAACGAACCGCAGCCCGATGAACAAGCTTCATTCAGCATGATCGAGTCAATCACGCCGTTCCGGATAATCATGCTTTTCATATCCTGCCCGCCGATATCCAGGACAAAATCCACCTCGGGCCGGAAGAACCTGGCCGCTTTATAATGCGCGACTGTCTCAATTTCCCCTACATCGACCTTTAAGGCCGCTTTGATCAACTGTTCTCCATATCCGGTCACGGCAGCGTTTCTCAGCGTGACTCCCGTAGGCATCCGCTGATACATCGCTTGCAGAGCGCTGATCGTTGATTCTAACGGACTGCCCAGATTACTGCCGTACGAAGAGAAGAGTATCGCCCCATCCTCGCTGATCAGAACGACTTTCGTCGTCGTTGACCCGGCGTCAATGCCCAAATACGCGTCTCCCCGGTAGGCGTGTAGATCCTTTCTGGCCACTTGGCTGCGCTGATGCCGCGCTGTGAATTCCTGGTATTCTTCTTCTGAAGCGAATAGCGGATCGATCATTTCCGCATCTTCATTGCCCAAACGATAGACTTGCGGCATGCGTTCGAAGAGGCATTCCGTCGCCAAGGTTGTCTCTTCCTGGGAAGAGATCGCCGCGCCGAGCGCTACGAAATACTGCGAATCCTCCGGGATGATGACATGATCGTCGCCCAAGTGCAGTGTTTCAATGAATCGTTGACGCAACTCCGGCATGAAATGCAACGGTCCGCCCAAGAGCGCTACATTCCCGCTGATCGGCCTTCCCTGCGCCAGACCGCTGATCGTCTGGTTCACCACAGCCTGTAGGACGGAAGCGGCGATATCCTCTTTGGGCACGCCTTCATTCAGCAAGGGCTGCACGTCTGTCTTAGCAAATACCCCACACCGGGAAGCGATCGGATAGAGGTGATGATACCCTTCGGCCAACGCGTTAAACCCTTCGGCGTCCGTCTGCAATAAGGCGGCCATCTGTTCGATAAACGAACCCGTCCCGCCCGCGCATGTCCCGTTCATCCGCTGTTCGATCGAATCTCCAAAATACGTGATCTTAGCGTCCTCTCCACCCAGTTCAATCGCCGCATCCGTCTGAGGAATGAATTTTTTCACAGCATTGGCACAGGCGATCACTTCCTGGATAAACGGCACGCCGAGTTTTTGGGAAATATTGAAGCCGCCGGACCCTGTGACCATCACCGTCAAATGATGTCCATGCAAGACGGATTTTGCGCCTTCGAAAATCGTTCCGATCGTGCTTTTAATGTCGGAAAAATGACGCAAGTAGTTCTTATAAATGATATCCCGTCCATTGAGTATGACGATTTTGACTGTGGTTGAACCGACATCTAAACCGACATGTAAAATTTGCTCCATTTTTCCTCCTAGCATTCAACGGTCGTCCTAATCATTCAACAAGGTTCGTCCCTATCTTATTTTTTATGCTTGTTTAGATTCATTCTTATTTTATCATTAAATCACATACGCATCAATCAGCTAAAAATTAGGAGAATAATTTGGTGAAAAAAGGACGCCTTAAAAGGCGCCCTTATTGAGCCATGACACGATGAAAAAAATCGAATCAACGTATCTATTTACTCTTTCTTTTTGTCTTTCAAACTATTGATGACCGCTTCCGTCATACGTTGCGGGACTTCTTCATACTGTAAGAAACTCGTTGTGAAGCTGCCCCTGCCCTGGGTTAAAGCTTTTAAGTCAATCGCATAGCGCATCATTTCCGATTCCGGCGCTTGCGCCCTGATGATCTGATATCTCCCTTCGGCATCCATCCCGAGAACGCGACCGCGTTTGCTATTCAGATCGCCGATGACATCACCCATGAACGCTTCAGGCACCCTGACGGTTACCTCAACGATCGGCTCGAGCAGGATCGGGTTGGCCTGTTCCGCGCCTTTCTTAAAAGCCAGAATCGCCGCCAGCTTAAAGGCCATTTCCGAAGAGTCCACACTATGATACGAACCATCGACCAAGGTGGCCTTGATTCCCGTAACCGGATATCCGGCTAGGATCCCTTCAGCCAGAGCCTCGCGTAAACCTTTTTCTACTGCCGGGAAGAAGTTTTTCGGCACCGATCCGCCAAAGACCTGTTCTTTAAATTCAAATTCCGCTTCGGGATTCGGGTCGAACTGAATCCAGACATGGCCGTATTGTCCGTGTCCGCCACTTTGTTTCTTGTGTTTACCTTCGACCTTCACCGACTTACGAATCGTCTCACGATAGGGTACGCGCGGTTCAAACATATTGACGCCGATGCCAAATTTGCGATTTAATTTTTCCGAGAGGATATCCAAATGCGTTTCGCCAATGCCATAGAGCAGGGTTTCTTTGGTTTCAGCATTCTTCGCTACTTTAATCGTGGGATCTTCCTCCACCAAACGGGTCAACGCGTTACCGAGTTTATCTTCATCACCCTTGGTCTTCGGGGCGATCGCCACCGAGAAATTCGGGTTCGGAAAAGCAATTCCGTCTAATTGAATTTGTTTATCCTTGGCACAAAGGGTATCTCCGGTGCCAATCTCCTGCATCTTGGCAACAACAGCGATATCTCCGGCTACGATCGCCGTGGCGGGATCCTGTGTCTTACCGCGCAGGTAGAACGGCTGACCCATTTTCTCTTCCGTCTGACGCGTGGCGTTATAATTCATTGTGTCCGCCTTGAACGTCCCGCCGTAGACACGGAAGAACGACATCTTACCTACATAAGGATCGGCTAAGGTCTTAAAGACTAACGCCGCCTTTTCCTCGCTGACTTTCGGCGCTACGGCGCTTTCCGCCAGGAAATCCAGGATATGCGCCATGCCGATATTTTTCACGGCTGAAGCCGCCAGGACCGGCACGATCATATTCTGCTCCACAGCTCCCTTTAAGATCTTGGCGAGTTCCGCATCGTCCAGCGCTTCACCTTCCAGGTATTTCATCAGGATCTCGTCATCTGCTTCTGAAGCAGCTTCCGCCAGCGTGTCCCGCGCCATCTCCACGTCGGTTGCCAGGTCAGCCGGTACGTCTTTGACCGAGAATTTACCGCTGCCATTGTTCTCGTAGTAGTACGCCTGATTCTTGACGACATCGACGACGCCTGCAAAGCTGGCTTCTTGCCCGACCGGCAAGAGCAACGGCACAAAGCGCACATCCGGATAAGCCGTTCTTAACTGATCAACCACTTTATCGAACCCGGAGTTTTCACGATCCAGTTTATTAATGATGACGGCTCGCGGCAAACCCTGATGCTTCATGATATCCCAGATGATCTCCGCCTGGACTTCGATCCCGGCCACGCCATCTAAGACCAACACGCCTGTTTCCACCACGCGCAACGCACTCATAACCTCGCCGATAAAGTCCGAGTAACCAGGGGTGTCTAAGACATTAATCTTCACATCTTTCCATTCTACCGGAATCGTACTTGTGCTGATCGAGACCTTCTGCTTGATTTCCTCCGGTAAATAGTCGGAGACGGTATTGCCTTCCGGCACTTTGCCCAGCCGGGTAATCACTCCGGTCGTGAAGAGGAATGCTTCCGCTAATGAGGTCTTGCCTGATCCGCCATGTCCAAAAAATCCAACATTTCTGATTTGTTCGGTTCCGTATGATTTCAAGATGAATTCCTCCTATAGATATATTGATGAATAAAAATTCGTCATAGATCCGTAAATTCCTTTTTCTTATGACCATCCACCGCGGAAAATAATCCGATCACTCTTGAAGCGCAAGCATTTCCCTCTTTCCCGGCGCATAGACATTACAAGCCGATATACGGCTGTGGAAATCGCCGGGAGGTTACGCATGACGAACCGAACCTTCGTCTATGGCGCGATCATCTTGTTATGCGCCAACTTATTCAACCGCTTCATGGGATTCGGCTATCAATACTTAATCATGACCTACTTAGGCGGTGAAGTCTACGGCCTCTTCAGTATGGTCTTCCCTGTTTATATGATGGCCCTGGTCTTAACGACAGCCGGCATCCCGCTAGCCGTTGCCAAACTGGTCTCAGAAGAGATTTCCCTGGGCCGGCCGCAGCAAGCCTTGGCGATCTTGCGCATTTCCGTTACTTTATTATTTACGCTGGGCGCGTTAGTCTCCGTGTTGCTATATTTCATCGCGCCGTTTTTTGCCGCCCGGCTCTTCGCGGATATTCGGGTCCTGAAAGTCTTTCAGATCTGTACGCCGGCGATCTTCATCGTTTCCTTGGCTTCCGCTTTCCGAGGATATTTTCAAGGTTGGCAAAACATGCTGCCTACCGCTCTGAGCCAGGTAGCCGAACAGATCGTCCGTATCGCCGCCGGGTTTAGTACGGCTATGTATTATTTTCCCAAGGGAACGGACTGGGCGGCGGCTGGGCTGGCTATCGGCATGCTATCCGGCGAGGTCATCGGGTTATTGATCATTGGGTTGCAATTTCTCTTCTCCAAAAAGACGCGCGCGCCTGCAACTACTCTGGCGGCGCCCCTCTCGGCGCGCCAAATCTTGGGCAAGCTATGGCGGCTATCCACGCCCATTACGGCCGGACGGCTGCTCTCTTCCGGATTCTCGGCCTTAGACGCGCTGATTATTCCCCAAAGGCTGCGCGCCGCGGGATACACCTTCCAGCAAGCCGCCACCCTGTATGGTCAACTGGGGGGGACGGCATTCACACTGCTCGCTTTCCCCAGCGTCTTTACCTTCGCCTTGGCCACTTCCTTGCTGCCGGCGATCTCCGATGCCGCCGCGCATCAACGCATACGTCAAGTACGCGCGCTCAGCACAGAAGCCCTGCGCCTGACGATTCTTTTGGGCACGCCTTGTTTAATCATCATTTTTTACTTTGCTGATCCGTTGAGCGCTGTTTTCAAAAGCGCCAATATTGCCCCGGTGTTACGCATCCTGGCGATCGGCAGTATCTTTACGTATTTGCAACAGACAACCAACGGGATCCTGCAAGGACTCGGCAAAATGCATTTACCGGTCATCCACTCTCTGATTTCCTCCGCGCTACGGCTTCCTCTGCTGATCTATCTGACCGGGAATCCGCTATACGGCTTAACCGGCTGCGCGATCGCTTATGTTGTCGGATTCGTCACAACAGCTATACTGAATCTCGCCGCGATCTCGCGACTGACCGGGTTGCCGGCTAATCTACGTGATCTCTTTCTCCTGCCCGGCAGCGCCGGCCTACTCATGTTGATCGTCTTCCGCTTGGTCACCCCATTACTGGATGGGCCGCTGTGGGGATATCCGGCCGCTATGGGTATAGGCAGCGTGATTTATCTGCTTACGCTATGTCTCAATGGCGGACTATCGCGCAAGGACCTCTATCGGCTGCCTTGGCTTGGCAAGTTCATTCCGTGATGACCCCTCTTTCCCGCGCCACTGTCGCGGCATAGGAGATAAGATCCGCCTCGCTGGCGATATCCCCTGGATATCGATCCTATCCGGCGGAACCAAGAGGCATTGCCCCATCGTGCCCTTAAGAGAAAACTCTTTGAGCTGCAACGTATCGTCTCTCTTGACGATCATCCAGCGAAACACACGAAATGACAAGAAACGATACCCGGTCAACAGTCCGCACACCCTATGGCCGGCTTCATGCACAATCAGCTGCACCACAACCGCGATGCCGAAATAAACGAGCAGGATGCATAGGGAGCTGATACCTCTTGGTAAAATTGTTTGCATCTTAGCCGGATCCGTCCCGCTTGTCAAGGAGTGCCGTCCATGTGGATATAGTATGAGCGCAGGTAAAACCATACCTATCGT
>JAITOV010000143.1 GCA_031289735.1 Peptococcaceae bacterium
CGCCAATATCTCTCGGTTGATTTCGGCATCCTCAGCCAGCAATATGCGCTTACCGTTAAAATATACCGCCGGATCTTGGCTCGCACTGCCGGCCTCTCTGGAACCCTGACGTGCTAATATTCGCTGAATACACTCGATCACCTCTGAGGGAAACAACGGTTTGGATAAGAATCCATCAATGCCAGCCGCCACGGCTTCGCTTTCAATCGCCGTCCATTCCCAGGCCGAAATCATGATCACTACCGTTTTCTTCGTCGCCCGCTCTTTGATTCGGCGCGCGAGTTCTATCCCATCCATCGACGCCATTTGCCAATCGATAAAATACAGATCGTACCCTCCAGCCAACTCCATCAGCGTTAAGGCGTCCTCTCCGTTCGCGGCTGTCTCACAGACGAGACCTATCTGACGGCTGATCTCACAAAAATACTCCAACATATCAGGCATATCATCTACAATGAGTGCTTTCAAGCCGTGCAAACTCAGGGGGTTGGGCTCGATCCTATCGCGCCCTCGCCGCACTTTAACCGTAAAGGAAAAGGTGGAACCGCTACCCGGTTCTGATTCCAGCCAAACCTGCCCGCCCAGCATTTCTACGATGCTTTTTGATATGGCGAGCCCCAGGCCGGAACCACCGAATTTACGGGCAATGCCGCTATCCGCTTGCTGAAATGACCTAAACAAGTTTACTTGTTGGTCGGGACGGATCCCTATACCTGTGTCTGTCACACAAACTTTAATGAGATAATCCCCTGTCTCAAGCTCGTTGTCCTCGGTTAAATACACGCCGAGAAATATTTTGCCTTGCTTCGGCGTAAACTTGACCGCATTACTGAGCAGGTTAGTGATGATCTGGGCCAGGCGCTGTTCATCACTCAGCAGAATCGCGGGGATATTCGGATCCAAATACACCCTGAAATCCTGGCTTTTTTCTTTAATGCGGAAGCTCATCACATCGACGACTTTTCTCAGCATTTTCTCAAAATCAAATTCCCCATAGGACGCCTCCAACTTACCCGCTTCAATCTTGGACATATCCAGAATATCGTTGATTACACCCAGTAAATGTGCCGCGGCGTCCGAGATCTTCTCCAAACAATAATCTTTGCGGGTAACGCTGTCCGTAGATTCAGCAATATACACCATGCCGGTAATCGCATTGATCGGCGTACGGATCTCATGAGACATCTGCGAGAGAAAATCACGTTTAGCCACATTCGCCCGCTGCGCTTCAATCAGCGCTTCATTCAAAGAGACATTGATCTTTTCAATCTTTTTCTGTTCTTTACGATTCTGGTTCATCTGAAAAACAAAGATGAAACCTATCGTGGTGCTAGCCATAAGATAGGAGGTCAGATGATCGGCATAAAGACGGTAGCCGGTAACCTTCACCGCCCAGCCAAAATGATAATCCAAATAGTAACAACCAAATACGATGAGCATCTGAATCGCCAGCATGACAACCCTTCTCCCGCCTTTCAGCAGCAGGACGATGATCATCGTGCTCAACACAAAAACCACAGACTTGCTGCTGGTAACATCCCCAACGAAGAATGAGGCCACAGGAAATAAAACATTGCACACCAAAATGATCGTGATCCAAGCGCAAAGACTATGTTTGTTATACTTATTTGACCAATACAACATCACAGCCAGGAGCAATATAAGAGCCACCATGGCCAGCGTCAAATAAATACTCTCTCCCCTATAATAGACAATTAACAAGTTAATCAAAGAGCAAATAATCCCTAAGATATAAATTAAATTGAGTGTTTGCGCTTCCAGCGTTAACTGTTCAGAGATAATGATATTTTTCCATACATTGACTATTCTATTCAACCGTTCCAACCCCGTACTCGTGTTATTTTGCCCACCTTAACCCACATAATAGAAAAACAGATCACAGACGTCCCGGTGATACACCGGCGCGTCTGAGTCCTATAAGCGTAATATATCATTATTCACTGCGTATATTTACTAGCTAAGGAAATTATAGCTAAATAATGATGAAATCACAATACGATATCGGTACTAAAATTTTCTCTAGAGTGTCTATTCTGCAAACAATTGCCAATCATTTCATTGGCCGCGCCGCTTCGTCATCTCCTCACCTCCGCTGTAATTGCGTTTTCCTGCCGCCAGACAGACTGCCGCGGATAAAGCGCCAGAACCCGATCAGGATCGTTGGCCCGCCAGAAAAGCAGAGGATCAGGGTCCATTGCCAGCCGGCCAACTGCACTGTCTTAAAGATCGCCTGCAAAGGCGCCAAGTAAATCACGCTTAGCTGCATCAGCACAGAGATTGCGACCGCTGCGATCAGATAGGGATTGCCCAGCAAGTTTGCTTCGAATATCCCGCGTACTTCTGATTTGCAGTCAAAGACATGGAACAGCTGCGCAAAGACCAGCGTGGTGAAAGCCATCGTCCGCGCAGCCAGTAAATCCGCGCCCAGGAATAATCCCGCCGTGAAGACCAGCAACGTGCTCAAGCCGATCATCGTACCCCGCACCACGATCCTGCGCGCCAACCCTCTGGCAAAGACACTTTCACCCGGCAGGCGCGGCGGCCGGTCCATGATTCCTTCTTCCCCTTGTTCCAAGCCCAAAGCCATCGCCGGCAAACCATCGGTCACCAGATTCACCCATAATATCTGTATCGCCAGTAACGGTAAGGGTAAACCGATCAGGATCGCCAGAAACATCGTCAGGACCTCGCCTAGATTGCAGGAAAGCAGATAGCGAATAAATTTTCGGATATTATCATGGATCACCCGGCCTTCTTCTATGGCCGCCACGATCGTGGCAAAATTATCATCCCGCAAGATCATGGCGGAGGCTTCTCTGGTCACGTCCGTCCCGTTCTGCCCCATAGCGATACCGATATCCGCTTCTTTCACCGCCGGCGCGTCATTGACCCCGTCTCCGGTCATCGCGACGATCTGTCCCTGCCGCTTCAGGGCGCGCACGATGCGCAGTTTATCCTTCGGCGCCACCCGGGCATAGACGCTCAGATCCATCACCCGCCGCTGGAGTTCCGCATCATCCAGGCGCGCCAATTCCACCCCGGTCATCATTTCATCATCCGCGCGCCCTTGGATGATCCCCAATTCCCTGGCGACCGCCTCAGCCGTCAAACGATGGTCCCCGGTGATCATCACCGGCTTGATCCCCGCCCGGCGGCACACCTGAATTGCTTGCCGCGCACTGGCGCGCGGCGGATCGATCATCCCCATCAACCCGGCAAACGTCAGGTTTTGTTCCACATCCTCAGCCGCGCCCTCTATTCCCGCCTCCAACGTCTTTTCAGCCATCGCCAATACGCGCAACGCCTGCCGGGCCATAGCGTCATGCGCCCGCATCACCGCCAGCTTGCGCTCTGCCGTGAATTCCGCTAAGCCGTTTTCCGTCCACTCATAGCGGCACAGCGCGAGGATCGTATCCGGCGCCCCTTTGATATAGGCGCGAGTGCCGCGTTTGTCCTGATAGACGACACTCATCCGTTTGCGCTCAGAATCAAAAGGTATTTCGGCAACGCGTTTCTCTTTCTTCTCCAGCACCTCGCGCCAGATCCCGGCTTTCGCCGCCGCGACTAACAACGCCCCTTCGGTTGGGTCGCCATCGACGCCCCACTTGGCCTCCTTGCCGCCGGGCGAGCGGAATAACCCCGCCACTTGCACACCCTTCTTGGTCAGAGTGGCGTTATTACATAAAGCCGCCACGCGCAGTGTCTTGTTCACATGCTCCGGCCAGATTGTCGGCATCCCACACAAATCCCCCTTGGGATCATAGCCATACCCGGTCACGGCAATCATACTGGCGCCTGTATAGATCTGACGCACTGTCATCTCGTTCTGCGTCAAGGTACCGGTCTTATCCGAGCAGATCACCGTCGCGCAGCCTAATGTTTCCACGGCGGGAAGTTTGCGCACGATCGCTTGGCGCTTGATCATCCGCTGTACCCCAATCGCCAAAGCCAGCGTCACAATCGCCGGCAGTCCTTCCGGAATCGCCGCCACCGCCAAGGATACCCCGGCAAAGAACATCTTATAGAAGCCCTCGCCACGCCAAATCCCGGTTAACACCACCAACCCACAGACCAACACACTCAGGATCACCAACCATTTACCCAGCTGGGCCAGACGAATCTGCAACGGCGTATCCTCTTCAACGACCTCTTGCATCATATCCGCGATCATACCCATTTCCGTGGCCATGCCAGTCGCTACGACGCATCCGGCGCCGCGGCCCGCCAGCACGATCGTCCCCATATAGCCCATGTTGCGACGATCAGCGACCGGGGTAAATTCATCCTCGACCGGCGCAATGGATTTATGTACCGGGTGAGATTCTCCGGTCAACGCCGATTCTTCGACCTCGATATTGATCACCTGGATAAAGCGGAGATCCGCCGGAATACGATCTCCTGATTCCAGCAGCACGATATCTCCCGTCACTAATTCCGCCGCCGGTATACGCTGCTCAACTCCGTCGCGCAGCACCTTAGCTTCCGGCGCGGTCATCTGCTTCAGCGACTCCATCGAACGCTCCGCCCGATACTCCTGCACGAAACCCAGCACCGCGTTCAAAAGCACAATACTCAGAATCGTAATCGAGTCCGCCAGTTCACCCAGCAGCACGGAAACCGCGGTCGCCGCCAGGAGAACCAGAACCATAAAATCCTTAAACTGCCCTAAGAAGAGTACGACTGGATGGACACCCTTTTTCTCCGTCAGGACATTCCGCCCGAGTTTACTTTCCCGCCGATCAGCTTCCCGGCGGCTTAATCCTTTGTCCGGGTTCACCTCAAATAGCTTGGCGACATCCACCCAAGACATACTATGCCATGGTCTCTGCTGCATGGTTCTTCCTCCTTACATCCAGGTTGTACAGGCTAGTAATACATGCTATTCCCGCCAAACGAGAAAAATTCCGTTTATAATGTTATACTAGAAAGACAAGTTATGAAGGAGTGATCTTTTTGGCCCTCGACGGCGTAACCCTAGCCCACCTCATCCAGGAAACCCGTCCGCTCCTCAGCGGCGCCCGCATCGACAAGATCCATCAACCGGAAAAGGAAGAGATTCATTTCATCTTACGCCAGCAGGGGCAAACCCTGCGCTTGCTGCTCAATGCCAGCGCGACCGCGTCCCGCCTGCACCTGACCGGTCAAAATAAAAAGAATCCCGCCTCACCACCGATGTTTTGCATGATTCTGCGCAAACATCTGGAGGGAGGCAAGATCCTGCAAATCAGCCAGGAAAATCTGGAGCGTACCGTCACCTTCGCCATTCAGAACTATAACGAATACGGAGATCTGAAAACCTACCATCTCCATTTGGAAATCATGGGCAAGCACAGCAATCTTCTGCTGACCGATCCGGACAGCAACACGATCCTTGACGGCCTCAAGCGCTATTCACACGCAGTCAGCCACCACCGTGAGGTCTTGCCGGGACGTCCTTATATCGCACCGCCGGATCAGGGCAAGCACATCATTACCCAAGAAAGCCATTGGCAGCGCCTGCTGCTCGGCTCTGATCTCAATCAGACGTTAAGCAAACTCCTGGTCCAGCTTTGTGACGGCGTCAGCCCGGATCTGGCCAGAGAGATCATCGTGCGCTCCGGACTCGATCTGAACGTCCGCTTAAGCGCCTGCGGCGAAGTCGATCTGAACCGCTTGTTTCAAAACTATCTCTTATTAGGCAACCCATGCGCCACGGACCTGCCGTTAGAACCCTGCCTCTACTTTGATCCGCCACAGTCCGGCGGTTTGAGCGGCGTGTTCCGTGTGCCCGTGGCCTTTAGTTTTACCCCGTATCAGCAATATTTCGGACTCACCTGCCAGCGCCTGAAGAGCTTACAGCACACCGTCGCTTCTTTCTATGAATTAAAAAACGACCGCAACCAACTGGAAGCCAGGCGTAATTCCCTGGCCCGCATCGTGCAAGACCTGCTCTCTCACCTGACCCGCAAATTAGCGAACTACGAAGAAAGCATGTGCCAGGCCAAGTCCTCGTTAAACCACCAGAAGCACGGCGAACTGCTCATCGCCAATCTTTACCGCCTCAGCGCGGGTATGACGGAAATCACCGCGCAAGACTTGTATGAAGAGTCCTTGCCCGAGTTGACGATCCCTCTGGATCCCCTGCTCAGCGGCATAGAAAACGCCCAGCGTTATTTCCGGCTATATTATAAAGCCAAATCTACCCTGAACAATCTGTCGCCTATGCATACCTCGGTCAGCGAAGAAAGCCAATATCTGCAAACCCTGCAACTGTTTCTCGCCCAGGCGTCAGATCTGGCCGAGCTGAACGATATCCATCAGGAACTCGTGCAGCAAGGATATATCGCCGCTAAACACAAAGGCGGCAAGCATAAGCGCGCCGCTCAACCGGAACCATCCAAACCGCGCTGTTTCTCCTCCAGCCAAGGCCGCCTGATCTTTGTCGGCAAGAATAATCAGCAAAATGAATACCTGTCCCTCCGCCAAGGCCAACCCAAAGATCTCTGGCTGCATGTAAAAAACACCCCCGGTTCTCATGTCTTGATCCCCTTAGCCGCGGATGAAGAATTTCCCGATGACCGGACATTAGAAGAAGCCGCCGCTCTCGCTGTGTTTTTCAGTCAAGCCCGCGGTTCCAGCCAGGTAGCCGTCGATTATACACATGTGAAAAACTTGAAAAAGCCCAAAGGCAGTAAACCCGGTATGGTCATTTACCGCCAGAACTGGACCCTGTATCTGACGCCGCGTCCGGAGGATCTCACGGCTCTGCTGCAAAGCGCAACGGCAATGCCGGATGAGCGTTCAACTCCCACGGAGCAAAATCCCCGGCCAGATAATGATAGTATCCGGCTACGGCGATCATAGCCGCGTTATCCGTACACAGTACCGGCGGCGGGCAAACCAGCTCCACATCGATTTCCCGCACCGCCTGCGTGAGCGCGGTGCGCAAGGCTTGATTGGCCGCGACCCCGCCGGCCAGCACCAATGTCCTGCTAGGCGTACGTTGCAGAGCCATGACACTCTTGCGCACCAGTACATCCACCACGGCTTGCTGAAAAGAAGCGGCTAAATCGGCGCGATCTAAGTGTTCACCTTTCATCGCCGCCGTATTCAGCGTGTTTAGCACCGCTGACTTCATCCCGCTGAAGCTAAAATCCAGACTGTCCGGCTCCAACATCGCCCGCGGAAAACTAAAGGCTGCGGAGGCGCCATATGCCGCGGCTGCCTGAATCGCCGGACCGCCCGGATACCCTAAGCCTAACGCCCGGGATATCTTATCGAAGGCTTCCCCGGCGGCGTCGTCGCGCGTTCTGCCCAAGACCTGATAGCGCAAATGCCCTTCGAATAACAGCAAATGCGTATGCCCGCCGGAAACTAATAAGGCCAAAAAAGGAAAGCGCAAATCCGGACGGTGCAGAAAATTCGCATAGACATGTCCCTCTAAATGATTGACGCCGATGAGCGGTACGCGCGCCGCATAAGCCATGGCTTTCGCTCCGGCTACACCGACGAGCAGAGACCCCACCAAACCCGGCCCATAGGTCACCGCGATCGCCGCCAACTGAGAGAATTCGATATCCGCTTGACGCATTGCCTCCTCCACCACAGAAGATAAATGCGTCACATGTTCCCGCGAAGCGATTTCCGGCACCACGCCGCCGTATCTTTGATGGGTCGGGATTTGCGAAGAAATCACCTGGCTCACTAATTCCCTACCATCCTTCAGCACCGCCGCCGCTGTCTCATCACAACTCGTTTCTATTCCTAAGATATACATACTTTCCGCCATTTCCTCGCCAACCATCCCCCGGATCATTCAGCGCAGCGCGCGCAAATGCAGCGCATCCTGCCGCAGGGCAATCATCTGGTGATCCAACTCCGCCCACATGATGACAGCATCCTCCTGTGTATCCGAATAATAGGCTTTACGCAGCCCGGCTTCTTGAAATCCCAGCGTTTTATAGACATGCAGGGCCGCCTGATTACCGGCCCGCACCTCCAGCGTCATCCGATCCATTCCTTGACTGCAAAAGTGACGCATCACCTCTAGAATCAAGTGCTGGCCCCAGCCTTGTCCACGGAAGTCCGGAGCTATAGCGATATTCGTAATATGCCCTTCATCCAGGATGAACCACAAACCCATATAGCCGATGATAGCTTGCTCGTACACTAGGATATAATAGCGGGCATATTCATTCTCTCTCAACTCGGTCAGGAAAGATTGACGGGACCAGGGCGTCACAAACGACCGTTCCTCAATCTTCAGGATCGATTTTAAATCTTTTTCCGCCATGCGGCGGATCGTCCAGTCTCCGGAACGCACACCCGCCCAATCCTTGCTATCACTCATGCCCAATCATCTTTTCGTCCTTCTTGCTGTTTCTGCAACCATTTCACTTCCGCTTCAGAACGACGGATGTAGAAAGGTTCTATCGTTGACGCCCCGCCGCCAACCTGCCATTGCCTCCACACTTCCCGTACCGCGTAAGCGCCCCGCGGCAGTCCCTGAAAATCAGGCGGAATAACCGCTTTCTTACCCAAGCGCTCTTGCAGCAGCTCAGCGTACTTAGGCACAGCGTCCCCCACCAGATACACAGATTCCTCTCGCTCCGCCAGCAAATCCAGCAAATCCTGCGGCCGGATCGCCCGTGGCGGATCCGTATTCACTGGACACTGGGTTTGGCTATTCCAGCAATAACCTGCCGTATACCATTCGTTCTTGCGAGCGTCCAGCAGCACGGTCAAGGCCAGCGCTCTGCCGTGAACCGCCCAAGCTAACGCATC
>JAITOV010000146.1 GCA_031289735.1 Peptococcaceae bacterium
CATTCTCCTTTTTTAAGGTCAAATTTCCATTGGTGGTTTCGTCTATCCTATTCAGTTGGTCCTGCCCCTCCCTTAGCAGTCCTGGATCCTTGCCCTCACCCGCCTTTCTAGCCCAGCAGCCGGATTATAAGTAATACTGCACATCTGCACGCTCCCCCACATAGTCTAGGATTTGCAATATTTTAGCCCGCATCTGTAAAAAGTCGGGCAGATCCCGCGCGCGTGGACGACCGATTTGTACGTCGATTACGCTCTTAATCTGGGCCGGGCGCGCCGACATCACCAGGATCCGATCGCTTAAATAAATGGCTTCGTCCACATCATGCGTCACCATGATCATGGTCGTACCCCGTTCTTGCCAGATCCTGAGTAACTCATCCTGCATATTCATACGCGTGAAAGCATCCAATGCGCCAAACGGCTCATCCAGCAACAGTACTTTCGGGTGATTGACTAAGGCGCGAGCCAATGCGGCTCTTTGCGCCATGCCGCCGGACAACTGATGCGGATAAGATTTTTCGAATCCCTCTAACCCGACCAATTTGATCAGTGCGACTACTTCCTTTTTCTTGCCGCTATAGACATTGCGGATTTTCAAGCCAAAGGTGATGTTATCCCAGATCGACAGCCAGGGAAACAGGGTAGGATCCTGAAACACCAAGCCCCGTTCATAACTGGCGCCGGTGATAACCTCGTCGTCAAGCGAAAGCACACCCTCATTGGGCGTCTCCAAGCCTGCCAAGAGCCTTAAAAAGGTCGATTTGCCACAGCCTGAAGGACCGATCAGGGAAACAAATTCCCCCGGTTGAATCTCCAGATTCACATCGTTTAAGGCTACCACGGTTTGCCCGCCCGCCTGGCTGAATTCTTTTCTGAGATGGGCGGCGCAAATCGCTCCGGTCGAACCTACCACTTGATGACCCCCTTCTGCCAGACAAGCATGTAGTCACGCAGCTTAAACAACAGGGTGATAATGATCGAGAAGGTTAAGGCAATCACAATAAGCCCGGCGTAAACATTCGGGTAAGAAAGCATATCCTTCTGCCAATTGATATACCAGCCGATTCCGTACTTAACGCCCATCATTTCCGCGGTCATCAAGGTGATGAAGGAGGCGCAGGTCCCGTTGAAGATCCCGATGAAAATACTGGGCATCGCTGCCGGAACCGCTACCCGAAACACCTTCTGCACCGCGTTGGCGCCTAAGGTGCTGGAAACTTCGAAAAACGAATTCTGCACATTCGAGATGCCTGAACTGGTCAGCACCGTCGCCGGGAACCAGACAGCCAAGGCGATCAAAAACACACTGGCGGCAAAAGAGGTAGGAAAGCAGACCAGAGCAATCGGCACCCAAGCCGTAGAGGGAATCGGCCCGACGATTTTAATCAACGGGTTCACCCAGTAACTCCAGCGTTTGCTCCAGCCCACCAGAATGCCGGTCGTCATCCCTGCCAGCACACCAAAAATATACCCGGTAGCCAGCAAACGCAACGAATAGCCCAAGCATTTCAACAGGAAAGTGTAATCCGTGACAAATACTTTCAGAATGCGGTCCGGATTCGGAAAATAGATCGGCTGAAGCAGCATCAGTTTGCTGGTGCAGATATTCAGTAGATTCAGCAGCAAGAGGAATACCGCGATAAACCAGGATTTATATGCCATCTTCTGGCGCAAACGCGGTAAAAATAGCGAAGCCAGCGCCAACACCAACGTGACGGCAATGACAATCGCCAGCGTGATGGTGAAGTACGGCATAGGTTTAAAGGTGAATAACGGGCTGTTGGGAACCAGCACATTGACCAATAATGCCGCAAGAGCACTGAGCGAAGGCAGAAAAACACGGCCATCGACCACGATGCGCTTATTACTCTCCTCCGGACTGATTGCTTGATCCATGCGTATGTACCTCCAGCGCGAATGGCTTATTTTAATATATCATTCCTACCCGTTTAGTATGTTTAAATTATATGTAAAACACGCTCAGATGTCAACTAGTCAAGCTAAAATCTATTTAAGCTAAAACCGCCTTGACCACTTGATAGATATCCGCGTGGATCTCTTCGATACTGCGTAATTGTTCATCCCGGATACAAGGGATGCGGCGCCAGCCATACTGGGCGATGACTTCCTGCGCACTGGCATAACAGCGCGCCAAGTAGGCTAAATCTTGCTCGTGGATGTCCGGGACGCTCTTTTCGTTGGCCTGCCAGCGGCGCTGCGCTAAGAGCCGCGCGCTGTATTGCGGCGGTAAATCCAAGAAGAGTACGCAATCCGGCCTGGGCAACCCGAATAAATCAAACTCGAAGTGTTCCAGCCAGCGCAGGTATTGCTCTCTGAGCAGGCGATCGCTCATCTTAACCGCCTGATGCAGCATGTTCGAAGTCGTATAGCGGTCAGCAATCACGATCCCTCCGGATGTATAGAATTCTTCCCACTCCATCCGGTAAGAAGCAAAACGGTCGACCGTATAGAAGGTGGAGGCGACATAGGGATTCACCTGATCCGCCTTCCCGCCAAAATCGCCGCGCAAATACATTTGAATCAGCGCGGAGGAGTCGCTCTGATAATTCGGAAATTCGATTTTACGCGCCAGAAATCCGTCTTCCGCCAAGTGCTGCAACAAGCGCTCTGCCTGCGTAGCCTTCCCGCTGGCATCTCCGGCTTCCAGAACAATCAGTTTTCCGCGTTTCATCTCTACACTCTCCTCCAGCCAATTCAGGCATTTTTAGGGCAAAATAAAAACGGCTGCCTGATTGATTCATTCATCGACATCCGCTAAAAGTCTTCCTACATGGCAATCTTCTGTACAATCATGTTGCTATGGTTGTCAGCAAGATTTTGTAACTCCTCCGGATCAGTCACAAAGCGGTAGTGTCTGTCGTCGCCTTCTATCCAAGTCACTAAGAACATCGGCATCCACTCCTTCATGTATCCTGTATACAGGATACATGAATTCGAGCTAAAATACAATAGCTTTCCGTCATTTTGGTATGTTTGTCCTAGCAAGCTGTGTACCGCCGTAGGGCGGCACACAGCTTATCTCATGTAATTCAGCGGATTAACCGTGTCTCCGTTAATAATAATCTCAAAATGCATATGCGGGCCGGTCGAATTACCCGTTGAGCCGACCAGACCGATAACCTCGCCTTTGCTAACCGACTGTCCTCCTGAGACCAAGAGTTTGGAAGCATGCGCATAACGTGTAGCTACCCCATTCCCATGATCAATCACAATCGTATACCCATAACTGCCATTCCAACCGGCGGAAACAACGCTACCGCCTGCCGCTGCGACAAACGGATCGCCGGTATCACCGTCAATATCAATCCCGGTATGAAAACCGCTCGCCCGATAGCCATAGTATGAAGTAAACGGTCCTTGGATCGGCCAAATCAAGGCCAACCCCGACACACTCCCTGACCCGCGGGATGTACCGGCCATCGCTACAGTTGTCGCGCGCGCCGGGCCTTTTGCCACGATTTGCGTCTTAGGTTCCTGGATTACTGTTTCGGCAATCACCGTTTTTTTAATATCTTTACCATTTTCCTGTTCATAGGCATACGTCACAGATTTGCTGCCGTCCAACCCCTCCTGCTGGACGACCATAGCGCCGCTGCCCAAGGAGGTATCTGTTTTTGTCTCTACGTCAAAAGGAATCGTTACATCCAGCGTAACGGCGCCTGTGACGGCAACCTTGATATACGGCTCATTGCTCACCAGATGAATCTGCTGTCCGGCGCGTAATGAAGAATCTTCGTTATAACCTGGGTTGCCAGCTAAAACTTCCTGCGTTTTCATATCATTTTTCCTGGCAATCAACCACCATGAATCATTTAATTGAACAGTATATACCTCAGTCGTCGTTTTTCCATCCTGCAATAACTGCATCGCTTCTTCCGCCGTTTTGACCTCAGAGGGACTGACTTCCGCGGATGACACTTGAACGTTTTCTATAAAGCGGACAGACTCAATGATATTGGTATCCGTCGGTTGGACGAATTGGTTCTTAAATGTTTCCAGCACTTGATTCGCTGCGTCCAGATCAGCCAGCACCAAGAGGGTTTGATCTTCAATCGTAACCCGCGCGCCCTCGACATACATATGCAAGCACTTTTCTAGATCTTGCTCGCTCAGTTTCTGCGCGACCCAATCCTTTTTCTTCACGCGTACCTGATCAAATTGCACATCATCATGGGTCTTGGCCGTTTGACTGACGCTCTGACCGTTTTTATCCAGAACTGCCGCCAACATACTTTGCGCGCTTGCGTTGCTATCGGCAAACCCGATATTCTGACCATTCACCGAGACAACCGTAACATTCGCAGTCGTATTCAAGTATAGCAAACCCGCTATGCCGATAAAGAGAATCAATACGCCAGACATCAACACATGCGTAGATTTCCAAGAGATACGCTGCCCATAGGCTAAGCAACGGACTTTGATGTCTTGCCGATTGATTGTATGAAGCTTCGCTAATAATCGATCTTTCTTATTGTAGTAGAAACGGATCCATCTCGTTTTCAGTGATCGCCAGGGAATATTTGCCAAAGCGTCTTTGGCTCTGACCGGCCATGCCACTAGAATATGTAGACCATTCTTCAGCAAGCGCAACGTTTGCGCTCTGGCGCAGGCCCACGGAATACGTTGGAATCTTTCTCTGACCAGCAACGCGCGATTCTTGATCCCTGGTAGGTATTGTTGATGAATATTTTTCTGTATTTTTTGCCAAATTCGCTTATACGCTATCACAATCCAAGCCTCTTTCTTAGTATTCGAGGTTTTTCTTATTATATCATTGAATCCTTCAATTACCAAACTTGAACTACAGACGGATTGAACCACACGTTGTCTGTCGGTATGATACTCATTATGCGTCAAACAAACAAAAAGACCTAATCTTCCTTGCGAGATTAGGCCGGGCGATGATGCTCGCCTTGTCTATAAGATATTGATAACCCCTTCATAGATGACGCCGGATAAAGCATCTACCGTAATGAGCTGTCCCTCTTTTATATTCTTCAAAGCGTCTTTGACGCCGATAACCGCCGGAACACCAAATTGCAGGGCGACGATCGCGGCGTGAGAAGTCAACCCACCTTCCTCAACCACCAGTGCCCCCGCATTATGCAGATAAGGAACCGTGTTGGCGTCAGTGACTCCGGCGACGATAATCTCTCCCGGAATATGATTCTGTGGTTGATCCGGTGTCAAGTAGCGCACAGTGCCACTATAAGACTTGCGCCCGATCCCCATACCACGGGCCAGCATCTTACCCACAATCTGAACTTTAATCAGGTTCGTCGTTCCAGTTTGTCCCACCGGAACCCCGGCCGCGAAGACCACGACATCTCCGGTCTTGACGAATCCCTTGGTTAAAGCCGCGTCCACAGAGACCGATAGCATTTGGTCGGTCTCCATTGTTTCAGGTACCACTAACGGATATACACCCCATTGTAAACTTAAACTGCGGGCGGTTTTCGCATAGGGTGTTGTGGCCACGATAAAAGCCTCCGGGCGATATTTGGAAATCAATCTGGCTGTCAAACCACTCTGCGTCGGTGTGATAACAGCTGTAGCTGCCAGGTCTTTAGCGATCGTAGCGCTGGCATGCCCAATCGCTTCAGCCATATTCTTGTAGGCATACGGCTGTACATGTTTCGCAAATAAATGGGTTTCCGTTTTACGCGCGATCCGGTCCATCGTTTCTACTGCCGCTACCGGGAATAAACCGGATGCCGTTTCTCCGGAGAGCATAATGGCGTCCGTGCCATCCAAGATCGCATTGGCCACGTCACTGGCTTCCGCACGGGTCGGACGCGGCTGACGAATCATGGAATCCAGCATTTGTGTCGCAACAATGACCGGCTTACCATAGCGATTGCACAATTCAATCATATTTTTTTGACAAACCGGCACGTCTTCTACCGGTATTTCTACCCCTAAATCTCCGCGGGCCACCATGAGCCCATCCGCTACTTGCAGGATCGCTTCCAGATTATCCACGCCTTCTTGGTTTTCAATCTTAGCGATGATCTGGATCGAAGCTCTGGCTTGATCTAAGATTCGGCGCACAGCCAAGATATCTTCGGCTTTGCGGGTAAAGGAAGCCGCGATATAATCGACCCCTTCTTTAATGCCGAACAAGATATCCGCTTCATCTTTTTCGGTCACAGCCGGCAGATTAATCTTTGCTCCGGGTACATTGATCCCTTTTTTTGACTTTAACAACCCGCCATTGACGACCTTCGTCACGATGCGCTCTTTTGAAGTTTTAGTCACTTTCAGGTCGATGAGTCCGTCATCAATCAAAATTTGGTCCCCTGCTTGAACCTCTTGCCATAAATCCGCATAGCTCATCCCCACGCGGGACGCGCTGCCGATTTCTTTCAGCGTATCCAAGATAAATTCCGTATCGTTTTCCAGGGTCACACCCGCGTCAGGCATATCCCCGCTGCGGATTTCCGGGCCTTTTGTATCTAACAAAATTCCCAGGTGTTTGCCTAAAAGGTTGGCTTCTTCTCTCAATGTTTTCATACGAGCCCCATGCTCTTCATGCGTTCCATGCGAAAAGTTCAGCCGGGCCACATCCATACCGGATTTCAGCATCGCGCAGATCTTCTCGTTGGTTTCGCTCGCCGGGCCGATCGTACAAATGATTTTTGTTCTTCTCATACGCTTCCTCCGGTTTTATACGCCTTTTTCAGCCATATATTTCACTAGGTCAACGACACGATTGGAATAAGCCCATTCATTATCATACCAGGACAGGACCTTGACCATGTTGCCACCCATGACCAGCGTAGACAGACCATCGACGATGGAGCTGTTGGTATTGCCGTTGAAATCATGGGATACCAGAGGCAAATCGCACACATCCAGAATCCCTTGCAGTTTGCCTTTAGCAGCTTGGCGTAATTTCTCATTGACCTCTTCTTTCGTCGCCGGACGTGAAACCAGCGCCACCAGATCGACCACAGATACATTCGGCGTAGGCACACGAATCGCCAACCCGTTCAACTTACCCTTCAATTCAGGCAGAACGAGCGCAACCGCTTTCGCCGCTCCGGTCGTTGTCGGAATCATCGATTGGTAGGCTGCGCGGGCTCTGCGCAAATCTTTATGTTCCAAATCCAGGATTCTCTGATCATTGGTGACGGAATGCGTCGTCGTCATGCAACCGTATTCAATCCCGAACTCGTCCAGTAAAACCTTCGCGACCGGCGCCAGGCAATTGGTGGTGCAGGACGCGTTGGACACGATATGATGTTGTTGCGGGTCATATTTATCTTCGTTAACCCCCATCACGATCGTAATATCCTCATCCGTAGCCGGAGCGGAGATCACGACTTTCTTCGCCCCCGCCGCCAGATGCTGCGCAGCCGCGTCACGTTTGGTGAAGCGTCCGGTAGATTCGACGACAATATCTACCCCGAGTTCCTTCCATTTGAGTTCAGCCGGGTTTTTCTCAGAGAGCAGTTGGATCTTTTGTCCGTTGATACTGAGTACATCCCCCTGAAGTTCTACTTCATCCGGCCATATCTCATGCACGGAGTCATACTTAAATAAATGAGCCAGAATATCCGGACTGCCCAGATCATTCACTGCGACAAAGTCCAAAGGAGCATTACCTTTTAAAGCCGCCCGCAAAGTAAGCCGTCCGATTCTCCCAAATCCGTTAATCGCTACTCTTGTCATGAATACATTCCTCCTCAACATTGTTCAGCGTGAAAACTGTTCGTCATTCTTACTAGGATTCCCCGTTTTTCCGAAAATTTACTACATCCTGTTGTTTAGGTAGTACTTTTGCCCTACGTATAAACTTATCGGCTATGTCTGACAAATAGTTTAACCTATCTTTTCCAGCTTGTCCAATACAAAAATGGTGCAAACATTGGAGTTTTCTGTTCAAGATTCCGTATGACAGTTCGTCCCGATAGATTTCCAGTACCGCGATATCGATGAATTCCGGCGCGGCATTCATAAAATTATCCCACGAACGTTCCAGCTTGCGCGCTAAGACGCGTAACTCCTGACGAACGATTTCTTCTTCATTCCATTCAGGGTAGGCTTTACGCTGGATTTTTCTGCTTTCCAACTTATCTTTCAACCAGTGTATGCGCATGATAATCCCTTCCCAACATCAGACTCGTTCATTCATTCTAGTCTCATGTCCGGCGGAATATGCTCATTTCTGCATAAAAATATCCATTAATTGGTGACCCTGGGGAACAAACACGCCTGTCTTCCCGGCTTCGAACTCGTCATATCCCGCCACACCGGAGTTCTGCGGAGTACTCTTTTGATACAGAATAAACGGCACCGCATCGGATGTATGCGTGCGCAAAACCAGCGGTGTAGGGTGATCCGGCAGGATCAGGAGCCGATAATCCTCATATTTGTCCATACCTGCCAGGATGGTGGAGACGACCTGTTCGTCGATCAGTTCAATCGCCCGGACTTTGTTAGCGATTTCAAAACGGTGTCCGCATTCATCCGGCGCTTCAATATGCAAATAGACAAAGTCTTGGCCATCCGCCAATTCCTTTAGGACTGCTTGCGCTTTGCCCAAGAAATTCGTATGAATATTCCCCGTAGCGCCTTCTACATCTACTGAACGCAATCCGGTGCAGATACCCAGACCTTTAATGAGGTCAACCGCCGAAACGACGCTGCCTTGCAGATGATATTTATCATAGAAATTCGTCAGCGCTGGTTTTTTACCCTCACCCCACAACCAAATCGTATTGGCTGGACGCAAGCCTCTGGCCATGCGCTGCCGGTTGATCGGATGCTCCCGCAGGATCTGTTGACTCCGCTGCATCAAATCCAGAAACATCGGGCCAAATTCCCCGGACGGGAGATACTCCGCTACCTTGCGTTCCGCGATATCATGCGGCGGGGTTAGGTGTAAACCCACATGCCCCTGCGACCAGACCAGACAATGCCGGTAACTGATTCCGGCATAAAAACGCAGCGCAGCGCTGCCCAACGCCGCTTGAATATCCCGCATCAATACCTCGGATTCCGGCGAGGTAATTTCATCTGAACTATAATCGGTCATCGTCTGATCTTCTAAGCGCTCTTCGTCCGACAGCGTGACCAGGTTACATCTCAGCGCTACATCCGTGTCAGATAATGCAATGCCGATACTGACGGCTTCCAAAGGAGAGCGCCCTGTATAATACACCTTAGGATCATAGCCCAGCACTGAGAGATTGGCCACATCACTGCCTGGCGCGATGCCTTCCGGTATCGTCTGGACAATCCCCGTCTGCCCCTGGCGGGCCAGCGCATCAATCGCCGGTTTGCGCGCTACTTGCAACGGCGTTTTCCCGCCTAACTGTTCCAGCGGATAATCCGCCATGCCATCGCCTAGAATCACTACGTATTTCATATGCTCCATTTCGCTTTCCTTATTTTCATTTAGACCAGTTCATTTTCTGTATAGTAGGTTACGCCGATAGCGCCCGGTCCCACATGCATACCCACGACCGGACCGATCGTTACGATATCCATTTCCATAGGGGTCCCTAGTTTCTGTCTAATTAACTCAGCTAATTCCTTGGCTTCGTCGAGACAGTTAATGTGATGTACGACGATTTCACCAAAACCACAGTTTTTGAAGTCCTGCATCATTTTATTGATCATCGCCACAACAGCGTTTTTCTTCGTACGTACTTTTTTATAAACAGTTGTTTTACCATTTTCCACCGTCAGAATCGGCGTAATTTTAAACAAACTGCCGATCAATGCGGCAGCGCCTCCGATACGTCCACCCTTTTTGAGATACTCCAAAGATGCGGGGATAAACAGAAATCTGCTGCGCTTAATATTATGTAGCACACATTCTTTCACTTGTTCCAGCGTTTTACCGGCTTTAGCTGCTTTAGCCGCTTGAATCACGGCGAATCCCAGTTGCATACACGTAGAACGGGAGTCGATCAACTCGATTTTTGCGTCGTGATATTTATTCAGGATGATCTCTTTGGCCATTTGCGTGGCTGACATCGTGCCGCTCAGTTCCGAGGACATAAAAATCCCGCACAGACTGTCCCCTTTTTCAGCGACCTCAGCCATTTGATCAAAAAGTTCACCCAGAGGAGGTTGCGAAGAGGTGGGAATATCCCGTTCTTCCATCATCTTATAGAATTCCGAATTATCGATCTCGATCTCTTTGATACTATGATCTCCAAAAGTTACGCTTAAAGCCACACGTCTGATGTTAAACTCTTGCCTGATCTTCTCGCCCAGATAACTCGTACTATCCGTCAGAATTTGCACACCCATCCATCTTCCCACGCTTTCTCTGCTTATTCGCGCCGTTCATGCTCTATATCTCTATATGATGCAACTATCATACCACAGACTCCTTTAAAATAAAGCTATCTGTGATATAATTTTGTCAAATTATCAGGTATTTCCTCTCACCAAGGCATAAGGAGGTATAGCCCTTGCACCAGACAGCATTGCTCATTATTGATATGCAGAACGATTTTTGTTTACCTGACGCGCCATTCCGGGTACAGGCCGGCCTGCGTACCATCCCTAAGATTCAACAAGCGCTAACCGCTTGTCGTCAACATCATCTTCCCGTCATGCATATTATCCGCCAGTACCGCGCCGATGGCAGTGATACGGATCTGGTCCGTTACTTTCCCTTTCAACAGGCCAACGGCGCATTCGTTCCCGGCAGCCCCGGCGCCGAGATCGTCGAGGCGTTGCAACCTCTATCGGGCGAACGCATCGTCGTGAAACCTCGCTGGAGCGCCTTCTTCCAGACCGAACTGGATCTGATCTTGCGGCGCCTCGGCATTCTGCAAGTGGTCATCACCGGAGTGCAAACCCCAAATTGTATCCGCGCTACCGCCTATGACGCGCTCTCCCTGGACTACGAAGCGATCGTCCTCACCGACGCGACCGGCGCAAACAGCGAGGAAATCCAGCAAGCGAATCTCCTGGATATGCAGAACGCGGGTATCCGCTTACTGACGGCTGATGCGTTCACGCAGACCCTGCCGGACGTCCCTCTAGAGCATCTGCAACAACGGATTCGCCGAGAACTGCTTACCCAATAGTCTCCAAGGCATTCACGATGCCAGGCAACACCTGTTTCTTTCTCGATACAACGCCCGGCAGAAACACCCGGTATTCCAGGGGTTGAACATTAAACGCCCGGCCGATCACCTCTTTCATCTCGCCGGCAAAGAACAGTTCTGAGCCCTGATTCAGCACATCCGTAACCAGCAGCAGCAGCAAATCAAACTGTCCGTCTGTACAGTATGCCAGCATTTCCTGGATCATCGGTTCTTCAATCTCAATGATACTCTCCATATCAATCGTATAGACTTGGCTGATCCCGATCTTACCCCGATGCAGCTCGAAGACTTTAAAATCTTCGTTTAAGATATCGCGCGGCGACCTTCCTTTCAGAGAGGATCCCGCTTTAAACATGCTCATCGCATACGCATCTATTTGGATATCGGCGATCTCCGCCAATTTTTCCGCCGTGATCCGATCCAGATACGTACAGGTCGGCGACTGGAAACGCAATGTATCTGACAGAATCGCGGAGCACATCAACCCGGCGATCTTAGCCGGCGGACGAATCCCGGAATTGAAATACATATTGGCAATGATCGTGCAAGTACTGCCAACCGGCTCGTTATTAAACAGCATCGGTGAATTCGTCTGCAAATCTCCCAAACGATGGTGGTCGATGATCTCCAGGATTTCCGCCTCTTCAATCCCCGGCGCTGTCTGGCTCATCTCGTTATGGTCTACGAGGATCACTTGTTTCTTGTGCTGCGAGATCACATGATAACGGGAGATAAAGCCCAGCACACGGTTGCTGCCGTCGACCACAGGATAACTTCTAAAGCGCGTCTTCATCATCGTCTCCCGGACTTCGTCGACGAAGTCATCCATATCGAATTTGACAATATTCTCTGTAGACATGACATAACCGATCGGGATACTTTGATTGATGAGCCGCGCCGTAGTGAACGTATCGGCTTCCGTCGTCATGAGGATACAATCAAATTCTTCAGCTCTATCGATGATGGATTGATCGGCTTCGTGACAGCAGGTCAGGATCACGCAATTCGCGCCGATTTCAATCGCCGGAATCACACTCTCCTGACGGTTTCCGCTAATGATGATATCCCCTTTTTCAACAAAATCAGCCATTTGCTGCGGATCCGCCGCCAGAATCATCACCTGACCGGTGGTATGAAAATCCTCCGAACTACCACTGATGATCTCGGCATGGATTGTTTCAGCAATGTTTTGCAGCGTAGTCTTGCTGGCGGCAATAATCCGATTATCCAATACATCCATGTACTTCTCCGTGATATTCGATAACGTGACGACCCCCACAAGCTTTTCATTCTCATCGACCACAGGTAACGACTTCACGTTGCTGTTTTTCATAATGGTCCACGTTGTCTTCACGGGAATTTCCGGTGAGATGCTGGGCGTCACGTCGATGCTGAGATCGGACACCTGTTTCTTCACTGTTTCCACCAGTTCCGGAGCCGCCACGCCAAAATAATTCAGCACGAACGCCGTCTCGCGATTCAATTCCCCCAGACGCCCGGCTACCGCGTTAAACCCGCGCCGCTTCTTCAGTTCCGCGTAGGAAATCGCCGCGCATATCGAGTCCGTATCCGGATTCTTATGGCCCAGTACATAAATTTTTTGCTTATCCATCTGCTGCAAACCTCACCTCATCCTCGTCACTCTGCCGGATGCGCCCCGCATTCGTTCTAGTAGTATTATACCTCAATTTGCGGGCGAATGCCGCTGGATTGTCCTCCGTCTACCACCAGCATGGAACCGGAGCAATAAGAACTGTCGTCACTGGCAAAGAACAACGCCGCCTGCGCGATTTCCCTCGCCTCTCCCGCTCTGCCCATCGGCACAAAGGGTAACACCGCTTGTTCAATCGGCCCCCCGGGGACGGTCATACCGGAGCGAATCAAACCTGGTAAAATCCCATTGGCCCGGATGCCCAGAGCACTGTATTCCAAGGCCAACGATTTGATCAACTGCTTCAACGCCGCTTTTGACGCCGAGTAAGACGCCCCGTTGGCCATACCGTATTCCGCGTTGACGGACAAGGTGAAAATCAAAGAACCCTTGCCCTGCTTCAACATGTATGGAAGAATGAGCTTCGTCAGCACAAAGTTGGCCCGGCAGTTGACATTCATCACCCGGTCATAATGACTCTCTATGTCCATCTCGTGGAAATTGAAGTGCGAAGATATGCCGGCGTTCCCATAGAATACGTCGATACTACCGTAGCGTTGCACGGCTGTCTGAACGATTTTCTCGCAATCCGGTGTTTGGCTGATGTCTGCGCGCACGAATGTCGCCTCAGCGCCGCTCTCCCGGATTTGGGCAGCGATTTTTTCTCCCGCGTCGTTGAGATCGGCGCACACTACTTGCGCGCCTTCCTGAGCGAATAGTTCAGCGGCGGCCTTACCCATACCGGACGCGCCGCCGGTGATCAGCGCGGTTTTACCTGCTAAGCGCCCGCATTGATTCGTCATATCAGCTTACCTCCTCCAACTATTTTTAAAGAGTTCAATGCAACCTCTGCGCTAAGCCTGTTTGGGCCCTAATTCCGTGATTGCGCGACCGATGCCGGCGCCGAAGAGGTCGACGATCGCGCTCCCTCCGTCCGCCGGGATAACGATGCCGGTCAGATAGGCGGAATCCTCTCCTGCCAGAAAACTGCACACGCCGGCGATCTTATCCGGGCGAGCCGGCGGTAACGGGACGTCACGCAGCGCACTGGCTAAGAAGGTCTGGCTATCCGTGCCGAGATCGGCGGAGAGTTGCTTGAATTCATTTTCGGTCATATCAGTATAGACGAAGCCGGGGCAAATCGCGTTGCAGCGGATCTGATACCGTCCATAATCCAGCGCCGCCTGCTGCGTCAGCATGATCAGCGCAGCCTTAGAAGTACAATAAGCCGGAGACTGCGGAGCGCAGCGCAAACCGGCCATGGAGGCGATATTAATGATCGAACCGCCGCCTTGTTGGATCATCTGCGGGATCACCGCCCGCATACACAAAAACGGGCCGTGCAGATTAATATCGATCACCGAGCGCCATTCCTCCAGATCCGTCTCCGTGATGGAATGATGAGCCGTAACTCCGGCGCAGTTGACCAAAACATCGATGTGTCCTGTAATGCCCAAGGCTGTTTCCACCAGCCGCTGCGCATGTTCCGGCTGCGTCACGTCGCCGGCACAAGGGACGACCCGGCCCGCCGGTAAAGACTCCGCGACTTGTTGCAACGGGGCTTCCCGTCTACCGGTGATCACCACTTGCAGGCCATCCGTGACGAAACGGCGCGTTATGGCGGCGCCGATCCCGGTCCCGCCGCCAGTGACAATAGCGGTTTTTCCTTGCAGACTCATTCAGACGCACCTCCTGAAGGAACATATAACTGTTCCAGCGGGATGCCATCCGGGTCTTTAATATAGAAGAATTCCCCCGGCGGTCCGGACGGTCCGCCTTCCGCCACGGTATGCGCGCACAGGAACTCGATCCCCGCCTTCGTCAAGCGTTCAGCCGCGGCGCGAGCGTTATTCTGGAGGAAACACGTCTGTAGATAACCAAAATCTCCCCACAGCGCGGCGAAAGGCAGGGCTCTGCCGCGCGGTGCGGACACCTCGAATAATTCAACCAGGCCTTCACCCATCTGCGCCAAGCTGCTTCCCAGCAAGCAGGAGCGCGCTTTGGTCCCGCTATAGCCGGAGACTTCATCCAGGCAGCCGGAAAACCCATCATGCGGTGGAATCACCACGCGGTCCAGACCGAGTTGATGCTGATAGAAATCCAACGAGCGCTCCAAATCCGTTACACTTATACCCACCCAACGCGCGCCGCACAGAGGGATCTGCTCCCCTACATCCGGGCAAGTGACCAGTTCTACGAGATTGCCTTCCGGATCCCGGCAATAGACAAATCCATAGGTGAGGCCGCCTGGAAGTTCAATCCAGCGTGGTTGCGTACAAAACGGCAACTGAGCGCTGTGTTCTTGACAAAACCGTTCGAGATTGGGCTCGCCACAGACGATCTTGTTCACGCCGATATCTCCGTAGTGAGAATTCGCCCGGATCGGGCGCGGCGCCGGATCGGTCATGCGGATCATCTCTAACTGGAAGCCGCCCGCTTCCCGCAGGAGCAAAGCTCCGCCGAAAACAACGGACGATGTACGCGTCACCGCGCGCATCGGTGGCTTTGCTGATTCTTCAATACGCGCCAATACGACGGAAAATCCCAATACTTCACCATAGAAGGCGATCATCTTTTCCAGATCGCTGACCCCTAAGGCGACATGATGTACACCTCTGATCTGTGCCATACGCGCCACCTCACGCCAACCTTTCCGCTGCCAGCACGGAAAGATCTTTGACAGCCACATCGATCCCTTCGTTTCTAGCCGCCCGCGTCAATTGATGCACACACGTTGTACAGGCTGTCACGATTGTTCCTGCCGCCCGCAGTCCTTCGGCAATACGATCTTTGCTGATCGCACCGCCGAATTCAGGATAACAAGCCGCGCTGATCTTCGCTCCGGAACCGCAACAGTAAGACCAGCGCCGGTTGCGCTCCATTTCTACCAGTTCTACCCCAGGGATGCTCTGAATCACCGTCCGCGGCGCGTCATAGATCTGTCCGAACCGTCCCAGGAAGCAAGGATCGTGATAGGTCACTTGCGCCGGGCTGCTTTCCCGAAAAGCCAGTTTCTTGTCCTCCAGCAGCTGCGCGAGAAGATCCGCGTAATGTACGACTTCGAAGGGCAGAGGCCCTACCAAAAGCGAATAATCAACGCTCAGGGCGCGATAGCAATGCGCGCAAGAGACGATCACGCGCTGACAGCCGGCCTGGCGCAGGTTTTCTACGTTCAGTTGCGCTTGACGTTCCATGAGATCCGTGTTGCCGTCGTAACCGGGAATGAAACCGCAGCAGATCTCATGGTCGCCCAGATAGGCGATATCGATACCGGCCTTGTGCAAGGTTTTAGCTACGGCGTCAATCACCTGCGGCTGGGCGAAACGCACATTACACCCGGCAAAGAAGACGTCTTTCCCCGCTTGCGGCAGGTCGTTCCGTTGAATCGCTTGTTTCGCCCCGAACATATTGCCGCTGTCCTGAATCCGCTGATGGATCTGCTCCAGCGGTTCAGGCAGCTGCGCGCCGCGCGCCGTGAGTTCTTCGCGCCAAGCCCATACGGCGGTCAACGGATCGGTTGCCTTACAGATATCGGAACACACACCGCAACTGGTGCAGGTATAGACGATTTTCAGCAGGTCTTCAGTGATCGGATAATGCGCATCGTCAAAGAAGAGCGTGGCTAAAACGTTACGTCCCTGAGCCGTGTACGCTCGGTAGTTATAATATTCAAAAGATGGACAGCGGCGGTACGGAGCGGACCATTCCGGCGGCGGCAGTTCCCGCCAGTTATGCGGGATGATCGGAGCGCGCGCGTTACATGTGCCGCAATGGGCGCAGAGTGTCCAGCTTTCTTTAAATTCGCGCAGTTTCTGCTTTCTTAATGTTTCCATCGATTACACCTCTCCAAGTTCGAAAGTTCCGGGACTGAGAATGTCATTCGGATCCAGCAGTTCTTTGATGCGCCGGATGAGGTTGAACGCGCCCAGCTGATTCGTCCAGGCGTAATCCGGGGCAGCGGGTGGTATCCTCTGCTGGAATGTCCCGCCTTGCTCTCCGAACCATGCTCTGAATTCCGCCTGACAAGCATAGAAACTCTCCATTACTTGCGGATCTGTATCATCGATCGGAGTCCACCAATGCCCTGAGATCGTCTGGGCATTCATCGGAAATCCGGAAAAAGCAGCGATCTTCGGGAAGTTCAGAATATCGTACTTCTTACATAGAGCGACCATCTTCGTATAGACTTCCGGCAGCCATGAGGTCGGAAAGAGCAATTCGTCAAACATGATCATATAGCGCCGCGGCATTTTAGCCGGCAGCGTGGAACGCGGCGGCACGACCATCTCCATAAACATGAAATGCGTCGGCCAGCGTGTGTAAAAATCCTCAGCAAAGCCCGGCAGATTCTTGCCGCCCAGAGATTCACAGATCTCACGCAGACACTGCTCCCGGCCGGCCAATTCCTGCTCATTCTCCCCGTTGAGAATAAATTCCGCCAGGTAGAAGCAATCGTCCGGAATCCGGACGCTCTGGATCATGGCCCAACTCCAGCGATCATTGAGATGCACATCGAAGATTTCCGCCGCCGTCGTCTCTAAGACCATCTGCGCGAGCTCCTTAATCTGATCTTCCGGCCAATAATAGGTATGAAACGACCAGCACTGCGGTTTTTTCAGACAGCGGTAAGCGACCTTGGTGACGATGCCCAAAGCGCCGTTGGATTTCGTAAACAGCCCGACCAGATCGGGTCCGGTAATATAACGATAATACGGACCGAACGGCTTGTCCTGATAGGCCAGCGACCCGATCTGGACGATCTCACCCGAGGGCAGTACGACCTCAAATCCCTCGACCAGATTAATGTTCGCCCCGTACTTGGTTTCGCCAAAGGCATTCACCGGAGTAATCGCCGAAGCCGCGACATTCGGCCCCGGCCCATACGGCGCGGTTGGCAGCATCAGATCCACTTTAAATAATTCCTGCGCTAACTTAAAGAAGCTGCAAGCCGCTTCCGTAACGGCTTTCATATTGACCGGATCGATCAGGAGAATCTGATCCATCAAGGTCAGATCTAGCAGCACACCGCCGCGCAGGCAACCGCCGTGCCCGGTCGTCCCGGTAATCCCTTTGGGCGTGACCGGCACGTGGTATTGATTCGCCGCCTGCAAAATTTCCGAGACCTCTGCCGTTGTTTGCGCCATGGCCACCATATCCGGTTTACGCACCACATCTTTACCCAATACGGCATTATAGGCGTAACTCAGACAGATGTTTTCTTCCGTCGCCACACGGCTGGGTCCGACAATCTTCTCGATGACTTGTTGAAACTCTTGCTTTAACTCCACCTCAATCCCCCTTTTCATACTATTTCCAGATGGGTTGCGCGATCTTTGTGATACTTTTAACTTAAGCTATCACTATAAACTTCGTGAATATTTCATTTGTTCCTGCTTTTGCGATTTATTTTGTCTAGGACCTCTTTACATCACCTTTACAATAAAATCGCACACCCCCGTCTAACCTAACAACAGACAAAGATGTGCGACTTTGTTATACTGGATTCCATCCTCCGGTTAAGCGGTCAGCGCACGCTCACCCACTTCTCCGTCGTGAACTTGCGCAGAACCCACTCGCCGTTAAACCGGCCGAGACCACTGGCTTTCTCGCCGCCGAACATGACGTGCGGCTCGTCCGCGATCGAGCTGTCATTGATATGCGTCATGCCGCTCTCAATCCGCCGGGCGACTTTGACGCCGCGCCAGCGATCATCCGTGATGACGCTCGACGACAGGCCATATTCGGTCTCGTTCGCGAGGCGTATCGCGTCGTCCTCGTCCTCCGCGCGCAGGATACTGCACACGGGGCCAAACGTCTCGTTCGCTGCCGCAGGCATGTCGTTCGTCACATCCGCGAACACCCACGGCGTGATCAGATTACCGCGCGCT
>JAITOV010000151.1 GCA_031289735.1 Peptococcaceae bacterium
ACCTTGGTTCTGTCTAAACACGGCGGCGCGGTGGCTACTGCTTTCGATCAGATCGACAAAGCGCCGGAAGAACGTGAAAGAGGCATCACAATTTCTACGGCTCATGTGGAATACGAAACCTCCGCGCGTCACTATGCGCATGTGGATTGCCCAGGACACGCTGACTATATCAAGAATATGATCACCGGCGCGGCTCAGATGGACGGAGCGATTTTGGTTGTTTCCGCCGCTGACGGCCCGATGCCTCAGACCCGTGAACATATCCTTCTGGCGCGCCAGGTGGGTGTGCATCACATCGTGGTGTGGCTGAACAAAGCGGATATGGTCGATGACCCTGAATTGATGGAACTGGTAGAAATGGAAATTCGCGAACTGCTCAGTGAATACGAATTCCCGGGCGACGATATTCCAGTGGTCCCCGGTTCCGGCCTGAAAGCCCTGCAATGTGGCTGCGGAGAACGTGAATGTGAATGGTGCGGCAAGATTTGGAACCTGATGGACGCGGTAGATTCCTTCATTCCGACGCCGGAACGTGATACCGATAAACCCTTCTTGATGCCGGTAGAAGACGTCTTCACGATCACCGGCCGCGGCACGGTTGCTACAGGCCGTTGCGAACGCGGTACGATCAAAGTCGGGGATGAAATCGAAATCGTTGGCTTGACGGAAGAAACACGCAAAACGGTCGTCACCGGGGTGGAAATGTTCCGCAAACTGCTCGATCGGGCGGAAGCTGGGGACAACATCGGTTGCTTGCTGCGCGGCGTAGACCGTAAGGACATCGAACGCGGACAGGTTCTGGCGAAACCGGGATCGATCAAACCGCACACCTCTTTTACCGGTGAAATTTACGTCCTGACGAAAGAAGAAGGCGGACGGCATACCCCGTTCTTCAACAACTATCGCCCGCAATTCTATTTCCGGACAACGGACGTGACGGGTGTCGTCACTTTGCCGGAAGGGATCGAGATGGTTATGCCAGGTGACCGGGTGACGATTAAAGTTGAGTTGATAACGCCAATCGCCATGGAACAAGGATTGCGCTTCGCCGTGCGTGAAGGCGGACGTACTGTTGGGTCCGGCGTCGTAGCAACTGTCGTCACCGGTTAAAATTAGAGTAAATAGATATTAACCGGAGCACGGGGGCGCTTGCGCCCCCCTTCGCCTCGGAGATGCATAGGTAGGATAGGTGTGGGTGTAAAAGGTTGCTGTACTCAGGGGACTCCGCCCGGAACAGGGAATTTTTACGCCTCAAGCCTGTTGAACAGGCGTTAATTTACAGGAGGTTGGTATCATGAATCAAAAAATTCGCATCCGCTTAAAAGCATTTGATCATAAAACCCTGGATCAATCCGCAGAGAAGATTGTAGAGACCGCGAAACGAACCGGCGCCAGCGTCAGCGGACCGATTCCGTTGCCTACAGAGAAGAACATCTATACGATTTTGCGTTCACCGCACGTGAATAAGGATTCACGTGAACAATTTGAAATGCGTACGCATAAGCGTTTGATTGATATTTTAGAGCCCACGTCGAAGACAGTGGACGCCTTAATGCGTTTGGATTTGCCGGCTGGTGTAGATATCGAAATCAAACTATAATTTGCTTTTCGGCTGGCATTGATACAGAAATTGTGATAGAATATCTGTGTTTGCGACTATGAAACGCCCGGAGGCGTGGTAAGTTGAAACGGCTGGAAAGGCTTGCAATGAGCAGAAAACAGCTAAAAAATTCAGAAAGATGAAGTTCTTGTGCGCTGAGTAAGTCAGTGCACTTCAGAGCGTTCAGGAGGTGGCAATTCGTGTCCAAAGGATTACTGGGTAAAAAGATTGGTATGACGCAGATCTTCACCGCAGACGGCCGGCTGATCCCGGTTACGGTCGTGGAATCCGGTCCTTGCTATGTAGTGCAGAAAAAAACCGAAGCCTCAGATGGTTATGAGGCGATTCAATTGGGATTCGCCGGGAAACCCGAACGCTTGGCCAACAAGCCGGAGCAGGGTCATTTTAAGAAAGCCTCGCTCAATCCGTTGCGCATATTGCGCGAGTTCCGGGTAGAAGACGCAGACGCTTATGCGGTCGGCCAAGAGATTAAAGCTGATTTATTCGCTGCCGGAGATCATGTCGATGTGGTTGGCACGTCCAAAGGCAAAGGATTTACCGGTATGCTGAAACGTCATAACTCCCGTCGCGGACCGATGGGTCATGGTTCCAAATATCATCATCGCACAGGTTCGATGGGCGCGAAGGGCCCCGCTCGGGTATTTAAAGGTCGTAACTTACCCGGACGCAAAGGCGGCGTACGTGTGACCGTGCAAAACCTGGAAGTGGTTCGGGTTGATGTGGAAAAAAACTTGATTTTACTTAAAGGCGCTATCCCCGGAGCGAAAAAAGGATACGTTATCCTGAAGCCTTCGGTGAAAGTCAAGGCGTAGCGTAAGGGAAAGGGGGAAGTTGCAATGCCGAAAGTACAAGTTGTCAATATGCTAGGGGAATCGGTGGGCGAAATCGAACTGAGCGATCAGATTTTCGGGATCGAGCCGAATACCCATGTGTTGCATTCAGCGATGGTGTCTCAGCTGGCAAGTTTGCGCCGCGGGACACATTCGACATTATTGCGCGGAGAGGTGCGCGGCGGAGGCCGCAAACCTTGGCGCCAAAAAGGAACCGGGCGCGCCCGCGCCGGCAGCAGCCGTTCGCCGTTGTGGCGTGGCGGAGCTGTATTGTTCGGACCGAAACCCCGTCAGTACGGGTTTTCTTTGCCGAAGAAGGTGCGGCGTTTGGCGCTACGTTCAGCTTTATCATCTAAAGTTCAGGAAGCGAACCTCATTGTCGTTGACGATATCCAGTTGACGGAACAAAAGACGCGTGAGATCGTTACACTCTTAAAGGCGCTGAAGGTCGAGCGCAAAGCGTTGGTCGTTACGGATGAAAGAAACGAGATCGTGAACCGCTGTACCCGCAATATCGCGGGCGTCAAGGCGTTAGATGTTTGCGGCTTGAATGTGGTTGATCTGCTGCGGCATGACGTGCTCGTTCTGACAAAAGCGGCCGTTGATAAAGCAGAGGAGGTGTTTGCCTGATGCGCGACGCTCGCGATGTATTGCTCCGCCCGGTCGTCTCAGAAAAATCGGTCGGACTGATGGAAGAAAACAAATATACCTTCTGGGTGGCGCCCGAAGCCAACAAGATCGAAGTGAAATACGCAGTCGAAAAGATGTTCAAAGTCAAAGTTGTTGAAGTCAGAACGATGAACGTCAAAGGCAAAATGAAACGGGTCGGACGTTATACAGGAAAGACCTCCGACCGTAAAAAAGCGATCGTCACCCTCAAGAGCGGAGATCGTATTGAGGGCTTTGCCGGACTGTAAAAGATACTCAGCAAAGGAAGGAGGAACATCATGCCAATCAAAAAATATAAACCGACGTCGCCGGGACGGCGCCAGATGACAGTATTGACGTTTGATGATCTGAGTCAAGTAGCTCCGGAACGCTCCTTACTGAAACCATTGCGTAGAAAAGGCGGCAGGAATAATGAAGGTCATCTGAGTGTGCGCCATCAGGGCGGCGGACATAAGCGGATGTACCGGGTGATTGATTTCAAACGGATCAAAGACGGGATTCCGGCGAAAGTCGCGACAATCGAATATGATCCGAACCGTTCAGCCAATATCGCTTTGTTGCATTATGCCGATGGAGCGAAAAGCTATATCTTGGCGCCGAATGGTTTAAAGGTCGGAATGACCGTGGTTTCCGGACCGGATTCGGATATCAAAGTCGGCAATACATTACCGCTGAGGAATATCCCGGTGGGTACCTTGGTGCATAATATTGAGTTAAAAGCGCGTAAAGGGGCGCAAATCGTGCGTTCTGCCGGCGGTTCGGCACAGTTAATGGCTAAGGAGGGTAATTACGCGACGCTGCGCTTGCCTTCCAGTGAAATGCGCCTGGTTCATCTGGAATGCCGGGCGACGATCGGCCAAGTAGGGAATCTGGACTACGAGAATGTCAGTATCGGCAAAGCCGGGCGGTCGCGCTGGTTGGGGATTCGCCCGACTGTCCGTGGTTCGGTTATGAACCCGGTAGACCATCCGCATGGCGGTGGCGAGGGCCGCAATCCGATCGGCCGTAACCCGGTAACCCCGTGGGGTAAACCGGCCTTGGGCGCCAAGACGCGGAAGAAGAAGAATCCGAACAATCGCTTTATTATAAAGCGGCGCAGTAAGTAGTAATCGAAGGGAGGCTCATCAATGAGCAGATCGGTAAAAAAGGGACCGTTCGTCCAGATGCGCTTGCTGGAACGCGTGGAGGCGATGAATCAGAGCGGAAACAAGCGTGTGCTGAAGACCTGGTCCAGACGCTCGACCATTTTCCCGCAGATGGTGGGACATACCATTGCCGTTCATGATGGACGTAAACATGTTCCGGTATATATCACGGAAGATATGGTAGGGCACAAATTAGGTGAATTTTCGCCTACCCGTACCTACAAAGGGCATGCTGGCAGCGAAAAGTCCAGCAGCTTACGCTAAGAGGGGGTTGGATGAATGGAAACAGAAGCCAGAGCCGTTGCAAAATTTATCCGCGTTTCTCCTCGTAAAACGCGTCAAGTAGTGGATTTGATTCGCGGCAAGCAAGTGAATCAGGCGTTGGCCATTTTGAAATTCACACCGCATGGATCGGTCGAATCGGTTACGAAAGTGCTGAAATCAGCCATCGCGAATGCTGAGCACAACTTAAATCTTAATGTAGACGACTTATATGTTTCACAGATTTTTGTGGATCAAGGTCCGTCAATGAAACGTATTAAACCGAGAGCAATGGGCAGAGCAGACCGGATTGTCAAAAGAACGAGCCACATTACTGTCGTTGTCGGGGAAAAGGAGGATTAGATAGTGGGTCAAAAGGTAAATCCTAAAGGCCTTCGCATTGGCATCATTCGTGACTGGGAGGGCCGTTGGTTCGCAGATAAGAACTACCAGGAGCTCCTGCATGAAGATCTGAAAATCCGCAAGTTTGTGAAGGGTAAACTTAGTCAGGCCGGTGTTCCCAAAGTGGAGATTGAACGCGCCGCGAATCGGGTGAAAGTCTCGATCCACGCAGCGAAGCCGGGTATCGTTATCGGTCGCGGAGGCACTGAGGTGGAAAACTTGCGTAAATCCTTAGAAGCCTTGACCGGAAAACAAGTCAATGTCAATATCGTCGAGATCAAGAAGCCTGAATTAGACGCGCAATTAGTGGCGGAAAATGTAGCGCAGCAATTGGAAAAACGCACCTCATTCCGCCGGGCGATGAAACAAACGGTGGGCCGGACCATGCGTATAGGCGCGCAGGGAATCAAGATTTCTTGCGGCGGTCGTTTGGGCGGCGCTGAAATCGCCCGTACAGAGTGGTATAACGAAGGAAAAGTTCCGCTGCACACGTTGCGCGCGGATATTGATTATGGATTTGCCGAAGCCAATACCACCTATGGCAAGGTTGGCGTTAAAGTATGGATCTATAAAGGAGAAATTCTTCCGGCCAAAAAGCAAATCCCGGTGGAAGGAGGAAAATAGATGCTAATTCCTACCAGAGTAAAACATCGGAAACAACATCGTGGTAAACTGCGGGGGACGGCAACTCGTGGAAATAAAGTTACTTATGGTGAATATGGCTTAGTAGCTTCGGAACCCGGCTGGGTGACGAATCGTCAGATCGAAGCGGCTCGTATTGCCATGACGCGTTATATTCGCCGTGGCGGGCAAGTCTGGATCAAGATCTTCCCGGATAAGCCGATCACGGCCAAACCGGCTGAAACGCGTATGGGCAGCGGTAAAGGCGCGCCTGAATACTGGGTAGCCGTCGTCAAACCGGGCCGGGTGATGTTTGAATTAGCCGGCGTTCCGGAAGAAACCGCACGGGAAGCCTTGCGTTTAGCCATGCATAAGCTTTCGATTAAGGCCAGATTTGTAACGCGTGCAGAACTCGAAGGAGGTGACGCAAATGAAAAATAAAGAGCTTCGTGACATGACGGATGAAGAAGTACTGAAGGAGATCGATTCTTTCAAGACGGAATTATTCAATTTGCGTTTCCAACTGGCGACCGGTCAACTGGAAAATGTCATGCGTATCAAAGAAGTCAAAAAGGGCATTGCCAGAGGCAAGACGATTTTGCGTGAACGAGAATTGCACATCGAACGTGCATAATACTTGCATCATTTCGGAAAGGAGGCTCTCAAAGGTGGAAAGAACCCTGCGCAAAGTGAGAACCGGCAAAGTAGTCAGTGACAAGATGGAAAAGACTGTTGTTGTGGCTGTAGAAATAAAAATGCGGCATTCAGTATATAAACGTACGATCAGCAAAACCAAGAAGTATAAAGCGCACGATGAAAAAAATGAAGCCCGCACGGGCGATACTGTGGTGATCATGGAAACTCGTCCGCTGAGTAAGGATAAACGCTGGCGTGTGACAGAGATCACGGAAAAAGCCGTAGTTCTCTAATAAACTCAATTCGGAAGGGAGTCGGCTGAAATGATCCAGGTACAGACGAGATTGAAAGTCGGGGATAACTCAGGTGCGAAGCGTTTAATGTGTATTCGCGTTCTGGGAGGATCCATGCGCCGGTACGCCTCGGTTGGCGATGTGATCGTAGCTACGGTTAAAGAAGCAACGCCAGGCGGCGTGGTCAAAAAGGGTGAAGTTGTCAAAGCGGTTGTGGTTCGTACCAAAAAAGAAATTAAACGTGCGGATGGTTCGTACATCCGTTTCAGCGAAAATGCGGCGGTCATCATTCGTGACGATAACAGTCCGCGCGGCACGCGCATATTTGGCCCGGTAGCGCGCGAATTGCGTGAAAAAGACTTCATGAAGATCGTCTCATTGGCGCCGGAAGTTATTTAACCACGGTAAAGGCGGAGGTGTAAAAAGTGGCGGTAACCAAGAGCGCTCATCATAAGATACATGTGAAGAAGGGCGACGTGGTCATGGTGATCACGGGTAAGGACGCCGGCAAACGCGGCAAAATCCTTGCGGTTGATCTGAAAAAAGGCCGAATCGTCGTTGAGAAGATCAATCTCGTGAAGAGACATACCAAGCCTTCCCAAGCGATGCCCCAAGGCGGTATCGTCGAGCAGGAAGCAGCGATCAACAGTTCCAATGTCATGCTCTATTGTTCCGAGTGCAAATCAGTCACCCGGCGCAGTATCAAGCTCACGGATTCCGGCAAAGTGCGCGTATGCAAAAAATGCGGCGTGAATTTACCGGATTCCAAATAACAGGGAAGGGAGGAATCAGGTTTGTCTGTACAGCTTAAAGAGCGATTTGCTCAAGATGTGGCTCCTGCGTTACAGCAGAAGTTCAGTTATAAAAATATCATGCAAATTCCGCGCTTGGAAAAAGTCGTGATTAACATCGGCGTAGGCGAAGGGATAACCAATTCCAAAGCGATAGACGCGGCTGTGGAAGATGTCATGAAGATCACCGGACAGCGTCCCGTAGTCACGCGGGCCAAAAAATCCATTGCGGCCTTTAAACTGCGCGCCGGTATGGCGATCGGTGTGAAAGTGACCCTGCGCGGCAATCGCATGTATGAATTCGTTGACCGCCTGATGAATGCGGCGTTACCCAGAGTACGTGATTTTCGCGGAGTTTCGCCCCAGTCCTTTGACGGCCGCGGCAATTATACCCTAGGGCTGAAGGAACAGCTGATTTTTCCGGAAATCGAATATGATAAAATTGATAAACTCCGCGGCATGAACATAGTGTTTGTCACTTCAGCTCGCACGGATGAAGAAGCTCGTGAACTTCTCGCTTTGCTTGGCATGCCGTTTCACGAATAAGTAAGGAGGGTTCGCTTCGTGGCAAAAAAATCAATGATAGTGAAACAAGCGCGGCCGCAAAAATTTGCCGTGCGTTCGCATAATCGCTGCAAACTGTGCGGCCGGCCCCATGCGTATATGCGCAAATTCGGTTTATGCCGCATCTGCTTCAGGGAACTCGCTTATAAAGGCGAATTGCCGGGAGTCACCAAATCCAGTTGGTAGTAAGTCAGCTGTTAAGGAAGGGGGAACACCCAAGTGGCAATGTCCGATCCGATCGCGGATTTTCTGACTCGTATACGAAATGCCGGAATGGTATATCATGACAAAGTTGAGGTACCGGCTTCCAGAGTGAAAAAAGATCTCGCGGAATTACTGAAGAACGAAGGATATATCAAAGATGTAGAGTACGTGGCGGACAATAAACAAGGGATTATCCGTATGTACTTGAAATACGGTCCGAACCGGGAGCGTGTGATCAGCGGCCTGAAGCGTATCAGCCGTCCTGGTTTGCGCGTTTACACCAAGCGTGATGAGATTCCTAAGGTGTTAGGTGGATTAGGCGTGGCGGTGATCTCCACCTCGCAAGGTATTATGTCCGATAAGCAAGCCCGCAAGCTGGGCTTGGGGGGAGAAGTCATCTGCTATATTTGGTAAGATAGGGAGGTGCGTTGGATGTCCAGAATTGGCAAGATGCCAATTGCTATACCGAACGGCGTCGAGGTTAAGATCGACAATAACTTGGTCACAGTGCAAGGACCTAAAGGATTGTTAAGCAAACAGATGCGTTCGGAAATCAATATTGAGATCAAAGATCAAGAGATCTTGGTGACCCGTTCCAGCGACGAGCCGCTGCACCGCTCATTGCATGGTTTAACCAGGATGTTAATCGCGAATATGGTGGAAGGCGTAACCAAGGGCTTTGAAAAAGGTTTGGAATTGGTCGGTGTGGGCTATCGCGCGGCCAAGCAGGGAGAGATACTCGTGCTGACCGTAGGGAAGTCTCATCCGGTAGAATTAACGCCCTATGCAGGTTTAGAATTTGACGTTCCAGCCCCGAATCGTATCCTGGTCAAAGGAACGGACAAAGAATTGGTCGGCGCATGGGCGGCGGAGATCCGTTCGCAGCGTAAACCGGAACCTTATAAAGGCAAAGGCATACGTTACGCGGGCGAAGTGGTCCGCCGTAAAGCGGGTAAAGCCGGCGGCGCTAAAGCTAAGAAATAAGTTTGGCGCGGGCGCAGCCTGCCTATGAAAGGAGTGAATACCGCTTGTATACGAAAATCGATCGTAAAGCCATTCGCTGGAAAAAGCATAAGCGAGTTCGCAAAACCGTATTCGGAACGCCTGAACGTCCTCGCCTGGCTGTTTTCCGCAGTTTGAATCATATATACGCCCAAATCATTGACGACGAGCAGGGTACGACCTTAGCCGCGGCTTCTTCCCTGGATCCGGATTTTAAGGCGGCGGCCTTGTCCGGCGGTAATAAAGAAGGCGCTAAAAAAGTCGGAGCATTGATCGCGCAGCGCGCTGTCTCTAAAGGGATCGAACAAGTAGTTTTTGACCGTGGCGGCAATATCTATCACGGACGGGTTGCCGTTTTAGCGGAAGCTGCTCGTGAAGCTGGACTGCAATTCTAAAATGGAGTAAGGGAGGGAAAATCATTGTCCAATGTGGATGCCAATAAAACGGAATTAACCGAAAAAGTCGTACACATCTCCCGTGTCGCCAAAGTTGTGAAAGGCGGCCGGCGTTTCAGTTTCAGCGCGCTGGTCGTCGTTGGAGACGGAGATGGTCGTGTAGGCGCCGGTTTAGGTAAAGCGGGTGAAGTACCGGAAGCCATCCGTAAAGGCGTGGAGGATGCGAAGAAGAACATGGTTAACGTTCCGCGCAATGGGACGACGATTCCGCACGCGATCACTGGAGTGTATGGCGCGGGACAAGTCCTGCTCAAACCGGCGGCTCTCGGAACGGGTGTGATCGCTGGCGGCGCTGTGCGCGCGGTTCTGGAAGCAGCCGGATACCACGATATACTGACGAAATCCTTGGGTTCTTCGAATGCGCATAATGTTGTCAACGCCACGATGACGGCTTTGAAATCTTTGAAACGCCCGGATGAAGTAGCCAGATTACGCGGAAAATCCGTGGAAGAAATCTTAGGTTAGGAGGGCCGGTCATGAAACTGAAGATAACGTTAACCAAGAGCCCCATAGGTTCGAAACCGCAGCATCGTAAAACCCTGCAAGCCCTCGGCCTGCGCAGGATGGGATCCAATGTCGTGCGCGAAGACAACGCCGCGGTACATGGCATGATCCGCCAATGCGCTCACTTGCTGACGGTTGAACAGATCGCTGAATAGAAGGAGGTGTTGGTAGAATGAAAATGCATGAACTTAAGCCGGCGCCTGGATCGACGCATAGTACGAAACGCCTCGGGCGCGGAATCGGCAGCGGCCAAGGCAAGACGGCTGGCAAAGGGCACAAAGGCCAAAAAGCCCGTTCTGGCGGAGGCGTACGCCGTGGTTTTGAAGGCGGACAGATGCCGATGGCGCGGCGTTTACCGAAACGCGGTTTTACAAACATCTTCAAAAAGGAATACGTCATTTTAAACCTGCGTGATTTAGATTTATTTAACGCGGGTGATACGGTGAACTACGAAACTCTGTTTGAAACCGGACTGATTAAGACGGTGAAAGATGGCGTAAAAATTCTTGGAATGGGAGAGCTAAGCAAGCCTTTGACCGTCCAAGTTGATAAGGTCAGCCGTTCCGCTGCCGAGAAAATTGTTGCGGCCGGTGGAAAGATCGAGGTGGAATAGCATGTCCTTGAATACTGATTCTCTTAGAAACGCTTTAAGAGTGTCAAACCTGCGCAATAAGTTGCTGTTCACCTTGCTGATGTTTTTCGTCTTCCGCATCGGCGCGCATATTCCGATTCCCTTCATCAATCATGAAGCCTTGCAGAATATCGTCGGCGGCGGCAGCATGATGGATTTCTTCGATACGTTTACCGGTGGGTCGTTCCGTCGGTTTACGGTCTTTGCCATGAGTATCACGCCCTATATCACGGCCTCGATTATCATTCAGTTATTGCAGGTCGTCGTACCGCATTTGGAACGGTTGTCCAAAGAAGGAGACTATGGCCGCAAGAAGATCGTCCAATATATTCGTTATTCGACGGTGGTCTTGGGGTTTGTGCAAGGCTTGGGGATGACGTTCGGTTTGCGCGGGGCGATTGATATACCGGCTGGCGTATGGAGCTGGTTAATTTATCTCTTAATCACCTTAGTATTAACCGCGGGGACGACGTTCCTCATGTGGTTAGGCGAGTCCATCACGGAGAAAGGGATCGGCAACGGCATTTCCTTGATCATCTTCGCCGGGATTGCCTCCAGGATTCCGAGCGCGCTGATTACGCTGACTGAGCAGTGGGGCGTAGGTGAAGTCGGTTTAGCGACGATTCTTCTCTTAGCGGTCATCGTGATCGCGGTGGTTGCCGGAATCGTCTATATCAATGAAGGACAGCGCCGGATTCAAGTACAGTACGCGAAACGGGTCGTCGGTCGCCGGGTGTACGGCGGACAGAGTTCGCATATCCCCTTAAAGGTGAATCAAGCCGGTGTGATTCCGATCATCTTCGCGATCTCTCTGGTCGGCTTGCCCGCGCAGATCTCATCTTGGACCCCGGGATCCTCATTTGCCCTGTTTGCCAGCCGTTGGATGTCCATGAACGGCAGATGGGAATCGATTCCCTATTTGATCGTCTATGCTCTGTTAATTATTGGCTTTACCTATTTTTATACCTCGATCACGTTTAAACCGATGGACGTAGCGGAGAATCTCAAAAAATACGGCGGCTTTGTTCCAGGATTACGCCCGGGACGGCCGACGTCGGAGTACATTACGAAAGTTATGTACCGTGTAACATTTGTAGGCGCCATGTTCTTAGCCCTCATTTCGATTCTGCCAACCATCGTATCCGGAGTAACAGGGCTTACAAATATTTATTTCGGCGGTACTTCTTTGCTCATCGTCGTTGGGGTCGCGCTGGATACCATGAAGCAGCTTGAATCTCAACTGGTCATGAGGCATTATCAAGGCTTTATGAAGTAATGGAGGAGAGTAAAAAATGAATATTTTATTTATGGGCCCCCCCGGAGCAGGTAAAGGAACGCAGGCGGAGAAGATTTTAGAGAAATTGGGGATACCGCATATTGCTACAGGGGACATGTTCCGCAGCGCCATGGCGAATGGCACGCCGTTGGGTTTGAAAGCTAAAGAATATATGGAATCCGGCGCTCTGGTTCCGGATGATGTAACGATCGGTATTGTAGGAGATCGTCTGGCGGAAGCAGATTGTCAACCGGGATTTCTGTTGGATGGATTTCCGCGCACCGTGCCGCAGGCGGACGCTTTAAAAGATATCTTAGCAAAATCAGATCGCCAGGTAGACGCTGTCATCAATATTGAGATGCAAACCGATATTTTGATGAAACGTCTGTCAGGCCGGAGAATCTGCAAGCAGTGCGGCGCTAGTTTCCATAAGCTATTTGTGCCGCCGCAGCAGGCGGGTGTCTGCGATCATTGCGGCGGCGAACTCTATACACGCAAAGATGATTCCCGGGAAACCGCCCAAAAACGCTTGGATGTCCATGCCGAGCAGACGCAGCCGCTGATTGATTACTATCAGCAGCAAGGATTACTGAAAAACATTCAGGGGGATCAACCTGTTGAAAAAGTGTTAGAGGATATCCTTGCAGCGCTGGGTTAAAATGTATGATTGAATTAAAGAACGCCAGTCAAATAGCCAAGATGAGAAAAGCGGGTAAGATCGTAGCGGATACCCTGCAACTCTTGCGGGAGAACGTCAGACCGGGCTTGACCACTGCGGATCTGGACCGGCTGGCTGAAGCGTATATCCGCCGCCAGAAGGCGATTCCCGCCTTTAAGGGATACAATGGATTTCCGGCGACCCTGTGTACCTCGATTAATGAAGAGGTGGTACATGGGATCCCAAGTTTAAGGAAATTGCAACCCGGGGATATTATCAGTATTGACTGCGGCGCAATTTATGATGGATACGTGGGTGATTCAGCCGTTACGCTGCCCGTTGGTGAAATCTCAACAATTCACCAACAATTATTAAAAATAACGGAAGAGTCTCTCGCCGTTGGTTTGGTACATGCTCGAGTAGGAAATCGGCTCTATGACATTTCCCACGCGATCCAAGAGCATGTAGAAAGCTATGGACTCAGTGTGGTGCGCGACTTTGTTGGACATGGCATTGGACGAGAGATGCATGAAGACCCACAGATCCCGAATTTCGGAAAACCCGGCCGGGGTCCGCGACTTGAGTTAGGGATGGTCTTGGCCATTGAACCCATGGTGAATTTGGGGACGTATCAGGTAAAGGTGTTAGATAACAACTGGACTGTGGTAACGAAAGACGGTTTAGCATCGGCGCATTTTGAACACACAGTCGCTGTCACGGAAAATGGCCCGGAAATATTAACTCTATGTTAGCGAATAGGACTTGAGGAGGGGTGTAATGTCTAAAGAGGATGTTATCGAAGTTGAGGGTAAGGTTCTGGAGCCTTTGCCAAACGCGATGTTTCTGGTAGAATTAAGCAATGGGCACAAAGTTCTGGCCCATGTTTCAGGGAAGATGCGGATGAATTTTATCCGGATTTTGGCGGGAGACCGGGTCAATGTGGAACTCTCTCCCTATGATTTGACGCGCGGACGCATTATCTATCGATTTAAGTAAACGCCGTAAGGAGGGGATGACGGTGAAAGTTAAGCCTTCTGTGAAGACGATTTGTGAGAAATGCAAAATTATTAAACGTCACGGAAAAGTCATGGTAATCTGTGTCAATCCAAAACATAAACAAAGACAAGGCTAACATCAAGATATCGGTACGCGGCTGATTGAGCGCGGTGCGTTCAAGTACGGGTATTTTGTTTCTATTTAAACATTTTAAATATGGAGGTGTATGAATTCAATGGCGCGTATCAGTGGAGTTGATTTGCCACGAGACAAGCGTGTAGAAGCGGCTTTAACGTATATATACGGAATCGGTTTTCCGTCGTCAAAAAAGATTCTGGCCAAAACCGGGGTAAGCCCGGATACGCGTGTGCGTGATTTGTCAGAAGAAGAGGTGACTCTGCTTCGTGAAGCGATTGATAAAGAATACATGGTCGAAGGGGATCTGAGGCGCGAAGTATCCTTGAACATCAAGCGCTTGATGGAAATCGGATGTTACCGTGGTTATCGTCATCGCCGGGGCCTTCCCGTGCGCGGTCAGCGGACGAAAACGAACGCCCGGACGCGTAAAGGGCCGAGCAGAGCCGTTGGCGCAAAACGCAAGAAATAGGAGGGGATTGAACGATGCCACGTAAAGTTGCGCGGACGAAGCGCCGCGAACGCAAAAATATCGAGTCTGGGGTAGCGCATATTAAGTCTACCTTTAACAACACGATTGTTACTTTAACAGACACCACCGGCAATGCCTTATCCTGGTCCAGTTCAGGATCGTTAGGCTTTAAAGGATCGCGTAAAAGCACGCCCTTTGCCGCGCAGATGGCGGCGGAAACAGCTGCTAAGGTCGCGATGGAGCATGGGCTGAAAGAAGTGGAGTGCTACGTGAAAGGTCCGGGCGCCGGCCGTGAAGCCGCGATTCGGGCTTTGCAGGCTGCCGGATTAGAAGTGAATTTGATTAAAGACGTAACGCCGATACCGCATAACGGTTGCCGGCCGCCAAAACGCAGAAGGGTTTAGGAGGTGTGAAGATTGGCTAGATATACAGGTCCTGTTTGCCGTTTGTGCCGCCGCGAAGGCATCAAACTGTTTTTGAAAGCGGATCGCTGCTATAGTGCGAAATGCGCCTTGGATCGCCGTCCGTTTGCGCCTGGCCAGCATGGCAAAAGCCGCGGTAAGAAGCCGACAGAATACGGCTTACAGTTGCGTGAAAAACAAAAAGCCCGCCGCATTTATGGGGTGATGGAAGGTCAATTCCGCCGTTACTTTGCGGAAGCCGCTCGTCAAAAAGGGATGACTGGTGAAAACCTGCTGCGCTTATTGGAACGTCGCTTGGATAATGTGGTTTTCCGCCTGGGTTTCGCCTTGTCGCGTCCGGAAGCACGTCAATTAGTGCGTCACGGTCATGTAACTGTGAACGGTAAAAGGGTAAATATTCCTTCCTATCTTGTCCGTGTTGGAGAAAACGTAGCGATCAGCGAAAAGAGTTTGAGTACGCCACGTATCAAAGAAATACTCGAAGGTTCATCGAGCCGAGCGCTTCCGGTCTGGTTAAGCTTGGATGCGAATGCGGCAGCTGGCACAGTGATTGCACTACCGACTCGTGAAGATATTCAACTGCCTATTCAAGAGCACTTTATCGTGGAGAGATACTCCCGTTAGGCCGAGAAAGAGGGTGCATTCTGTTTGTTCGACAAATTTAAGATCGACTGCATCGAGGAAGCTGGCAGATACGCTAAATTTGTAATTGAGCCGTTGGAAAGAGGATATGGGATTACGTTAGGAAACTCGTTGCGCCGAGTCCTGCTCTCATCACTGTATGGTTCGGCTGTGACCGCAGTCAAGATTGAGGGCGTATTGCATGAGTTTTCCACGATCCCGGGTGTGTTAGAAGATGTAACCGAGATCATTCTGAACATTAAGTCACTGGCCTTAAAGGGCTATACGGATGAGCCGCGGGTGATACGCTTAGAAGCAGAAGGCGAAGGAGAAATCTTTGCCGCTGATATTATTACCGGGTCGGATCTGGAAATCTTGAATCCGGAACTGAAGATAGCCACGTTAGATCAGGATGGCCGTTTATTCATGGAAATGACCGTAGAACGTGATCGCGGTTATGTGTCAGCGGATAAGAATAAAAAACAGGATCATGCGATTGGCGTGATTCCGATTGATTCGATCTTTACGCCTATTTATAAAGTGAATTATTCCGTCGAGGATACGCGGGTTGGCCAAATGACGGACTATGATAAGCTCATCTTGGAAATCTCCTCCAACGGCAGCATGACGCCGCAAGAAGCAGTCAGCTTTGCCGCGAAAATTCTGATGGATCATCTGCGCCAATTCGAAGAATTGACCAATGTTCTGGTCAGCGGAGAAGGGGAGACTTTCATCGATAAAGGCAAAGATGAGAAAGACAAGATCATGGAGATGACGATTGAAGAGTTGGATCTGTCTGTGCGCTCGTATAACTGTCTGAAGCGGGCGGGTATCAATACCGTGGAAGAATTAACATTGAAGACGGAAGAAGACATGATCAAGGTGCGTAATCTCGGACGCAAATCGCTGGAGGAAGTAGAACAGAAGCTTCACGATCTGGGCTTGGGATTTCGTATGATGGACGACTAATGACTGCGAAAGGAGTGAAATACAGTGCCTTATCGTAAACTAGGAAGAAATACAGGGCATCGTGGCGCGTTGCTGAGAAATATTGTGACCTCTTTTTTACAGAATGAACGCATTGAGACGACAGAAGCCCGGGCGAAAGAACTGAAATCTATCGCGGAGAAAATGATCACCCTGGGTAAGCGTGGCGACTTAGCTGCCAGACGTCAGGTTTTGTCCTATCTGTTGGATGAGAACGTCGTCAGGAAGCTCTTTGATACCATCGCCCCAAAATATGCGGATCGCCAAGGCGGGTATACCCGGATCATCAAAACCGGATACCGCCGCGGAGACGCAGCGTCTATGGTGATCATCGAGCTGGTCTAGTCAATACAAAGGGTACGAAGACACAGCAGGGACGGTTCTTACGAAGAACCGTCCCTGCTGTGTCTAAGCGCTGGTGCAGGATGAAAATTTAGAAATTTCACCAAAAACATTGACAATGACTGATTCTACATGGTAAGCTGATGACAAATGAATAATCCCCAAACTCGAAGTTTTCGGGCGGTGGAACCTGAGTGTACGCCGCTACGATTAACAGGGAATCGGTTAGTCTATGGAAAGCTCTGCCGTTAAAACGGCGGGGTGGCACTGAAACCGAACGGTACCGCCACTGTAGGCGCGTGTCAACGCTCGTTTGCGAAAGCAAGCCACTGGGTTCATCGGTAAGGCAGAGCGGAGACAGCGGGAAACCGCAAACGCGAGAGTCAGGAGACCGGCTTTGAGATGGATGTTCGTGTCTAGTCCTGCGAGTTACGGGAACTATCGTCTGCGCGCAAATACGGTCGCGGCAATGTGAATTACATTGCCGCGATTTTGTCGTATCCGACGCATAAGGAAGGTGGAACAGCCATGAATATTACTGCAAAAATACTCATCCTGACGATCAGCATGGATGCTGCGAAGATCGCCCGGGAAAACGCGTTCGGCTTGGAAATATCCGAATTCTGTACCGCGTACAATATGGATATGGATTTCGCGCATTGGGATCAAGGCGTACGCCAAAAGATCGCCGGAATGGGACAGCTGGTTTTTCATGCCCCTTATAACGAATTGTGCCCGGCCGCGATCGATCCGGTGATCCGTGATGTTTCCTACGGACGCTACGAACAAGCGTATATGCTAACGCACAGTTACGGCGTCAACAAAATGATCGTCCACTCCGGTTACATGCCGCAGATCTATAAGCCTAAGTGGTTTATCAAGCGCTCCGCGGATTTTTGGAGCAAGTTTCTAGAAGATAAGCCGGATGATTTGCAACTCTGTTTGGAGAACGTATTCGAGCAAACACCGGAGTTACTCATGGAGATCATCGCCAAGGTCGATGACCCGCGTCTCAAACTATGCCTGGACATCGGCCACGCGGCGCTCAACGGTACGGATGTCCCTCTGGTCGGCTGGATTAGGCAATGTGCGCCGCATCTGGCGCATACGCATTTACACAACAACTTTGGTAAGGACGACACGCATAACGCCCTGAATGAAGGCAATATCGATGTCGCGGCAGCGATCCGGCAAATCATCCTTGCCGCGCCGGACGCGACTTTAACTATCGAAGCCCTCGACTCCCGTTCCTCGGTAAAATGGCTGAAAGCGCAAGGGTTCATGCGCAATACCAGAGTCGCGAACGAACCTGACGGCAGCAAACATGAAATCTACTTCGGTACCTGAAATTCGCTGCTTGGCGAAGATATTGACGGATAGGTTGACAACCATCATCACCGAGTGATACGCTTTTCAGGCGCAATATCAATAGAGGCAGGATTAAGGAATGAATATCGCGGAGAAATGGCTCCTACCGACGATGAACCTGGACGCTGCGGAGATCGCCCGTGAAAACGCCTTAGGCTTGGAAATATCCGAGTTTTGTACCGCGTTTAATATGGATAGCGATTTCGCGCACTGGGACGAGACCGTGCGGCAAAAGATCACCAGCGTCAACCGGCTGACTTTTCACGCGCCGTATAATGAATTATGTCCGGCCGCGATCGATCCGCTGATCCGTGATGTTTCATTCCGCCGGTACGAACAAGCGTACTTGCTGATGCGCGGCTATGGCGTGAAGAAAATGATCCTGCATTCCGGATACATACCGCTGCTCTATCAGCACAATTGGTTTGTCCGGCATTCCGCAGATTTCTGGCGCAAATTCCTGGCGGATAAGCCGGATGATGTGCAATTGTGCCTGGAGAATGTATTCGAGCCTACACCGGCGTTACTCATCGATATCATCGAGGCGGTGCATGACCGCCGCTTACACCTGTGCCTGGACATCGGTCACGCAGCGCTCGCCGGCGCGGCGGCGTCCTTGCGCGAATGGATCAACCGGTGCGCGCCGTATCTGGCGCACGTCCATTTACATAATAACTACGGCGATGACGACACGCATAACGCGCTCAACGATGGGAATATCGATGTCGCGGCAGTCATACGGCACATCAGCGGCTCGGCGCCGCAGGCGACGCTGACCATCGAGGCGATTGATCCGCGTTCTTCCGTCGCCTGGCTGAAAACGCAAGGTTTTCTGTGAGCGTGTGCATATTTGCCTCGTGTCTGCACGCGGTTTTATTTGCTGGGCGGATGCATCGAGACAAATATATTCCGGGTAGCGCAAAAAAATTTATATTTGTTCATAGACTATCTTGACGCGATGGTATATACTTTTAAGTAAATCTAAACAGGCTTGTTGTGGTTCCGTGGCTGAAAAAATGCTGCGGGAATGGACAAGGGAACCGGGTGTGAATCCCGGGCAGGGGTTGCTGCGAGGCAACTGCCTACTGTAAGCGCTGAAGATAACGCCGTCGGTGAAAACCGGCCATTGGGCGACCGAGATTGGCTAACCAAGATCGGGCAACTGAGAAGGCAGACGTTATCGCGCGGGATATCCCGCTATCGCGTAAGTCAGGAGACCTACAATGCATGGATAGCCGAGCAATCGGATATTTATCAAGTCTTTTTCTAGTACACAACAACCTGAGGGATGTTGTGTTTTTTGTTGTGCGCTGTGCTCGGCGGCGCGGACCGGCGAACATAAGAGATATTCAGGGAAACAGCATTTCAGTAAGCAACATTCAGATAGAAAGGTGGGTAGAAGATCGTGTGAACTTTCACGTTGGCTGGCAGCACAGGAAGGAGAGGGGATAAGAGAATGATACGCAGGACCCAATATACATGGAAAGATCAATGGAAAAACCAGGCGCTCACTTTGCTGCTGACTCTGCTGATGTTGCTGAC
>JAITOV010000024.1 GCA_031289735.1 Peptococcaceae bacterium
TCACCGGGATCGTAACCATGTGCGCCGCCGCTTCCGCCGCGCTTTCGTACTTGGGACTATCAACGGAACCGAAGATTAAGCTGTATTTATCGCGGTTGTTGCCCAGCCGTGTCAACGGATCGCTGGCGCTGCTGGGCGGCGCGCTGATCGTCGAGCCGCCTCTGCTGGATTCTAAGATAGCTTCGGCGATGGCTTCGCGGCTGTAGGCCAAGTCGCCCTGGATGGTTGACCAGGCTGTGCTGCTATAGATGGCCTGGCCGCCCAGAATAAAGGATTGTCTCGTAGAGGACGGTTTGTTGGCTAGATAAGTGAAAGTCGCGTTGCTGACGCTATCGTTGCCGATCAGGCAGATGGCGGCTTGCCGGTGTGCGGCTAAGGCGGATCCGGCCAGCCGCTGGGTCGCGATACCGATCGCTTGGAGTTCGGACATGAGCTCGTCGCTCAATACGCCGGATCCTCCGACCAGGAAGACTTTTTGTACCTGGAGGTCTAACAAGGTCTGTTGACTGACCTCCGGAAGTTGCGCTTGGAGACTCAGGATGATCGGCGCGTCATATTTACCCGCCAGAGGGGCGGCGACCAGGGCGTCCGGATAGTTTTCCCCGCTGACCAGGATGGCGTAAGCAGATTGATTCCAGCCTTCTCTGGCGATAGCGGCGGCTGTCGCGTAGCGATCCGCTCCGGCTAACAGGGTGGTCGTGCCGAGCGTTGGCTGATACGCATCCGCCGAGGCGAATGCCGGAATGGCAGGCCAGAGGATAAGGAGCATGGATAACATCAGACAAAGACGGCGTTTTTTGATTTGGCGCATGTGCATATCTCCTTGTGCATAGTATAGTACATCTAGTCATATAATAGTCAAAATCGCGCGCTGAAACAAGTGAAAAATGGCGATAACGCGCCAAACCTGAATAAAAAACCGGCTAAACGTTTATTGTTTAGTCGGTGGGTCTATGTTCCGTAGGCTCGCCGGACGAAGCGTCGATTTGCAGTAATTGCCGCAGGCGGTGCAAGGCTGCGCGTTCGACGCGCGAAATCTGCACCTGCGACAGATGCAGGATGCCGGCGATCTCACTTTGTGTCTTATCCTCGAAGAAGCGCATCAACAGCACTTTTTTCTCGCGTTCGGGCAATTGTTCAAGGACGGCTTTGAGGGTAATCTTTTCAAACCAGGCCGGTTCGAGATCTTTTTCTAAAGAAAGTTGATCCAGGACAAAGATCGGATCAGAATCATCCTGGTAGAGCGTGTCATGAATGGAGGTGGGGGTTTGTACCGCTTCCAGCGCGTTAACGATGTGTTCACGTTCGACTTCGATACACTCTGAGATTTCACCGATGGTTGGGTCCCGGCCTAATTTCGCCGCTAATTGTTCCCGCGCGCGATGGATCTTATAAATCAGTTCTTTATAGGAGCGCGGCACTTTTACCGGGTGGTCGTCGCGCATGAAACGCCGGATCTCGCCAATGATCATCGGTACCGCATACGTAGAGAATTTCACGCCGAAGGAAAAATCGAATTTATCAATCGCTTTAATCAGACCGATCGTGCCGATCTGAAAGAGGTCTTCTAATTCATAGCCGCGCTGCGTGAAACGCTGTACCAGGCTAAAGATCAGTTTCAGATTGCAATTAATTAAACGTTCCCGCGCTTCAGTGTCTCCTTCCTGAGCGGCTTTCAGTAAACGCATCATCTCTTCGTCTGAGAGCAAAGGAAAACGCGGCAGATTCATTTCTGTCAATCGCTGAATCATGTCGGGCCCCCTTAATGCGAGGAGGGAGGGTGTTGCAGGTATTTAACCAGCGTAACGGTCGTTCCTTCATTGAGCTGGGAATCGACCGTCAACTCATCCATAAACGATTTCATAAAGACAAAGCCCAGACCCATTCTCTCCGGATCCGAACTAAATGAAGGCTGCATGGCGAGTTCGATGTCGGCAATACCGCAGCCTTGATCCCGGACGATGATTTGGATTTTATCTTCGTCGGACTGGATCATTAAGGCGACGACGCCGTCAGGATCGTTTTGATATCCGTGTACAATAGCGTTGGTCACAGCTTCGGATACCCCTACTTTTAAGTCTTCGATATCATTGAGCATCAGGTCCGCTTGGGATCCGACGGAAGCGATCACCATGCGGGCGGCGCTCAGGTTCTCTGCCCGGCTGGAAAAGCTTAGTTCGATTTGATTAGGATTCATGACGCGCCCCTTCCTTCTTCAAATGCTAGTGTTTCGTCGGTATAGAAGCGAATAATCTTCGCTAGTCCGGATAGTTCCATGATTTTAAGTACGTGGGGTTGAGCGTTGGTAATGACTAACGCTCCGCCTAAGGCTGTCAATTTTTTGTAGCGTCCCAGGATGACGCCGAGTCCGGAACTATCGATAAAGGAGACATCCTTGAGGTTAAGCATGACCTGACGAATGCCGCGGCGTTCGATCTCACTGTCTATCGTCTGGCGTAGAGTTTCCGACGTTTGCATATCCAGTTCGCCGCTGATACGCAAGAGCAAAGTCTGGCGATCAAATTGTTTACTGATGTTCAAAGCAATATCCTCCTACCTATGCATCCTCCTACGGATAGGCAATAGTAATTTAGTTCGACGATATCCATAAATTTCCTTCTGCCGTGAAAATAATTTATATGGCCGTCGTCCTAATATTTTATATTTTTAAAATTCTGCTGACAGATCCTATGGGCTATGCTATATTAAAGTTTAAGAAGAAAATTTTACCTGAGGATGGGAGTCGATGGGATATGTGTGCTTATGATCGCTTGTTTGAACCGCTGCACTTGAAGAATTTAGCGCTCAAAAACCGCTTGGTTGTGCCGCCGATGGAGACGAATCTGGGTGGTCTGGGCGGAGAAGTGACTCCGGAATTGATCGCTTATTGGGAAGCCCGGGCGAAGGGCGGATTCGGCCTGTTGATTCTGGAGAACAGCAGTGTTGATCCGGTGGGGAATGTCTGTCTCCATACGCCAGGATTCTTTGATGATCATTGTATGGAGGGCTTGAAGCAGCTGACGGCGGCGGTGCATCGCCACGGGGCTAAGATGGCAGCGCAGATCAGTCATTCGGGAAGACAGACTTTTCCCGGTATCGTAGGAGAGCAGCCGGTCTCAGCATCGGCGATTCCTTGTCCGACAGCCAAAGCGTTGCCGCGGGAGCTCAGACGCGAAGAGATCTATGATTTGGCTGAGCGCTTCGCGGAAGCAGCGGGGCGGGTCAAGGAAGCCGGTTTTGACGCGGTAGAGATCCACGGGGCGCATGGTTATCTGGTCGCCCAGTTTATGTCCTCTTATGTCAATAAGCGGATGGATGAATTCGGCGGTTCGCTGACGAACCGCCTGACATTCCCGTTGCTGATTATCCGCAAAGTGCGGGAAAAGGTCGGGGCCGATTATCCGGTCATGTTCCGCTTTAGCGGGGACGAACGTATTCCGGGCGGGCGGAAGATCCAGGAATCTGTGCTGATTGCCCGGATGCTGGAACAAGCCGGTATCGATATCCTCGACGTCTCTACCGGCGTCAGTGGCAGTGGGCAATATATCAGCGCGCCGCCTGCCGTTCCGCCGGGGTATCTGCTGGAGGAAACGGCGTTGATCAAACAAGCGGTGTCGGTTCCGGTGATTGCCGTCGGGCGCTTGAGTGATCCGGCGCTGGCGGAGTATGCGCTGGAAACCGGCAAAGCTGATCTGATCGCGATCGGGCGCGCTTCGTTGGCGGATCCGGAATTCCCTAATAAAGCGCGCGAGGAGAGAGAAGACGATATTGCGCCGTGTGTTTACTGTTTACAGGGCTGTTATCGCGCTTTTCCCAGACCTGAAGGCGACGCTTTTGTGAAGTATACGACGACTTGTTTGGTAAATCCGTTTTGCTGCGCGGAGACTGAGATGGTGATCCAGCCTGCGGCTCAGCCGAAGAAAGTCTTGATTGCCGGCGGAGGGCCGGCGGGTTTGGCAGCCGCCTGGGTAGCCGCCGCGTGCGGACATCAGGTAACCTTAATGGAAAAGACCCACAAGTTGGGCGGGCAATTGGTTTATGCGGCGATCCCGCCGTATAAACAAGAATTGACCAGGGCCGTGATTTACTATCAGAGAATGTGTGATCGGTATGGCGTGAACATCCGGACCGGCGTGGAAGTGCGTCAAGATACGGTACGCTCTGAGCAGCCGGATGTCGTGATCATCGCTACCGGCGGGATCCCGCTCATTCCGCCGGTCGAAGGCGTAGACGGAAGCAATGTGACGACTGCGCTGGCTATCTTGGCGGGAGAAACCATCGCCGGGAGAAATGTTCTGATCGTGGGCGGCGGCATGGTAGGATGTGAGACAGCCGATTATCTGGCAGAACACGGCAGCCGGGTGACCGTCGTCGAGATGCTGGAGGATATCGCGCGCGACGAACCCATGCAAGTCCGGCCATTTCTGATGCAGCGTTTGCAGGCGTACGGCGTACGCGTTCTGAGCGAAACTAAAGTCGTGCGTTTCCTGCCGGATGGAGCGCTGATTCAACAACAAGAACGGGAGAGCGAACTAAGCGGATTTGATACGATCGTTCTGGCGACCGGCGCGCGTTCGCTGAACACACTCCAAGCGGAAATTGCCGGTTGGGTCAAAGAAGTGTATGTGATCGGAGACGCGCTTCAAGCGCGTCAAGCCTTACAGGCGATTGAAGAAGGAGCGAAGACGGCGTTGCGCGTCTGATTCGGCGCCTATATACCGGCTAGAGCATGAAAGAAGGAAGATTAAAAAATATTATAGAGACTGATCGTTTCGCGCTCGCGCATATTTTTAAGCATACTGCGCAAACTGGCCATTTCACTGAAGGCGAGAGTGTCCGCCTGGCTGTCGGCGTAGCTCTCCAAGCGTAACAAAATGTCTTCTAGGGTGTTCACATCTTGATGATCTAATAAAACAGCCATTTTATTGCGCCGGCTTTCCCAATAGATATGCAACGATTGCAACTCTTGCTGCAACTGTTCCCATTGCCGGAGTCGTAACAGGTCTTCGGCAGTTTGCGCCTGCGTCTGCAAGTGCCCGGTAACAGAATAGATATAGGAATGGGATGTCCAGGAAAGCGTACCGAGTATCAGGAAAGAAACCAGCATAATTAAGATCGCCCGCATCGCTTTGATCACCTCTTTCTAGAGCGAGTTCAGGAAGATTGCTTTTTCTGTACGTAAAGATTGCCGCTGGAATCATAACTGGCAAAGAAGACGTCCTCGATGCGGTCGATTTTGGCTTTTTTCAGTTCGTTCTTTAGCCATTTTTGCTCCAACTGAGCACGCTGAAGATTTTTGCTATCCAGTTTACCGTCCATGATCAATGTATAGGGCAGGCCTTCGTATGGGGTGGCCAGGCGAAAATCATCAGGTATAGCCGGGCGTTTCTGTGATTTTAGGATGACACTGATTTGTCCGTTCGTTTCCAGGATCGCAAATTCAACATCAGCGATATTGGGGGTGTCCTTCACCCGTAATTGCTCTAATAAATCACTGAGGGTGAGACGTAATTTTTTCAACTGCTCTTCCATGATTTGCCCGCGTTCGATCAGGACCGCCGGTGAGCCGCAGATCAGGGAACGGGCAGTTGTGCTTTTCAAGGAAATGAAAGACATAACTTCTCCCGAGAATAAGAGGACGATGATCGGGAGGATGCCGCTTAATAAGGGGATCCCGATATTTTCGCTAGGAACGGAGGCTAATTCGGAGATCATGATGATAATGACCAGTTCATAGGGTTGCATCTGACCGATCTGGCGTTTACCTAACAGGCGTAGTACGATAACGACGATGACAAAGATCAGCAGAGTACGAATCACGTTAACCAGCATACGTTAGCGACACTCCTTACGTTGAACTCCATTTGGCAATTCGTGTTTGTCTTATTGTTTGCCTAAGCTGCGCGCCTTATACGCGGCGTGAGGAATATTTTAGGGAATAACGATTCATAATATAAGCAGAGTCATGGGTTGATGATGAGAGTAAGCAAAGGAGGCCGCTGGATGGAGAATAAGGATTGGCGTTCGCCGGCGATCGGCGTTACGCCGCAAGAATACGCAGACTTGGTGACCAAAGAGACGCCAAAGCCCACATTAGTGAAGAACTTGATCTGGGCTTTCGTGGTAGGAGGATTGATCTGCGCGTGCGCTCAGATCATGATCAATGCGCTAAAAGGTCTGGGCTTAACAGCGAAGGAAGCGTCGAATACGGCCACAGCCATTGTGATCTTCTTTGGGGCGCTGCTGACCGGATTTGGAGTCTATGACGAGCTCGTTAAACGCGCTGGCGCCGGCGGGATTGTTCCGGTGAGCGGGTTTGCCAATTCGATCGTGGCGCCGGCCTTGGAATTCAAACGCGAAGGATTCGTGACCGGTGTAGGCGCGCGTATCTTCACTGTAGCTGGTCCGGTGCTGGTCTTTGGGATTATCACATCGATCGGAGCAGGACTGTGTTATTTCCTGTTACATCGTTGATACAGTCTGGAGGGAGTAGAATGTCGCATAAGCGCATGGGAAATCAGACGGTGGTGATGGAAGATCCGCCGGAGATTATAACGTCCTATACGGTGGTTGGTCCGATGGAAGGGCAAGGCCCCTTGGGCGGCACATTCGATCGGGTATGGAAAGACTCTTTAAATCAGGAACAGTCGTGGGAAAAGGCGGAAAGTAAGATGATGGAGGATGCCTTGCAAGGCGCGCTGACGCTCTCCGGTATTCAGCAAGATCAAATCGATTTCCAGATCGGGGGAGATCTGTTAAATCAGCTTATCAGTACGCATTTTGCGGCGCGCAGTTTGGGGTTCCCGTTAATCGGACTTTACGGCGCGTGCTCCACGATGGCGCTGAGTACGGCGCTGGCAGGCATGCTGATCGATGGTCATTTTGCCCGTTATGTTATGGTGGGAGTTTCCAGCCATCATGATACGGCTGAACGCCAATATCGTATGCCGACGGAGCACGGCAATCAACGGATGATGTCGGCGCAATGGACGGTTACCGGCGCCGCTAGTCTTCTGTTAGGGAGATCGGCTACAGGAATAGCGAAGATCAACGGCGCACACCCGAAGGTGACGGCGGCGACGATCGGACGGGTGGTGGATCTTGGGGTGAAGGATACCAACAATATGGGAGCGGCAATGGCGCCGGCGGTGGCGGATACGATCCTCAACCATTTACAGGATATGAAACGTCAACCGTCGGATTATGATCTGATTCTGAGCGGAGATCTGGGGGAGGTGGGCTGGAATCTGGTCAAAGACATCTTGCGGCAATCAAAGGTCAAGCTCGGAGATGAGTTTGCGGATTGTGGCAGGATGATCTATGGCGCGGATCAGGATGTACATGCCGGCGCCAGCGGATGTGGGTGCTCCGGTGTGGTTTTCGCCGGGGATATCTTACAGAAAATGCGCTTGGGAAAACTGCGGCGTGTCTTGTTCGTCGGCAGCGGCGCATTGCATAGCCCGATCTCGTGTTTTCAGGGGGAGAGCATTCCCGGTATCGGCCATGCCGTCGTGATAGAAACTTAAAGGAGGTTGGAGAGCATGTTTGGGATGGTGTTGCCTGCGTTTATTGTCGGTGGATGTATTTGTGTGGTCGGGCAGTTGTTGATGGATTTGACGAAAGCGAGTTTTACCCCGGCGCATACATTGGTCGTCTTCGTGACGGGGGGAGGAATCTTGGGGGCGCTGGGTCTCTACCGCCCGTTGATTGAATGGGGTGGCGCGGGCGCGACGATCCCTCTGTCCGGTTTCGGGTATGCTTTAGCCAACGGCGCGATGGAAGCGGTTCAGGAACGGGGTTTCATCGGAATCTTCTCTGGCGGATTGGAAGCGACGGCGATCGGGATTGCTACGGCTGTACTGTTCGGGTATCTCGTGGCCTTGGCATTCAATCCGCAAGGATGAATCCGAGGCGTCTGGAACGGCGGGATAAAGGCCGCAGGTCCGAGGATAATTCCAGTGAGCTGAATCGTCCAGTCAGCGCGGATTATGAGCGAAATGTTCGTGAGATCAACCGGGAATTAGGCGTGCCGGATAACTTTGACGTGGTTTTACGCGAGATCGTGCTCGATGGGAAGCGCGTGGCGATTTATTCGCTGAATGGACTGGTCAATGAGCAGGTGAGCAGTATGCTCGTGCAAGCGCTCTTGGATTTAGAGAGCGCTGAGTTGCTGAGCGCCACATTGGAGCGTTTAGTCGCCGCTCATATCGGTACGTTGCAGGTGTCCTATGTAGAGACGCTGGATAAATTCTACTACTTTCTGTTGTCCGGCCCGTTGGCGATTATCGTCGAAGGGGAAGAACGGGCGATCATCGTGGATCTGCGTGTATATCCGGGGCGCTCGCCGGAAGAACCGGACCTTGAGCGGGTGACACGGGGAGCGCGGGATGGATTTACCGAATCGCTGGTCACGAATACCGCGCTGATCCGCAGGCGGCTGCGTGACCCTAAGTTGCGCCTGCATATGGCGCAAGTGGGTTCCCGTTCGAAAATGGATGTCTGCCTGTTATACATCGAGGATATAACCAATCTCGATCTGGTGCGCAGCATTCAGGAGGAGATCCAAAAGATCAAAATCGACGGGATCCCCATGGCGGAGAAGAGTGTGGAAGAATTCATCCTGGGCAGTAAACCTTGGAATCCGTATCCGCGCGTGCGCTATACGGAACGGCCTGATGTAGCGGCGATTCATTTGCTGGAAGGACATGTCGTGATCGTAGCGGATACTTCACCCAGCGTGATGATCGCGCCGGCTACGTTTTGGCATCATACACAACACGCGGAGGAGTATCGCCAGGAACCGGTCGTCGGGGCGTTTCTGCGATTGATTCGTTTTTGGGGTATTTTCATTTCAGTGTTTTTGACGCCGGTATGGCTGGCCGCGGCGCTGAACCCGCAGTTTCTTCCCGACGCCCTGGGCTGGTTGAACGGGCAAAATCCTGCCAAGATCGGTTTGTTCTGGCAAGTGCTTTTAGCTGATTTGGGTGTGGATCTGGTGCGCATGGCAGCGATTCATACACCCTCGCCGTTGGCTACTGCCTTGGGTTTGATCGCGGCTTTCATGATCGGCGATGTAGCGATCGATGTAGGACTCTTCGCTCCGGAAGTGATTCTGATCACGGCTTTTGCGGCGGTGGGGACGTTTGCGACGCCGAGTTATGAGTTTTCTTTGGCGAACAAGCTGGTGCGTTTATTCTTGATTATAATGACCGGCTTAGGGAATTTTATCGGACTGGGTATCGGGACGCTCGCGGTTTTTGTGATGCTGGTGTGTACGAAATCCTTT
>JAITOV010000120.1 GCA_031289735.1 Peptococcaceae bacterium
ATCGCTGCATCTCTAGATCCTGTTATTTCCTGAAAAAATCAGACGGCGCAGCGGGTGTGCTGAACAGTAAAATCTCTAGGTTGCAGTTTGCCGGAGAGATGCGAGATCGTGCAGAAGGCGGATTCTGCCGCGGAAAGCAGCGCTTCGATCGCTTGCATGTGCTTCTGCTGGCGCAGGCGTGCTGAATCGTTCGCCGTAGCGCCGGTCAAATGCGCGAGGATCTCCGGTTGGATACTGAGACGTAAAATATCTGCTGTACCGGTATAATGGAAGTCGTACACGTGTTGTCCGGCGTCTTGCCTGAGTAGACGCCCGTTACCCCATGTGGTTTTACATAATAGTTGAAACGCGTCTATAGCGGCGGATGTCACGCCTGCTCTGACGATTAATGCACAATCAGGCCGCGGCTTGAATCCGATCTCGCGCATACCGATCATCACCGCGCGATAGCCTAGAGCGAGTTCGGGTGTGACCGCGTCATGAAATGCCGTGAGTCTTTCCCACGGCGTTTGTTCCATACACATATTTTGCCTACTTTCTTTCATGTGAGAACACTGATCGTATTTATTTTAGCGTATCTGACGCTATCTGACAAGCATAGTCTATGAGGTAATGTTTTCTGGTTCGCAGGTTAGCATTCGTGATCCTCACCTATGACAAATTCAGTGCTTTCTCCAGAATCGTGTTTAAGCGCTGCACCATCGTGCGGGGATCCAGGATCAGTCCCGCGGCAATTTGCGCGTTTTCTAACAGCTGTTCCGCTGCCAGCTGTGCGAATTCCGCGTCCGTGGAGCGCATGGCGTTGAGGCGGTGTATGATGGGGTGGCGGTCATTAATCTCCAGGATGCCCGGCGCGCTGGGGAAGGTATCTTTATGCATGAGCTGCATCATGCGCTGCATGCTGTAAGAGGTGTGTGGATTCAGAACGATCGCCGGGCTTTCCACCAAACGGGCGGAAGCGCGCACTTCGCTGACCTTATCCTGTAAGACATCTTTGAGCCATTGAGCAAAATCACTCAACGCCTCTGCGCTGAGGGGTTCTTTTTCTGTCGTGACCGCTTCTCCGGGCAGGTTGAGTTCCGCTTGATCAGCGGAGACGAGACGTTTCCCGTCAAACATACCGAGCATGTTAAAGATATAGTCGTCAATGGGGTCATAGGTGAAGAGGACTTCGATCTGTTTGTCACGGAATGCTTCGAGGTAAGGACTGGCCTGGATCGTTTCACGCGAAGGGCCGTTGATGTAATAAATCTCTTCCTGTCCCTCCGGCAGGCGGCTCACATAGTCCGGCAGTGAGGTCCATTGCTCTGGTTCCGTTTGCGAAGACGTAAAGCGCAATAAGCGGGTCAAGGGTTCGCGGTGCGTGGCATCCGAGGCGGCCCCTTCTTTGAGGAACATATTGAATTTTCCCCAGAATTCCCGGTAACGCTCCGGTTCGCTGTCCGCCGTATCCTCCAGGTATTTTAAAAGCTGCTTGGTTACCACCCGGTTGATCTTGGCGACCAAGGCGCTGTCTTGCATGGTTTCGCGAGAGATATTCAGCGGCAGTTCTTCACTGTCGATGATTCCTTTGACGAAACGCAGCCATTCCGGTAAGATATCTTTGGCATGTTCCATGATCAAGACTTTCTTACAATAGACATTCACGCCGGGTTCCGTGCGTCCAAATCCATAGCGTTCGAAGTTATCTTGCGGCAAGAAGAGCAGGGCGTTGATGGATAGCGGCGCTTCAGCGGAAAAATGCAAGCGCAAGAAGGGTTCGTCGTAGGCATTGGCCAGGAACTTATAGAATTCCGTATATTCTTCATCTTGTATTTCATTCTTGTTCTTGGTCCAGATGGCTTGAATCGTATTGACCTTTTCGCCGTTCACCAGGATCGGATAAGGAACAAAGCTGGAGTATTGTTTGATGATGCGGGTGACGGTATCCTTCTCGCTGAAAGAATGCGCATCGTCTTTGAGGGTTAAAATGATCCTTGTACCGCGTGGCAGGTCTGGCGCCTCGGCAATCGTATATTCACCGATGCCGTCCGATTCCCAGATGTACCCTTGGGCATCCGGCTGATAAGAACGGGTATGCACGGTAACCTTTTGGGCGGCCATGAAGGCGGAGTAAAAGCCCACGCCGAATTGTCCGATCAGGTTCAGGTCGCTGGAGAGACCCTCAGAAAGACTCTGCAAGAATTGCTTGGACCCGGAATGGGCGATCGTACCCAGGTTCTCGATGAGTTCCTCCTGGGTCATACCAACGCCGGTATCGGTAATGCTTAGCGTATGTGTTTCGGCGTCCGTTTCCAGCCGGATGTCTAATTCCAAATGCGGGTACAGGATGTCTTGACTGGTAATCTGCAGATAGCGTATCTTCTCTAAGGCGTCACTGGCGTTAGAAATTAATTCGCGTAGAAATACTTCTCGCTCCGTATAGAGCGAGTTGATGACAATATTCAGTAATTGTTTGACTTCGGTCTGGAATTCATGTTTTTGGCTGAGGTTGGCGGTCATGAATGTATCTCCCCCTTAAATGTTGTTCTAAGTAATATTATAGGAATTCACGGAGCCGATGTCAAAAAACGGCTTCCGTCCGAGCGCCGTACATGACAGTCGAAAACGGAAGCCGTTTGTTATATGATGATAGAGGGAGGGAGGGATGGAAGGATGCCTAAACGGGCAACCTCTACTGTGCCTGAGCTTCTTGCTGAATCAGGGTAAAGCTCTGTCTGCTGCGATCAACCTGTTCCTGAGGAGCGGATTCAACTCTGTACCAACCTTTGGCATTCATGTAATCATAAACGAGTTTTTGATTTTGCAGCGATTTTACCAGCATTTGAGTTAACTGATGGCGTACATTGTTGTTGGCGCATTCAGTAATCGCCGTCACCAGTGTCGTACAAATCGATTTTTGCTGTGATAACAGCGTACTGATGGCCTGTTTTTCTTGTTGATAAGGCTGTTGTTGCTGTTGCATCTGAAATACCTCCTTATTGCATTATGCCGTTAGAATTGACGATCGAAGAGATGCCAGATATCCAGGGCTGGTAATCTTGCTGAATACTCTGGGCGATCTGCTTACCCTGCGGGTCTTGACTGACTTGGGCGACTTGGGTGCAAACCTTGCCGGTGGATTCAAATAATCTGGCAACGTCTTCTAGATAGAGTAATTCTTTGGTTGATAAACTCATGTTTAAGCCTCCTTGTTTTGCTGACATACGCTGATGCCGTATATGCGCGGTATGCTCTCTTATGTTGTGATAGTTTGACATTTAATATACAAGAATTGTATAATCCATAAAATGTAAATTGTGCAAAAGATGCATGAAAACACGGCGGTCGTGCTACAAATAATGGGAGAGGATGAATGATCCGCATGTCCAAACTAATGATCGTGGAAGGAAAATCAGATAAAGAACGTTTGCTCGCCATCCTGGATGTGGAGGTGGAGATCGTCTGCACGAACGGTACATTGGGGACTACGGCGTTGGAAGCTTTGTTGGACAGCTTAGTAGCGGATGAAATCTATGTTCTGACAGACGCCGACGAAGCTGGCAACCGTTTGCGGCGGCAAGTGCGGCGCGAGATCCCGCAAGCGCGTCATCTCTATACCCGCAAGGGGTATCGCGAAGTAGCGACAACGCCGCTGGAACATCTCGCTGAGATGTTGCAACATGGCCATTTTAGCGTAAAATCCTTAGGGTAAATGCCTGAAAACAGGGGTGTGACATGAAGGAATATAAACAACTGCTTTGGCCGTCGCTGGTAGGATTGTCCGCGTTATTACTGGCCGGTTATCTGGTGAGTACGCTATTTCTGCATACTTCCGCCGTATTTCCCGAGGCGACATTGCGCTATTTTACTCTCGTGGAAGTAACGCAGGGGAGAGTCTACCATGTGGTGCAAAATATAACATTTGCCGTCGCGCTGCTGGTGCAGGGAGGACTTCTGGCTTATCTGATTCTATTCGGCACAGCCAAGCGCCTGGGCAGCTACTGTGAAGACAGTTTCGGCGGCTGGGGCGGATTATTAGGATTTGTCATCTGCATTTGGCTGGTTCAGCAAGTGGCGCTACTGCCGTTCAATTATTTGATGAGCTACGTCTGGCCGGTCCGCTGGGGCCTATCTGAGCAAACACACCTGGCTTGGTTCAGCGATTATCTGATCATGGGCGGATTGGACATGATCATGACCTTGCTGGGTGGAGCGCTGCTCTTCTGGCTCATGGATCGTCTGCCCAGGTTTTGGTGGCTGATCGGCGCCGTAGGCTTATCGGCCTGGATCGCGCTGCAAAGCTATATCTGGCCGGTCGTGGTAGCCCCGTTGTTTAATACCTTCACACCGCTGCAAGACCCGGTGTTAACCCAGATGGTGGACGACCTGGCGGCTAAGGCTGACGTGCCGATTGATCAGATACTCGTGATGGATGCGAGCCGGCAAACGAATAGCGCTAACGCCTATTTTGCCGGACTGGGGAATACCAAACGCGTCGTCCTGTATGATACTTTGCTCCGGGATTATTCCTTAGATGAAATTCGCGCGGTTATGGCGCATGAATTAGCGCATTGGACCCTGCATCACATCCGTAAAGGGATTCTGTTGGGCAGTCTCGGCTTTCTGATGATCGGGTATCTTTTAAGCCTCGCTTTACCTCGGGAGCGCCGCTGGAGCGCATGGAACCGGGGTGAAATCTGGGTCAGGGTGTTATTCTTTGTGCTATGTATTTCCTGGCTGGCGAGTCCAATTGAAAACGCTTTCTCCCGCCAAATGGAAGCGGAAGCGGATAGGACAGCGATCAGCTATACGCAAGATGTAGATGCCGCCATTCGCTTGCATCAAAAATTAGCGGTGAAGAATCTGGCGGAAGTAGCGCCGCCGGCTTTGCTCAAATGGATGAGTGAGACGCACCCTCCGGCCTTGGAACGGATAGAATTACTGGAGCAGATGAGATCTGGTAGATGAGAGACCCATAGAAGGAACAAAGAGAGGTCAGTCATAATGAGTATCAGCAATGTAGGTTTAGTCTTAGAAGGCGGAGGGATGCGCGGACTGTTCAGTTGTGGGGTGTTGGATTTCTTTCTGGATCAGGAACTCATATTTCCCTATGTCATCGGCGTTTCGGCAGGCGCGTGTAACGCCGCCTCGTATATTTCCCGGCAGAAGGGCCGCAACAAAACGGTTAATATTGACTATATCCGTGATCCGCGTTATCTGAGCCTGCGCAATTACTGGCGGGAGAGAAGCCTGTTTGGCATGGATTTCCTGTTCCAAGAGATCCCGATCCGCTTGGTACCATACGATTTCACGGCCTATGCCGCTTCAGAGCAGCAATATGTGATCGGGACGACGGATTGCCGCAGTGGACAAGCCTGTTATTTCTCGAAGACAGAAACCCAGGCGGATGTGATGCAACTTTTGCGGGCTTCCAGCAGTTTGCCATTCTTCTCACCGATCGTCCACTATCAGGGTAAAGCTCTGTTAGACGGAGGAGTCGCGGATCCCATTCCGCTAAACCAAGCCAGAAAGGACGGCTATGCGCGCAATGTGCTCATTCTGACGCGGGATATTGATTATCGGAAGTCCCCGGCGCATACGCGTTGGCTGGGTTATCGCTTTTATCAAGCATATCCTGAGTTAGTAGAGACAATGGCGCGCAGACATGAGGTGTATAATCAAACGTTGACGGAGATTCTCCAGGGTGAAGCCGCGGGCGAACTCTTCGTGATTCGGCCACAGGATGAGATTAAGGTGGGGCGGATGGAACGGGACACCAACAAATTAACCTGGCTGTATGAAGCGGGGTATCAAACAGCGGAAGGTCAATATGTCTCATTACAGCGTTGGTTGGAGGAAGCATGATGAAAATCATCGACATCTCTCAGGAGGTATTTTCCGGCCGGGTTTATCCGGGTGACCGGTCGCCGAGCCGGAAACAGGTGAAAACAATTGCGCGAGATCATTACAATCTCAGCGATATACACTTATGCGTACATAACGGTACGCACATCGATGCCCCCCGGCATTTTCTGGCGGCGGGCCAAACCGTGGATCAATTGCCGCTGGAGTTGTTCTATGGAACATGTACTGTGGCTCAATTCAGCGGCATGATCAACGAGCGCAGCATCACGCCGGTGTTGGCCGTCTGCCATGAGCGGTTGCTGCTCCAGGGCGATTGTGAGATCTCTGACGGCGCGGCACAGGCGCTGGCTGACTCTCAGGTGAAACTGGTGGGCGTGGAAAGCCAAAGCGTGGGAAATCCCGATGCGCCGCTATCCGTTCATCTCACCTTGCTCGCGGCAGATGTGATCCTGCTGGAAGGGTTGCGTTTGTCAGACGTGGCGCCGGGTGAGTATATGCTCGCGGCATTTCCGCTGAAGCTCGCCGATACGGAAGGTTCACCTGTCCGCGCAGTGTTGATCGAGCTGCCGGAAGGCAGATGTGCGACAAAGTAATCCGCCAATCGGCAGGATGAGCTCAAATTCACAGAAGGAAATTTATGTAATAAGGAGAATTATTTATAGCAAAACACCTCTTAACCTTGAGAAAGAATGAGGCAATGCGTTGCCACGAATGCGACCGATACGCGCAATGAAAGGTAAGAGGGGACCTGGAAAAGGCAGAGCGGCGGATGCGGTTTTGGCGTTTCTTAGTTTTCCTTCGGCCAGTGACTCGGCACAAGCTAAGAACTGTGATGTTTGATGTAGGAAGGGTATGTTGCATCCATGGGGAACTCGAAGAAGGAAAACGCGGGAAAGGAAAACAGAATCCCATGCTCAGCCTAGTGATTCCATCAGATGCCGATCATCTGAAGAATCACCTCCGGCTTTACCCAGGTTCGAATCCAGCCGGACCGAGAAAGAGGAGGTTTATGAAGCCCGGGCGGGGGCTTCTTTTTTATGTCGAAGTGCGGTACTATTAGGGCAATGAGGTTGTATCCATGAGCAGGGATTAGAATTAAGAAAGGTCGCGCGCAGATGAATCAACCTGCTTCCTCCGAACTAAAATTTCAATACGCGCATCAATTAGCGATGGAAATTCGCCGCAGAGAAGACAAGATCAGCCAATTGCAAGGACGGGAATACTTTTGGCTCATCTTGACCTTACTGCCGGTGTGCGCAACGGTATTATTCAGTTCGCTTTGGCAGAACGGCTTAGCGGCGCTGGGCTTTTTTATCTTGGCGGGACTGGGGTATCTGAAGTTTGCTAAGTATCAAAAACGGGTCAAACACGAGTCGATTAATTCTTGGATACTCAAGCACCATCTCGAGGGGAAACTGGAAGCTGGCTTGTGTACGCACGCCAGAGAAGCGTTCTGTGATTGCTATGCGGAGTATCATCTCTATCTGTATCAAGTCTACGGTCTATCCCTATAAGTCCATAATCGAGGCTTCAGCGCGATCCAGTTTATTCATACAGGTCCACAACCGGGCTTTGAATGCGGGATCAACCACCGCGTCACGCATTTGGCGCAGTAGATCAATCGTACGGCGAAAAATGCTGATGATATCTCCTTCATCGAGGTTGCACATCTGTTGGACCTGTTCCAGCGAGTCTCCCCGGCTCCAGGCATAGGTGAGGATCGCGGCGCGCGGTTCAAAACGTACGGCGCTTGGCTCACAGATTCTCTGAACGTACTTGGCGATTTCGCGCACGGGTTCCCAGTTTAAGAGCGTGGCGCGCAGAAAATAATCATATTTGCGTGTTTCGTAATCGATACTGGAAATCAGCGCATTGAGCTGATCATCGTTCAGTTGGGGAAAGATATCGGAGAAGATCAATTCCGTAACGAAAATCTCCTGCACATAGATCTTGGCGGCGCATTTTCCCCTGGGTAATAATACCCCGTCTCGGAAATAGCCCAGTTGTTGTAAATGCTCTAAGCGGTAGGTGTATTCTTCGAGAAAAGCTCTGGGCGCCGGCAGTTCCGCCAGATCGTGCGTCAGGTCGCGCTGCGTCTGTTCCAGTTGATGATAGGAATGGGATAAGGCTTGACACTCTTGGAGCTGAGCCGGGGTACAGGTCTGCGGCGTATGTTGCAGCTTGCCTTCCAAACGCTTGATCTTACGAGCCATCTCTCGGCCATAGACGCGTCGTTTGCGCTGCGGGGTCAGCGCTTGAAAGGTCTGGCGTAAACGCTCCAGTTCCTGTTGCTTGGGCTCGAATTTGATCAGACAGCGATGCGTGTCCATATATTGACAGCTGTACTGGCGGATTCCACTCAGTTGTTCTTCTGTCTCTTTGAGGGAAGTTTGCAATGCGGTTAAAGCCTGGTAATGATGGAAGGCGGAAAAACTCTTCTGAAAGTAGATGGCGATCTGTTCTGTGGTTAGATTAGCGGTTAGATTTAAAACTGTATTATAGGAGAGCTTGAACTGGCTGATCAAAGGTTCCAGACGATTCAGGTTAAACTGCGGTAAACGTTCGCGCCCGGCATATTTCAGATCGACCAAAATAAAGGAATACCCTTTTTCATCAATGCCGCGCCGTCCGGCACGACCGGAGATTTGAAAGAACTCATGGTTTTCCAGCGTGCGAAAGGTGCGACCGTCGAATTTGCGCACAGAATCAAAACAGACAGATTTGACCGGATAATTGATCCCGACACTGAAGGTCTCTGTGCAGTAAAGCACTTGAATGAAGCGTTCCTGAAATAATTCTTCCACGATTCCTTTTTGGGCGGGAAGCAACCCGGCGTGGTGATAAGAAATCCCGCGCGCCGTTGTCCTGCGCAACATGCGGGTCGAAGCGGACCAGGAATCTTCACTGCCAAAGCGTTCGTGGAACCGTTTCTCGACGACGGCACGTTGCTCCTGGGTCAAGTAATTGTTGTTCTCGGCCAGTTCGTGCGCTTTCTCCGTGCATTGACGGCGGCTAAACACGAAGTATAGGATAGGCAAATAGTTCGGCGTGATTTTCCGGATCAGGTCGAGATGTGAGCTCACCGGCAGTTTCTCCGGTTCCTTAGGTCGGGATTTATTGAAAGCGTGCAGGTATTTAGCAAAGCGATCATAAGGCATCAGTCCGGTTTCTTTCGTAAAGTAGTAGTATTCCAACGGGACGATGCGCTCGTACTCTTCAATGAGGAT
>JAITOV010000008.1 GCA_031289735.1 Peptococcaceae bacterium
GTCAGGTCATGAACTTTTCCGACGACAGCTTCAGGCTCGCCAATCGTCAACAAATTTGGTTCAAATAGTGGGGGATTTTTCTTTGCCATTTTTGGGCGATTTTTGCTTGACAGTAACACCTCCGCTGTGATCCCTATCGTCCTGTTAGGCTTCGTATTGGGCAAAAAAAAATAGGGCGTATCGCCCTATTTCGCATTCCTGCGCCAAACTTCGTTGTGTTTTTCCTCTGTTGGCTGAACCGGATGGTTCTCATCCGCTTGGCCCAACACGCTGATCGTCAGCCATGACCCTTCCGCCGCCGCTCGGATCAACACATAAGCATCCGTATCGTTTCGAAAACGAAAATCCAATACACCGTAGGCTACCGTCGCATCCTCCCCTTTGGATACATAGCCTACCGGTAGCGTATGGGTATGCCTTTCCGTCACAGGTAATTTCGCCTGCCTGACCGCTTGATACAACGTGCTGGCGTCCTGACAGATCCCTCCGCCATACGACGTCAGCATACTCTGATCCGCATAAATAATCGCGGTTTTATATCCGGCTTCCGGTGTGCGCTCTCCCAACGTATCATTAAACGAAAACTCTTCTCCCGGAGCAAGTAACACATTATTCAGGGATTGAGCGGCTAAACGCAAGTTATGCGCCCGGTTGCCATCGTATGCGTTATAATAGGTAGCATATTCTCCCAGCAGGTCTTGGATGGGTTCTAAGTCCCGCACCGCCGGGCGCGCCTCTACGACTTGTCCGATCAGTGCGATCGGGTGTTCTGTCCAATGCGCCTTTACCTGCTGCCAGGACGCTTCAACATCCAGCGTATAGCCTGCTTCCTCCGGCAAAATCTCGCTAGATCCATCCAGATCACTGAAACGCGCCGCAACCGGCCAGCGATCGATGTCTGCCTTCATCCTGGTTAACTGAGGCACAATCTCTTCCCTTAACAAGAGATCATCCAGTGATTTTTCCCCATGAAATTTTTCAACAAACTCAACGAGTTTCTTGGGCAAAGACGTCTCTGACAGACGATACTGCCGGTTTAGCCAATCCTGTATGCTCTGGCTCGACCGTATGGTCTCTAACGGATAAGTCCGGCCTTGTATTTCAACTTCTGACGGTAAGGCTTGTTCGATCCTGATCCACGCCTCTTCTTGCTTTTTCCCGGCCAAATCGAGTTGACCTACGCGCAAACTATACGGCGATTCTTCAGAGCCCAAGGAATACGCGACCGCGACTCCTACACCCACGCTAAAAAACGCCTGTACCAATAAAAACAGGATGAACAGATACCGTTTACGCAACATTTACCCTCATCCTTTTTCCAGACAAGTTGAAACCGCTAAGAGCGTAGGACGCGTTTTAATCTTACTGACGATTTCATCCGTGATCACTTGACCAGCCGGCAACAGTTCACCGCCGTCCAAGGTAATATCCTTCGTGACTTTTTTACCAACGAAGAATAACAATTGACGTTGTTCGAATAGATTAAACCCCTCTTTAGCGCCGCCGTCTGCTGGTTCGGCTGCTTTCATTTCCGCCGGAGCGGCTGGGACTGGCGCGGGCGTCTCTACCACCGGTACAACTTTCTCTGCTATCGGTACAAACTTTTCTGCGGCCGGAACCGCTTGATTGACAATCAACAGGTCCTTGCCATAGGTAACAATCGCAGCGGCTGAGATTTCCTGGGTGACCTGATCCAATGTCGTATAATCACATTTGCTGATCTTGCCGTTCTCCTCATCAACATAGAGCTCCGTCACTTCTCCGATAATCGTACCTTTAATCGTCAAGACTTTCGCGCCGATGACTTTGATAGCCTGCTCTAACAAACTCATCGCCGGCTGGTTCGCGGCAAGATCTTGAATCAAATCCGCACTGGCAATCGTCACAGCGAATTCTCCCGCACCTTGAACGTCTTTAAAAGCGACAATCTTAGCGCCATAATAATCCGATGTTTGATCCAAAATGAGATAATCCAAGGTTCCGCCGTTAGGATTGATCACCAGCTCTTTAATCCCGCCTAATTGTGCGCCGTCCGCGATACTGATGAGTTTGAGCGCTAAGATTTCTTGCGTTGATTTCATATTACTTTCTCCTCCTGTTTTTCCTAAATGTTTAGCTTATTTATCTAATGATGATTGATTTTCCGCAGGCAAAAATATGTTTACGCTAAACCCTTTTGCTGTAACCATTGCGCAAAGGGTCCGATCATATCCGCAGGTAACTGCTCTCGATACAGCGTGATGTAATATTCTACACAATACTTCGTCAATGAATCCTTACTCATTTCCCAGCCCAAGGCATAGGCTTCGGTCAGCAAATAGTACGCTATATCCGGCGCCGGCCGCAATTTCAGGGCTTGCACAAATAACTTCGCCGCTTCGGCCATCCGCCCATCCATTTTCGCCGCAAATCCCTGATCCAAGAGCGTTGGCAAATCCGCTGCTTCTTCATCATCTTCTACAACATCAGCGTCAACAACCTCTCCTTGTTCGACACATGCTTCCTCTTTGACCTCAGTTTGCACTGTCGCTTCTACCTCTTCCAGTTCTTCTACCGTTTCTGCTTCTGCTGCCATTTCGTCTTCTACTGCTTCTATTGTTTCTTCTGTTTCTTCTGCTGTTATCTCTGCTATGATTGTTCCTGCTTCTATCTCTATCTTTTCAGTGTCTATCTCTTCTATCTCTTCTGTTTCAGCTTTGGTTTCTGTTTCTACCGCGCTCTCAAATTCTGCTGTCTCCATTTCTGCTATTTCTGTTTCCAGTCGTTCCGTTTCAGGTTCCGCTACAACGCTTGCCACTTCTTCACGCAACGCTGCCACTTCCGCGCTGGTCTCGTCATTGGCGACAGATAATCTTCCATACCCATAAAGAACGATGCCGACCGCACCAATCAAGATCAGGAATATCAAGCCCCACAGCAAAAGCAATTCCCGCATGAGAAAAAAAGGAAGAATCAATACCGATAAACAAATCAGCAAATCGGCGGTAAGCACGATCTTCAGGGAGAATCCAGAAGATCTGACTCTATAGAATAAATATATTAAAAATAACAGATTACTGATTATGACCGCTATTAGATAGAACTCCATAAAGCCATCCCGAATCTCTTTTTATTGTCTTTAATTTTAACTTTCACCATATAACTACAAATCTACAATGAATGGCTGTTTTTCCCATGCTAATAAGAATTTCCCTAAAAATTAGGCCATTTGTCCAGTAAAATTCAAAAAAACTATATTTAATCGCTTTTCGACGCCTAGCAAACAATTCCCTGCTTTACGCAAAATTATTTATTTGCATAAAAAACACCTGGCGATCCATACTAATCGGGAAAACAATCCATTGCAAAGGAGTCATCCACATGAAAAACAGAAACTATCAAGATTGTTTATTAGACCCTACACAGGTCGCGATCGTGATCATCGACCATCAGCCGCAAATGTATTTCGGTATTGAGGGCGCTTCGCGTACCACAATCGTCAATAATGTCGTTGCTCTGGCCAAAACCGCGCAAACATTTGGCGTACCATGTATTCTGACTACAGTAGAAGCGAATGCCTTCTCTGGTTTACTGATCTCCAAAGAACAGGGCGTATTTCCCCAGACTATACCTATCGATCGCACATCGATTAACGCCTGGGAAGATGAAAACTTAAAAAAAGCAGTCCAAGGAACCGGGAAGCACCAGATTCTGCTCGCCGGTTTATGGACCGAAGCTTGCGTCACTTTCCCCGCGCTGAGCATGAAAGCCGATGGTTATAAAGTTTATGTCGTTGCCGACGCCTGCGGCGGCGCCAGCAAAACAGCCCATCACATGGCGCTGCAACGCATGATTCAAGCCGACGTCATCCCGGTAACCTGGGAGCAGGTGCTCCTGGAATTCCAACGTGATTGGAATAACAAAGATACCTATAACGCGGTCATGAGCATCGTCAAAGAACATGGCGGCGCCTATGGCTTAGGCGTCGAATACGCGGAGACGATGGTACAGCAGTAGTCCGTTGGTTCCAGTCCTCAAGTCTGCTGAACGAGGCCCCTATGCATTCAGCAGACTCTACCTTATAAAAGTTGTTACACTGAGCGGAAAAACGCAAAAAGCGCATTCCCAAGGGAAGCGCTTTTTTTGCGGTCGGATGATCTATCAATCGCCCAGCAGGGGGCACACTTCTACAAGTGCAACTGGCGGTAGCCTTTTAGGCTCGCCAACAGTGAGGTCGTCCCTTGCCGGGACCTCTGGATATCCAGCTATATTCGGGGTTCAGCAAGGCATATATCCCTAGTTTCTAATGCGCATACTATAGAACGAGCGCCATACAAAGACCAGGGCGATCGCCAGGAACACGAGACCCACATAGAGGGCCACGCTGCGGAAGGCCTCCGAAATGGCGAGTTCCATCGCGAGCATGCCGAACAGGGTCGTGAATTTGATGATCGGGTTCAAGGCGACGGAGGAGGTATCTTTGAACGGGTCGCCGACTGTGTCCCCGACGACTGTGGCGTCGTGCAGCGGCGTACCTTTTTCTTGCAGGTCTACTTCTACGACCTTTTTCGCGTTATCCCAGCATCCGCCGGCGTTGGCCATGAAGACCGCTTGGAATAGGCCGAATACGGCGATGGCGATGAGGTAGGAGA
>JAITOV010000183.1 GCA_031289735.1 Peptococcaceae bacterium
GGTGTCGGTGCAGGCACACTGGGCGCGGCATCTGCTGTGGGATTCGGCGCATACCTTTGGGCGTGAATCCGGCACGCAAACGGACTTCGATTTTTCCTCGCAGCAGTTTTATGGGCAAGACTCGTATACGGGTGAAACGCTTTTTTTAAGTATAGCTTCCAACTTTTCCTCATCCGGCACTGGCGGCACTTTGCTCAGTGATGACGAGGGGGTGCCCGCGCTTATTCATATGTATGACGCTTCCGTCGTCGGAATCCTGCGGGATGTCGCTTCACGCACCCAAAACGGCGCGCGGCGCTCGGAAAGTATCCGCTTCAAGGATTATTTTGACTACTACCCTATCAAGGTCAGTTTTATACCCGAAGAACTGTATTACTTCCTGCGTGACGACGAGGATGAAATAAGAGCGGCTTTCAGCGGCTACTTTAAGATTCCGGTTGCGGACAACCATAGCGCTACGGTCGAAATCTCTAAAGACAGCGCCGGGAATGTCGCGGCGATCTCCGTAGAGTACCACGGCCCAGTGTCGCTGGGCGCCGCCAGTGTTCACACCGGGTCCGGCATCTATTTTGCGCTGCAAACGGGAGGCGTGACTGATTTCAGCGGTATCAGCGGCGGCTTTGGACTTTACCTGCTGCCGGCGGCTACGATGCTCGATGATCAAGGAGCCGAACTGCCGGCGTTTGATTATCATCAGCTCAGCACGGTATATTCACTGCATGAGTCAGCGTTCGTCCAGAGTCTCAACCTGTCAGAGGACGAGAGCTGTCTGAACTTGATTACCCTTGAAGATGAAGTCCTTTTTCTAACGGTGATCGAGCTTGCTACCATGACGGAAAAACAAAAGTTGCCGCTCTGTGAGGACGTCGGCGATCGCTGGATGCAAGCCACCTATGCGGAGGGGCTTATGTTCGTGCTGCTGGGAGATGACCAGTTTGTATTAGCGGAGTTACATGAGGATAATACTTATCAGATCGCTCTGGCCCATGCCAGGAATGTCGAATTGCTGAATGAGGAATTTTTGGCAAACGGATATTACCGATGGTCCAACCCACTCCCCTCCTGGGACGGTGAGCGGCTGGCGCTGGTGACGGCAACACAACGCCCTGACCTTTATGGCGACAGTTATGATAACTCCTACGGTTATGATGGCGTCTGCGGTTTTGTGCTGGAGATTTTTGACGCAAGCGGCCTGACCTATAAGGGCAGATACGAGAGCAGTCTGGATGTGCTGGCAATGCGAAAAGACTACAACGACAGGTGTCATCTGATCGACTCCAGAGGCTTGTCGCTGCACTGGTAACTGAGCGCTTTCAGCGCCTGTATGAAACGCGTCAGCGCGGATCTGAAGAAGCGGCTCGGCAATACAGATGACGCGGGAGGATCCGTTTTGGCGCAACACCGCGGCAGGGTAAAAAATGTGGGGGGAAGCCTCATTTTCAAGCAACTTTACCTTGAAGCCCTTTCTCTCATTATCGGCAGTGCGAATCTTGGCTTGGAGGATTTTCTGCTGGGCAAAAAGCCGCTGTTCTTGTAATGCTTGAAAAGTCAAGTGCCATTTGTGTAACAATGTAATTTTGTTATTGCGGAATTACGGATAGGCCGAGAGTTCCATTTTGTATGAGTTGTGCGATAACCAGAGCTATCTCGCTCTTCAAAGCTTCATTCTCAGATTGAACGCCGCCGCATTCGACATACACAGGAACATCTCCCAGAGAGAAAAAAGCAAAGTAAATGATGTTCTTGATTCCCTGGCTATTCTCTTTGGTAATGAAGTATCCAGCCGAAACAGGAACGCCGTTTAGCTCGGACGCTGCTTCGTGGCCTGTGATGCTAGAGTCAACAGTCGGCAAGCCGGGGGCGGAGAGAATGATCTTGGTATGGCCGCTATGCCCTTCAACGTGCAGCAGATTTTTATTGGCAGCATGGAAAAGTCCGTAAGCACTCGTTTCAGGCAAATGGCTGAACAGGACACTAAGTTCATCTTCGGTCAGGTTACGCGACGTAACATCCACACCGAAATCCAAGCTGTCTGCCCCAACCGCCGCAGACGGGTAGAAATTTAGCGTTCCATGACTTCCCAAATCAGCAGTATACACGCGGCTACCGAACCATCCGGCGTTTTGCCCCAAAACTACCGTAAGCGCAATGGCCAGCGCCAAGCAAGCCGCGATGGGAGCAAACCTTCTGAGCGGGCGACTCACGTTTTTTGCTTTAGCAACGATGCTATTCGACCGTGTAGCGCGTATATCCTCGGCTTCCTCAGAGATAAACTTGTCATCTATATTACCCATGGCGGCAAAGAGTGTTTGGCTTTTCATAGATCTATCCCCTCGCTTTCAAGATGCTGGCGGAGTTTCTTCCGCATACGAAACAGGATGGATTTCACTTGGCCGATCGACATACCGCAATCGCCGGCGATTGCTTCCAGGCTAACCGCCCTCCAGTAACGCCGGACGAATACGCGCCGGTTTTGTACGCTCTGCTCGGCAAGAAACGTGTTTAGGGCGTCCGTTATGGCTGCGGTTTCGGCAAGTTCATCGTAAGGGTTTCTCCGGTCCGCAATGCACTCTGCCAACTCGGACAGGATCAAATCCATTTGCCCGCCGCCGCGTTTGCTGGCCTTCGTCTTGGCGAGCCTGTCAAGAGAAAGGTTGCGGGCTATTTTGCCTATGAATGCGCGGAGCTGCTTGGGGCGCTCCGGCGGTATAGCGTTCCAAACGCGGCTATAAGCGTCATTTAAGACTTCTTCCGTCTCTTCGGCGTTGCCGAGAATATTGTAAGCGATCGAACGGCAATATTTGGCGTACTTAGCGTCAAGCGCGCAGATCGCCGACTCCGAGCGTTCCCAAAATCGGCCGATGATTTCTTCGTCGTCCATGCCAGATCTCCTCTCACTGATTTTTGGCGCCTTCACCTATAAAGACGGGAAACTTCACACAAAGTTTCGCCGGGAAGCAAAAATCCTTTTCAATGGCGAGCTACGACCCTAATATAAACTTGTTACATGCAGCCTGATTTGGTAAAATGAAGTCGCACGGGCGCCCGTCGGCGGGAAGCTGACTGTATGCCGTTAACAAAGCGGCAGGGCTGAGATGTACCGTAGAACTTGACCTAGGTAATACTAGCGTAAGGAGGACAAGATGAGTCATTTTGCAGCCATCACCAAAGCCGTCGCTGACGCGCGCGCGGCCAACCCCTTAGTCGGGTCGTGGACGAACTTTGTCACGATTAATCTGGTCGCGAACACCCAACTGGCCGTCGGAGGGCGCGCCGCTATGTGCTTCATGCCGGATGAAGCCATTCCCTTAACCTCTATCTCGAAAGCCACCTATATCAATATCGGAACCTTGGAGCCTGTAGCGCTTGAGGCCTTGCCGCAAGCCGCGGAGGCTGCTGTACACTTGCAGAAACCCTGGGTATTCGATCCGGTAGCGGCGGGTTTGGGCGATACGAGAAATGCGATCATCAAGGCGCTGAAAAAGAGCAAACCCAGCGTCATCCGTGGGAACGCGTCGGAAATCATCGCTGTTTCTCATTTGTGGGAGTTGCAGTCAGCGAACAAAGGAAATGTCGACGGCGTGGACGCTACAGACAGTGTGGAAGACGCGCTGTTTTCCGCGCGGGAACTGGCGAAATGGACGGGCGGAGTTGTGGCGGTGTCCGGGGAGACGGATGTAGTTTTAGATGCGCGCCAGACGTTTAGAATCAGCGGGGGATCGGCGATGTTGAAAACGATTACGGGCGCGGGTTGCTCTCTGGGTGGAGTTATCGCCGTATATGCCGGGGTCACAGATCCGCTGACGGCAGCGCTGACAGGTTCGCTGGCTTACAAATGGGCATCCGAAGAAGCTGAGAGTTCAAGCACAGGATCGGGATCCTTTCAGGTAGCGTTTATCGATCGGCTCAGTTTATTGAGCGGTGACGCCCTGATCGCCTATGCTCGCGGTGTGCTAAAAGCAAATTGAGAAGAAGAGGATAAGAGGATGCGCAGTTCTTTTGATTTGTCATTTTACTTGGTCATCGGACCGGAGAATACGCTGGGCCGTGATTTTCGTGTGCTGGTGCGTCAGGCGATCCAGGGCGGGATCACTTTTTTGCAGGTGCGTTCCAAAATCGTGGCAGCGCGGGAATGGATGGAGTTAGGCCGTATCGCCGCTGCTGAAATAGCCCAAGCGGGCCGGCAGGACGCGCTGGCCTTGGTGATCAACGACCGGGTGGATGTAGCGCAGGCGCTGCGCTTGGCAGGCGTGAAGGTGGACGGCGTTCATCTGGGACAAAGCGATATTCCCACAGAGGCGGCGCGCCGTATCCTGGGCGAAGACGCCATTATCGGTCTTTCCGCGCGGGCGCAGGATCTGTTCGCCTATATCGAGGATTTTAATACCGGGATCGTCGATTATTTCGGGGCTGGTCCCCTGCGTCAAACAGAGACGAAGCCCGATTGCGGCCTGGTGGACGGCAAAGTGCTGGAACGTGATTTTGCCGAGATCAAACGCTTAAAAACGCTCAGCCCGCTGCCGGTTGTCTTCGGTGGCGGAGTCAAAGAACCTGATTTAGCGGCCTTGCAAGCAACCGGTGTGGACGGATTCTTCGTCGTCAGCGCGATTGCCTCAGCAGACGACCCGCTGGCGGCGGCGCAACGCTTACGCGCCGCCTGGCGCTAGAGAGGACGAGCCGCTAGTAGCTCCACGCCGGCAGCAGCTGCTGGTACAGATGTAGCAGCAACGCCTCAAGCTCAGTGGGCGTATAGCCTGCCAGATTGATTCCGGTACGGGATAGGAGTACTTCCGCTACCTGGTTGGTCAGGCGAGTGCGTTCCTGATAGGGTAGCGTTTCGCTACGCCAGACAAATGTCTTGAGCAACTCCCAATCCTGTGCGTTATACCGGCGGATCATCTGCTCATCCCAAGAGACGTTGACCGTGGAACGCGCTATTCTTGCTTGGATCTTTTTCTGGGCGCTTTTATTCAGACGCTGCGTATGACTCTGATAGACCACCAAAGTCCCGGCTACAAGATCGCCGATGCGCTTGTGGCGCGGGTGGAGGAAAATCAACCAAGCGCCGATCCAGAATATCATGTCGATGATCCGGAATAGATTTCTGAGTACTGCGGACAGGAAAGTCAGGTTCTGACCGTTATCCTGAATCACCTGGATGCCGGCCAGCCGTTTGCCCGGTGTCTGCCCGGACAGAAAAAATTCAAAGATCAGATAATAAGCCCACAATAGCAGAAAAGTCAAGACGACCACCCAGGCGAGGAAATAGCCGGATAGGCTCTGCAAGAGGGGATAGGCGGACAGATGGCCGGCTGACAAGGCGATCACGATGATCAAAGCGAGCGAGAGCATCAACTGGATCAGCATATCCACGATCAGAGCGAGGCCACGGCTGCCCAACCCGGCCAGGTGAAGATTCAAGGCGATGTTCTCCGGGGTATCCAAGGCTATTTGCGTAGTGTCCATCAGCGACGCTCCTCTGCGGTTTTAGCTATATTTTAACACAAGTATAGTGAATGTAGGATCTTATAGGTTAGGAAAAGAAATAATGATCGAACGTAAGAGCTTTATCAAACAAAATCGGGCTGAGTGGGAACAGCTGGAGCAACGGATGCGGGAAATGCGGCAAAGCAGGAAGCTAATCCCTGAGCAAGTCGAACTGTTTCAGCAGTCGTATCAACGAACCGCTTACCTACTGTCCTTCAGTCAGACCTATTATCCTCAGGACGAGCTGACAGCCTATCTCAACGATCTGGTCTCCCGGGCGCATCACCTGCTCTATCGTGGGCAAGTGACCAGCTGGCTGCAGATCAAGGACTTCTTCAACCGGGTCTTTGTTGGCTTATTATGGGAACAGCGCGGCTTTGTGGGCTGCGCCGCGTTTCTGTTTATCCTCGGGGCTTTGGGAGGATTTGCCTCCGTCATGATGGAACCGCTGAATATCTATACCATCCTGCCGGTGGATTTGGCGCGGGGGATTGATCCGGGCTCGTTGGGCGGCGCTGCCGCAGAGTTTAACTCCCCCTTGATTTCCGCCCAGATCATGACCAATAATATTCAGGTCGCGTTTTACGCCTTCCTCGGCGGAATCACCTTGGGTTTGTTTACGATCTATCTTCTGATCGAGAACGGTCTTCTCCTGGGGGCGTTGGCCGCAATCTATTATCAGTACGGCAACGCTTATGATTTTTGGGCCTTCATCATTCCGCATGGCGTCATTGAACTCACCGCGATTTTCATCGCGGGTGGCGCAGGTCTCCTGATGGGTTATCGGATCGTCGTACCAGGTCCTTACCCGCGTCTCCAAATGCTGAAGCATCAGGCGTTGCGCTCCGTACAACTGTTATTGGGCACACTCCCGCTGTTCGTGATCGCCGGTCTGATCGAAGGGTATATTACGCCCGCGCCGATCGCCTTGGAGCTGAAATATCTGGTCGCCATCATCACGGCGCTCGGTCTGTTTCTCTACGTCTTTATAAAACGCCCCGTTCAATAACCTGTAGATATTCGGAGAGCGCTTCAGCCGCCAGAGTCTCTTCGCTGGCCTCCAGCGCTTGGAGACCGCACGCTTCTAATCGCTTCAGCTCTTGCTTTCTGTGCAAGAGTTCTTTTTGCGCCATACTGACCAACATCGCCTGGCGCTTATCTCGCGGCGTGCTTTGCGCCCAGGCCGGTAAAGCGGGATTCGCGATTCCTATGAGGAGCAGCGGACGCTGGCGCGCCATGCGGCGCAGATAATTCAGCGGCATGCCGGCCTGGAGAAAAGGATCCAAATCACTGAAGAGCAGGATGAAACTCTGTCTCTTCTGCATACGGGCCAAGTGAAAAAATGCCGCGCCATAGTCGGATTCTACCGGGTCGGTGTGCAGGGTATAAAGTTCCCGGATGATCAGACGCAGATGCGTGATGTTTTTGCCGGGAGGGACGTAGCGCCGAACGGTATGAGA
>JAITOV010000037.1 GCA_031289735.1 Peptococcaceae bacterium
AGACCAATTAGCCCTCTTATTGTAGCTTAGGCAACAAGACGGAGAAAAGCGCGGCTGGATGCCGCGCTCTCAACCAAATTTATTGTAGCAAACTAAGGGGGAAAAAAATTGCAAAACTATACAACGATTATTTTCTATCTAGTGATTCTAGCGGCGATCTGCTATTTTATGATCTTCCGGCCGCAGTCGAAACAGCGTAAAGAGCGTGAATCCTTGATGAGCAGTTTGCGTGTGCGGGACAAGATCCTGACGAGTGGCGGGATCTACGGGAGAATTACCAAACTGAAAGAGAAAACTGTGATGATTGAGGTAGCGGATAAGGTGGAACTGGAACTGTCCAGATCGGGCATTGTTTCTGTGGAAAACCGGGACGTCACTGCGGAAGAGGGTAAAGAGGGATAGAACTGGGTAGATGCAATTGATCATGATCGAGCAAATCCGGCGTGATCCGGAGATATTAGCGTATATAGAAGGCGGCAACAAACACTTGGAAGCGTTAGGTTTTACGGAGCATGGCTTTCGGCATGTCGGGCTGGTGTCGCATATCGCCAGAAATATCCTGGAAAGAATGGGGTTTTCGGAGCGGGAATGCGAGCTGGCGGAGATCGCCGGGTTCATGCATGATATCGGTAACGTGATTAACCGCACGAGTCATGCACAGATGGGCGCGCTGCTGGCTTCGCGCATCCTTGTACGTTTGGGCATGGAACCAGCGGAGATCAGCACGATCATCGGCGCGATCGGCAACCACGATGAGGAGAGCAGCCACCCGGTGAATCATGTTTCAGCAGCCTTGATTCTGGCGGATAAATCGGACGTGCACCGCACCCGGGTGCGCAATCCCAATGTGATGACGTTTGATATTCATGACCGGGTCAACTATGCTGTCGAACGCTCTTTTCTGCGCGTGTATCCGCAGGAGCGGGTGACGCTGGAACTGGAGATCGATACGGAGATCTGCCCGGTCATGGACTATTTTGAAATCTTCTTGAGCCGCATGATTTTATGCCGTCTGGCCGCGGAGTATCTGCATACGGTCTTTTCTCTCCAGGTGAATGGGGTGCGGTTGTTGTAGGCATCCTGTGCAGAAGAAAAAACGCCAGGGAATCCTTTAATATCGGATGCCCTTGGCGTTTTTTGTATTTAAAAAAAGTAAGTCGTGTTATCTCCTTATCTCCTTATCTCCTGACGACTGGGCGATTATTCGCTCAAGCCGCGAAAGACCGTCAGCGTCTCGGAGTCATTGGGCAATTTCCGATACCCTACAAGGTCACTCTCGGCAAATACGAACAAATAACCTTCCCAATTTTCCCCGGCAAAATCAGAGACTGAATAAGTTTGAAACTCAAGCGTTGCGCCTTCCCGCGATTTAGCAATGTCAGCCTCATTGTCCACCAAGCCATAGCGCGCCATTTTTGCTTGATTGGCGGCCGTCGGCTCTAAGGTCACGTTCAGTCCGCTGTTCGCAACAATCTCTTTGTCTGGGCCAATAGCCGCAAGGATTTTGTCACCTTTCGTCTGCCCTGCGGAAACTATTTCCGTCTCCGTCTCAGCGCTTATGCTCAGGACTGTTTCATAGAATGTGTCAAATCCGCTTGGCGATTGCGCGGCGTTGCGCAAAAGCTCTGCTGTATATCGCGGCTCGTACCCGATTAAATCCGGCTCGGTTAAATAGGTGTAGTCGAAATTTTCTTGATATGCATCGCTGTAACACAGCCACACAAACTCCGCATCCGGGATTAAAACAAACAGTTGCGCGGCGATCGCATAATCCAACTGTTGGGTGGCTGAACGATGCTCGTTATACACATTTCTATCCGGGACTTTATAGGTTATCGTTACACCATAGGGATGATTGGTTGTTTCAAAGGTAATCTCTTGAATGTCGTAATCTGCTGCGCTTTTCGTTATTTCCGCAATGGCGCGAACTTTAGTGGCGTCGCCAAGCGGCGTATCTTTGTAGGCGTAGAGCTGCTGCGTATGCCCGGCGGATCCGGCGGACTGGGTTGGAACGATGGTTGAACAAGCAATGAAGCCGCTCGCAACCACCACGCAAAGAATCATCGCCAAAAACACGGATACACCGTTTTTCTTTTTATTGGGGTTTAATATATTCTTAAATCTGTTTTTCATCGTCTTAGCGCCTCCATAAAAATAGGTTGATAACGGCGTTTGATACGCCCGCTGTCTCGTGATTGAAGCGAGGATGATTTCGCTGTAATCTCGGCGCTCGCTCGCTGTTAGTCCATGCGTTACGTTGTCGTCGCACGACAACTCCAAGTCCGCGCTGGCTTCCCGGAACATTAAATAAGCGCAGGGATTAAACCAATGTACGGCATTGACGATCAGCATAAACAGTTTATACCAAATATCGTGCCGTTTGAAATGCGTCAGTTCGTGGTGGAGAATGAATTTTAAGTCCGTGGCGGAATAATCCTCATGCGGCAAGAGCAGGAGCGGCTTGGCAAAGCCTGTCATCAGTGGGCTGGAAATCTTGGCGCTGGTTAAAATAGTGATTTCATTTTTTATGCCCAGATCATGGGCAACCTTGGCAAGGGTCGCGGCAATGCGCCCGTCAGCCGGCACTTTGCTCCAACGCAGCGCGTTCTTGCGAAAAATGAAATAACCGATCATATGATACGCCAAGAAAGCCAACGCGCCGGCCAGCCATAGCAGCATCAGCACGTTCAATAAGGTGATAGGGCTTGCTTGCGCCGCTTGGGTCGCAATCTCGGGAATCTCATTCGCCGCTGCTGGCGGCAAGGCCGGCGCGATGTTGATGATTTCACGCATCGGCGCGTTGGGTATGCGAACCTCAACAGGCGCAGTGGGGAGCGTGATGTTGAACGGCAGAAATAACCGCGCCGCTAACGCCAGCCATAGCCAATATTTCCACTTGGCGGCGTAATTTTTGTTAAATAGGCCTGATGCCAGTCCGAGTAGCAGGATCACCGCGCTGGTCGTTGCGGATAGGGTGAGCAGGGTTAAAAATAGCTGTTCAATCATGTTTCTCAACCCCCAACTCGTCAATCATTTTGCGCAGTTCGGATAAATCCTGATCGCCAATCGCCTTGCTGTCATACAAATTCGTTACCAGATTTCGCAAAGAATTTCCATACATTTTTTCCAAAAATGAGCTGCCCTCGCTGGCCTTATAATCCTTTTCGGCAATCAGCGCGGTATAGTAATTCGTCCTGGTTGACCTGTCACACAAAACAAACCCTTTATCGCACAATCTCGCCAAAGCCGTCATCACAGCGGGCAACGTCCATTTTCGGCGTTTGCGTAAACACTCTAACACATAATTTGATGCTACAGGCTCGTCCGCGCCCCAAATGGCAAGCATAATTTCCAATTCCGCGTCGCCCAAACGCTTGATTTTCTTGTCCATACTTGACCTCCCTTTATCTTTTTAATGCGCACATTTATGTTATACAGCAAGTCAATATAAATGTCAAGTATAATTAATGCGAAAAATTGAGTTTCACAGACAAATTGCGCGGATCGTTTGACAGATGATTCCGCGTGGAATTATAATAAGCTTTGTATGGGTAGGTAGTCCCATAAAAAACTGAGGAGGAAAGCAGATGCGAAGGGGAAATATTGTTAAACTTGTCGTGCTCCTGCTTGTGGTGGCGGCGCTTGTGGCTGTATCGATCAAACCTCTTACGAATCCTGATAAGGGCGTTCTGTTGGGGCTTGACTTGCGCGGCGGAGTTCATTTGGCGCTTCAGGCGGTACCAGAGGATGGCAGTACATTGGAGTCGATCTCCAGGGATGATATTGATACGGCGAAGGCGATTATTGAGACGCGGGTCAACGCGCTTGGTGTTTCTGAACCTGTATTGCAAGCCGATTATGATAAGAAGCGGGTGATCGTTGATTTAGCCGGGGTGCAGGATCCGGACGCGGCCGTGGAACTGATCAGAAGTACGGCGAAGCTGACGTTTCGCGACCCCAGCGGGAACGTCGTGCTGGAAGGGTCGGAACTGAGCGACGCCCGGGCGGACAAAGCTGAGAGCGGCGGCGGTTATGTCGTCAATCTGACGTTTAACTCGGAAGGCGCGCGCAAATTTGAGGATTTGACCACGCAGTATGTCGGACAGCGGATCGGCGTCTATCTAGATGAAACGATCCTGACGAATCCTACGGTGAAGAAGCCGATCACCGGCGGCAGCGCTTATATCGACGGTTATCAAAGTATGGAAGATGCGGCGAATGACGCTGTCCTGATGCGTTCCGGCGCTTTGCCGGTCAAGATGACCATCGCTGAGAAGCGTCAGGTCGGGGCGTCGTTGGGTGTGGATTCTCTGCATAAGAGTATCGTCGCCGGTATTCTGGGTATTACCTTTATCTATCTGTT
>JAITOV010000056.1 GCA_031289735.1 Peptococcaceae bacterium
TCACAGCCAACCGCCCAATCGTCTCCAATCCTTTGCGCACAGCCAAAGCCGCTAACCCTAAACCCATAATGAGAAACACCGACAACGGCGTTTTGGCCATCAGCAAAATTCTATAGAATTCCGCATAGTCACGCGTCTGACTCGCCAATAGGTGAAAAATGAAAATGATATATAAGACGGACACAGCCTTCCCCAAATAAGGTCCAAACGCGAGATCATTGAATTCAATCAAGGTCTTGCCCGGATAATGCTTACATAAGGCGATAAAAAGCCAGACCATCAGCAGAGAGGCCAGCGTCGCGATCACTACCGCCAGCCAAGAACTCTGTCTGGTAAAGGCGACTACGATGCCCATAAACAGCTGCGTACCGACCAGTCCGACGATCATGAAAACAAATTGCAGATAGGATATTTTCCCTTTTTCTAATTCCATATTGCTCACTTTCTGACCGGCGGCTTCAGGAGCATCCCGGAGCCGATGATCCTGTTATGCACCTGGACATCCAATTGAATCCGCGGTAACAGTTCATTCCACTTCCCTTTGATCTGCTGCCATTCGCGCGGATGGCGACGATGCAGTTCATCGGCAATTTGAAAGAAATCCACTTTGAACTCCACCTCTTTTTGCCAGGCGGTCAAGACCGCTTCCCGGATCACCTGCGCTTGAGAGCGTTCCAGTGCTTCGACGATCTGCGGCACGGACAGATCCAGCTGCGCTTCGTCCGAGATGACGCGCGAATCAACGTTGATATCAATGGTCACTTTAATCAGGCCATCGACGATCTCCGGTATGATTTTGCTATCCTTGCGCATGATATCCAAACCGACATCACCCGCTCCATCCGGGTTGGGCGCGTCTTGCAAGGATTGTTGCATCTTGCCGGCCGCCAATAGCCAGCCGTAATACTCGGACATTTTTAGTTCCCCCACCATCTGGTCGTCTTGAAAAACCGCCATCCCGACGATATCGATCCCTTCCGGATTATCCGGATCCTTGTCCACGATCGGGATCAGCGATCCCTTGCTTTCACTCAACAAACGATCCAAAAATTCATGCACATTCGTCGGTTGGTAACGGGTATTCTTTTGATTGAACATAAACATCCGCAGATCCCAACCCAGTATTTCCCCGTACGAAGGCTCCTCTTGGAAGATCTCCTCTGCCCGGTTGCGCGCGACCACGATGTAGACCAGGCCACGGTTTTCTTTATTGCGCAGGAAGTAATCATAATATTTGCGCACCCCTTCTTGGGCAATGCTCTGACTATAGATAATCACATTGTTATGCGGAAAGAAGAGCCCCCTGCTGATTTTTTGCCCGGATTTGCTGATGCACTCCACCAAAGTTTTGCCCTCGGCGCCAAATATGATAGCGCTGCCATGTCCTTCTCCTGGCCCTTCCTGGGTCTTCTTAGTCGGCCGCAGTACCTGAACGCTCACACGCAGTGGCGCCTCTTTCCCCTTATCAATAGCAATCGCCATAACGATCGCCAGGGTATCCAATTCCCGCTGATCCCAACACCCGCTCAGCAGCAACGCCGCGCTCAGCAGGGCAATAAAAAATTTTAGATATTGATTATGTTTGATCATTCTTGCCTCCCTGATCCGGCGACATCCTGCGCAAATTCTGCCGCGCGATGGTTTCCGGCCGCTGCCACATCGCTCTCAAAGGACTGCGGATGAAACTGTCTTTCAATCCTTGTCCACTCCACGGTACGAAAGGAGCAAGGTACGGCGTCCCGAACGAGCGCAAAGAGGCTAAATGGATCAGCATTAACAGGTAGGCGCAGACCACGCCATACCCGCCAAAAACGCTCGCCAGCAAGAGGGTCAGGATACGCAGCATTGCGCTGGCGTCATTCATCCCCACGACCACAAACGAACAGATACTCGTAATCGCCATCATAATGACGACAGGCGCCCCGATCAATCCGGCGGACACAGCTGTTTGACCGACGACCAATGCTCCCACAATACTGATGGTCTGCCCGATAGCCCGTGGCAAACGCAGGCCGGCCTCACGGATCATCTCGAAGATGATCCCAATACTCAGCGCGTCCACGAAGGAATTAAAAGGTGTCCCTTCATTCGCTTCGGCAATCGAGATCAGCAGTGAAGTCGGGATGATTTCCTGGTGAAAACTCATTAAGGCTACATAGATCGCCGGTATATTAATCGTAATGATAAAACTCAGAAAACGAATCAGGCGGACGATACTCGCATAGTACGGGCGCAAATAATAATCATCCGGGCTCTGAAACCCTTCGATAAAGAGCTGAGGCGCGGTCAGGACAAAGGGTGTTCCATCGATAATGATCGCCGCTCTTCCTTCCAGAAGTTTAGCCGCCACGACATCAGGCCGTTCGGAGTTATTCAGTGTAGGAAATGGGGAGAGCGGATCGTCTTCGATCAACTGCTCGATATAGCCGGACTCCAAAATCCCATCAATCTTGATCTGTCCCAAACGCCTCCGGATCTCTTCGATGAGTTCGGGATTCACGATGCCATCGATGTAGGCGACACCGACGAGGGTCTTGGTGTAATCACCAATGCGCGTCGTTTCTATACGAAACGAAGGATGCCGGATAATGCGTCTCAGCAGTGAGATATTGATCGCCAGACTTTCGACAAAACCCTCACGTGACCCGCGAATCACGATTTCCGAAGTCGGCTCTTGAATCGCCCGTTTCTCCCAGCCGTCGCTCTTCAGCGCCAAGGCTTTAACCGAACCTTCGATCAGAAGGATCGTGTTGCCTTGCAGGAATTGTTCGGCCACTTCATCCAAGGTAGATATCTCCTGCATAAATCCCACCGAAAGCATTTCTGTTTTGATCCAGGCGAAACGATGCGCCGTATCCGCTTCCCGCTCGCGCACCGCCGGACGTTCATAGAGCAGCGGTTTGATAATATGCTGATTGATCGTCTCTGTATCCGCCATACTATTCAGATAGAGCACCACGCAGCGGAATTTATACCTGCCGCCGGAAACGAGCTCGCGAGAGATGACGTCACAACTATCTTTGCCTAACAATAGCTTGCATTTGTTTAGATTATCATTCAGATCTTCAGTCAAGGTCTCCGTCGCTGTCTCCCCGGATTGCCCCTGCCGTTCAACCGAGCGATTCGCGGCTTCGTTCTGTTGTTGCAGGGTCTTCATATGTAATAGTTTCTTTAAATATTGCCGCATAGACCAGGCTCCTTCTTCATTCAGCGTTCGCGCGTTCACTCCTTATTATCTATAATTTCTCCCGCTTTATTCTTTGGCGCAGATTTTTTTACCAGCGTAATGGCCCTGTCCAGGCGGGAAACCAGCCCAAACGCCAAAAACACAGAGACCGTCACGCCCCTGTGTCCTCATGCAATATTCATTTTTCACTCAGCGCTACCCATGTCGCTCCCGCAACAACAACGTTACGCCAAACGCCACGACGCAGAGCACCGCTCCGATAATGAAGCAGTCGGATATCGCCATGACCATAGCCTGCCGCGCTACTAATTGATAGAGCATAGACAGACTGAGCGCCTGACTCCCGCTCGCTCCCAGACCAACGCTGGCGCCCAGCCCCTGCATAGCCGCCAGCAGATCACTTCCAGCCGGATTATTCAGGGTAATACTCTGCGCTAAATCCGCATAATGGAAAGCATTGCGCGTCTGCATCAGATTGGTCATCAGCGCAATACTGAAGGTTCCCATAACACTGCGAATGACATTACCCAAGGAAGAAGCCGTCCCCGTCGACTCCTTCGGGATCCTGACCATACCCACGTTAATCGCCGGGGACAGAGCTAAACCGATGCCAATCCCCCGGATGCTCAGCCAAATCATCATATAGACAAAAGAGGTCGAAGCGTTAAAATCCTTCATCGCATAGGACGCGACGGCCATAATGACCATACCCACCAGAATCAGATTGCGCGCGCCATACTTATCAAATAACTTGCCGCTGACCGGCATGCAAATCGCCGTACAGATCGCCGACGGCAACAAGACCAAGCCCGTTTGCATCGCCGTCTGCCCCAAGACGCTTTGCATAAACAGCGGGAAAAGATAGATCACCACGATCATCGCCACCTGCACCAGAGATGAGATCATCGTTGACAGAGTAAAAATCCGATTCTTAAATAGACGCATATCGAGTACCGGTTCGGGACAATGGATCTCATGCAGAACCGCGATCGTCAGGGTGATCGCTCCGGCCACCAACATGATCACAATGCGCGGGTCGTTCCAACCCCACTGATTGCCTTTACTTAAAGCGAAGATCAGGCAGAACAAACCGAGGCAGATCGTCACGATCCCCATAATATCCAGATTTTGTGTTTTTTTCCCTTCCATGGAGGGCAGTAAAGTAAAACCCATAAATATGGCCACGAAACCAATGGGCACATTCAGAAAAAAGAGGATGCGCCAACTGGCTACTTCGATCAGATATCCTCCCAGAGAAGGGCCGATCGCCATCGAGGCCATGGAGGAAATACCCCAGACTCCGAGCACTACGCCGATTTTGGAGATCGGATTGATGCGGAAACACATCGCCATTCCTAGCGGCATGATGATGCCAGCTCCGATACCCTGCACTACGCGGCTGAAAATCAACATATTAAACTTCAAGGAAGCACCACAGAGAAAGGAACCCAGCGTAAATAAGATCAGCGCGGTGATAAAAGTCTTCTTATAGCCATACTTTTCGCCGAAATATCCGGCTAAAGCGATCACGATCCCCTGCGTCAGCATATACGCGGTCAACACCCATTGAATATCATTGGAACTGGCGCCAAAGACAGCCATCAGCTTCGAAAGCGCTACATTGATGATACTGCCCGTCAACGCCTGCATGAATGTCGCCATAATGATCACGGAAGTTGCCGCCCATTGAATTTTCTCATCCCGCTCAGCGCTTGTCATCATATCTCCCTAGCCGCGTTTCGTTTTGATCGTCACCACCGCTGACATACCCGGCTTCAGTTTGCCCTCTTGTTGAACTACGCTGATTTTTACCGGGAAACGCTGCGCCACTTTCGTGTAATTACCCGAAGTATTTTCCGTCGGTAAGATCGAAAAACTGGATTGCGTCGCTCCGCCGATCTCGACCACTTCACCGGAAAATACGGTATGCGGGTAGGCGTCGACCACCACGCTGACCGCGTCACCCACTAGAATTCTGCCGACTTTCTTCTCCTCAATATTCGCCATCACCCAGACCTGCTCCGGATTAACGATCGTAAACAAAGAAGTACCCGCACTCACATTCTGCCCGGTCAAAGCAGCTACCTTGATCACATTGCCACTGATCGGAGATTGGATGCTGGTCCGCGACAAGGCCAACTGAGCGTTATCGTAGGCTGATTTTGCCTGCTTCTCCTGGGCGTCGTAGCTACCCTCGCCTGTCTGATTCAGGGTATTCAAGTCCGTCTGCGCTGCCGTCACCGCATCTTGAGCCGCGTATACATTCGCATTCGCCGTATCCAAATCCTGTAGCGCCGCGAGATATTTCGAATTAGCGTTATCCAGCGTATCCTTAGAAATCGCGCCCTGTTGATATAAGGCCGTATAATTATCGAAGGCCCGCTTACTGTCTTCCATCGCCAATTGCTTAATATTCGCCTGAGCATTCGCAGCGACCAAAGCGCTCTCCGCCTTCGATACCGCAGTCCGCGCTGTTTCCAAATCTTTCGGCAGTTTCAGCACGTTAATTTTGCTGAGTTCCCAGGCAGCTTCCGCCTGCGCTAGACTGATACGGTATTGTGTATCATCCAGTGTGGCCAATTCCTGCCCCTGCTCTACACTGTCTCCTTCGTTCAGCAGCACTTCCGTCAACCTCCCGGAGACTTCAGCGCTGATACTCACCAAATCCGCGGAAATTTTCGCGTTATCCGTTTTCACAGTCGTACTTAACTGGATATACCAGCGGATACCCACGCCCGCCAGCGCCAGAATCACTACGACGATGATCGCAATACGGACTGTCTTCGGTATTGCTCGTTTTTTCACTTGCTCAATTGAATCTGTCATGGTTCCTCCTTATGTAACTCCTGCACCGATCGTTAATTAACTAAGTTAACGAATTAGACAATGTACTCATTATAATTCTTGCTAAAATTACAGTCAAGCATAATTTATCCATCCTCTTCTTTCGGATCCACAGCGCTCTGCCAAGTCTGCTGACAATCCTCGATGAAAGCGCTTACTTTCGAGCGATACGCGCCATAGGCCAGTAAGACCTGCTCCACGAAGTCCGTGTAAGCTACGTCATCTGACGCCCAGAGCAGAACACCCGCTGCGATCACCCGGTATTGCAGGACCAGCGGAAGCGCGCGCAGATGAACGCAGGCGAGCTCCCATGGCGCGAAAAACACCTGAACCTCATCCTGTAACGCGTCCTCTTCCCGCGCAGTCATAGGCTCAGCGAACAGTACGGCGATATTGCCTGCCGCTTCCAGCACACTGAATTCCGCCGGCGACGCTTCAAATACATATGCCGCCAGGATCTTGCTCCTTGGCGCAAAAAAATCCTGGCATTCCTCGCAATCCTTTTCCGACAGTTCTTTCATCTATTGAATCAATCCTTCAATTTTTTTGGTGAGAACATGAATATCAAAAGGCTTACTCACAACTTCCTGCACCAAACCTCTGTCCAGAGCCTCTTGAATCTGCTGATC
>JAITOV010000051.1 GCA_031289735.1 Peptococcaceae bacterium
TCGGCGGTCAGCGCTTCGGCGAGATGGAAGTGTGGGCCTTGGAAGCCTACGGAGCCGCGTATACCTTACAAGAAATTTTGACCGTGAAGTCGGACGACGTCGTAGGCCGGGTGAAGACATACGAAGCCATTGTCAAAGGAGAAAACATACCGGAGCCGGGCGTGCCTGAATCGTTTAAGGTACTGATTAAGGAATTGCAGAGCTTAGGTTTGGACGTGCGCGTGCTTTCTGATGACGATATGGAGATCCAGATCCGCGAAGTGGATGAAGACATTACCGAAACAGCCAAGGAACTGGGGATTGACATGCACGAGGAAGCGCCTATCACCGAAGAACGCGGCAGAGAGACGGACGAAGAATTTGCAGACGATTTTGATGAGGAAGAAGCTCTGTACGTAGAAGAAGATGGCGAACCTGAAGAAGCGGATTTGGAATTCGAAGTCCTCGATTAATTATGTGTCTGGGCGAAAGGAGCGAACGGCTTGCTGGATGTAAATAATTTCGACCGTATGCGAATAGGCATAGCTTCACCGGATATGATCCGGGAATGGTCCTTTGGAGAGGTCAAAAAACCGGAAACGATTAATTATCGGACCTTGAAACCGGAACGGGAAGGACTGTTCTGCGAGACGATCTTTGGTCCCACGAGAGACTGGGAATGTCATTGTGGAAAATATAAACGGGTGCGTTATAAGGGGATTATTTGCGATCGCTGTGGTGTTGAGGTTACCCGCTCGAAAGTGCGCCGGGAACGGATGGGCCATATCGAACTGGCGGCGCCGGTATCGCATATTTGGTATTTCAAGGGGATCCCCAGCCGGATGGGCCTGTTGTTGGATATGTCGCCGCGCTCGATGGAAAAAGTTTTGTATTTTGTCTCCTATCTCGTGACGAATCCGGGAGATACGTCGTTAGCCAAGAAACAATTGCTGACGGAGATAGAATATCGTGAAGCCAGGGACAAGTATGGAGATACATTCCAAGCGGATATGGGCGCGGAAGCCATTCGCGTGCTGCTCGAAGAGATGGATCTGGACAAGCTCAATGAAGAATTACGCACAGAACTGCGCGAAGTTACCGGGCAGCGCAAAGTCCGGGCGATACGGCGTTTGGAGGTTGTGGAGGCGTTTAAACAATCCGGGAACCGTCCGGAGTGGATGATTTTGGACGTGATTCCGGTGATTCCCCCGGAACTGCGCCCGATGGTGCAGTTGGACGGCGGACGGTTTGCTACTTCGGATCTCAACGATCTGTACAGACGGGTGATCAATCGTAATAACCGGCTCAACCGGCTGTTAACCCTGGGTGCGCCGGATATCATCGTGCGCAACGAAAAGCGGATGTTGCAAGAAGCTGTAGACGCCTTGATCGACAACGGCCGCAGGGGACGTCCGGTAACCGGCCCTGGTAATCGCCCGCTGAAATCACTGAGCGATATGCTGAAAGGCAAACAAGGCCGTTTCCGGCAGAATCTGCTGGGTAAGCGCGTCGATTATTCCGGGCGTTCGGTCATCGTCGTCGGTCCAAATCTGAAATTGCATCAGTGCGGTTTACCGAAAGACATGGCGATCGAATTATTTAAACCGTTTGTGATGAAGAAACTGGTCAATGAGGGGTATTCGCATAATATCAAGAGCGCTAAACGTATGGTGGAACGGGTCCGGCCGGAAGTATGGGATGTACTGGAAGAAGTGATTGCCGAGCATCCGGTGTTGTTAAACCGTGCTCCGACGCTGCATCGTTTAGGTATTCAGGCTTTTGAACCGGTGTTGGTCGAAGGGAAAGCCCTGCAAATTCATCCGCTGGTCTGTACGGCGTATAATGCAGATTTTGACGGCGACCAAATGGCAATTCACCTGCCCCTCTCGGCGGAAGCTCAGGCCGAAGCGCGTTTGCTGATGCTTTCGGCGCATAATATATTGAATCCAAAAGATGGCCGGCCGGTCACCTCGCCGACCCAAGATATGGTGCTGGGATCTTACTATCTAACGATGGAACGTCCCGGCGCTTTGGGCGAAGGAAAGATATTTAAAGATGAAGATGAAGCGATCCTGGCGTATGATTCTAAAGTCGTACACCTGCAGGCGCGGATCAAAGTGCGCAAAGATGGCAAAATGCTCGAAACGACAACAGGACGTTTGATCTTTAATTCGGTCATACCGGAGGAAGTGGGCTATATCAATGAAGTAGCCGGGAAAAAGGTTCTGGGAGATATTGTCGCGAAGACCTACCGGTTCGGTGGTTATGGCAAAACAGCCGCCTTGCTGGATGGCATTAAGAGCTTAGGTTTTAAATATTCGACGCGGGCGGGTATGACGGTCAGTTTGGCGGATATTGTGATTCCGGAAGCGAAGAAACCGATTCTGGAGGAAGCCGACGCGACCGTCGCCAAGACAGAAATGCAGTTCCGTCGTGGACTGATCACGGATGAAGAACGCTATAATCTGGTTATTGATACGTGGACCAAGGCGACGGATAAAGTCACCAAGAGTTTGATGGATACGCTGGATCGTTTTAATCCGGTCTATATGATGGCGACGTCAGGCGCGCGCGGTAACATTCAGCAGCTGCGTCAGTTAGCCGGGATGCGCGGTTTGATGGCGGACCCGTCCGGCCGGACGATTGAGTTGCCGATCAAGGCGAATTTCCGCGAGGGACTTACCGTATTGGAGTACTTCATCTCTTCGCACGGGGCGCGCAAAGGATTGGCGGACACCGCGCTGCGTACGGCGGACTCCGGTTATCTGACCCGCCGCTTAGTGGATGTGTCACAGGATGTGATCGTCCGGGCTGAAGATTGCGGCACGACAGCAGGGATTACCGTAGAGGACGTTAAAGACGGACCGGAAATTATCGAGCCGTTGGAAGAACGTTTAGTGGGACGTTTCCTCTTAGAACCGTTATACGTGCCTGGACGGGAAAACGAAGAACCGATTGCTACGCCGGATCAGGAGATCTCGGAAGAACAGGCGACAGAGATCGCCAAGCATCATACTTCGGTCAAGATCCGTTCGGTGCTGACCTGCAAGACGCGTTATGGCGTATGCCGCAAGTGCTATGGGCGTAACCTGGCGACAGGACGGCCGGTAGAAATGGGCGAAGCCGTAGGCATTATCGCCGCTCAATCGATCGGTGAACCCGGAACGCAGTTAACCATGCGCACATTCCATACCGGGGGCGTGGCGGGAGATGATATTACCCAAGGGTTGCCGAGGGTCGAGGAACTCTTCGAAGCGCGTAAACCGAAAGGGCAGGCGGTCATTGCGGAGATCTCCGGACAGGCCAATATGCGCGAAGTCAAAGGACGCCGGGAGATTGAGATCATCTCTGATCAGGATGAGCGGATGTCCTACGCGATTCCCTTTGGTTCTCGCCTCCGGGTCGCTGAGGGACAATATGTTGAAGCAGGCGACGAACTGACAGAAGGAAGCATCAATCCGCACGATATGCTGAAAGTGAAGGGTATGCGTGGTGTACAGGCCTACTTATTGAGTGAGGTGCAACGGGTTTACCGCTTACAGGGCGTTGATATCAATGATAAGCATATTGAAGTGATGGTGCGGCAAATGCTGCGTAAGGTCAAGGTGGAAGATTCCGGCGACACCAGCTTATTGCCAGGAGGCTTGATCGATGTCTTTGATTTTGAAGAAGAGAATCTCAAAGCCGTGATCGCCGGTGGAGAACCGGCTGTGGCCCGGCCGGTTCTGTTGGGGATCACGAAAGCTTCCCTAGCGACGGATTCCTTCCTTTCCGCCGCCTCGTTCCAGGAAACAACGCGGGTATTGACGGAAGCGGCGATCAAAGGAAAGGTCGATCCACTGCTTGGTTTGAAGGAAAATGTAATCATCGGTAAACTGATCCCGGCGGGGACCGGCATGAACCGCTATCGCAATGTCACGATTTCTTCTGACGAGCCGGTCGCCCCGGTCGCCCCGGTCGCCGTTATCGAAGAAGGAACGAAATAAGATTGACACAGATATTACACAGTGCTAAAATATTACAGTGTGATTTGAAAGGGGAAAGCAGAGAATGCTTGATGAGACCCTAAAACACGCGCCGCGGAAAGTGATTGGTTTAAAACAAACGCAGCGTGCTTTAGAAAGAGAGCATGAGCAGATTGAGAAGGTCTATATCGCGATGGATGCGGAACCGCATATCCTTTTATCGGTGATAGGGCTGTGCCAGACGTATCAGATAGAGATCGAGCAAGTTCCGACCATGAAGGAACTGGGTCTCGCCTGTAAGATTGAGGTAGGCGCGGCAACCATAGCGATTCTGAAAGATCCAGTAGATCCTGACAACGGGATGCAATCTGACACGTGAGCTTTGGGATTGCTTGCTGTATGCTGTGGCAAGCAATCCTATTGTGTATATTACTTAAAGACAAGGAGGTGTAAATATGCCGACGATCAGCCAGTTGATTCGCCATGGTCGCGACAAAGTGACGAAAAAATCCACAGCACCGGCTCTGCAATGGGGATATAATTCTCTACAGCGTAAGCAGTTTTCTTCCGGCGGCTCACCGCAGAAGCGCGGAGTTTGCACGAGGGTATATACGACGACGCCGAAAAAACCCAATTCAGCCTTGCGCAAGGTGGCTCGTGTACGGTTAACGAATTTAACTGAAGTCACATCATATATTCCGGGTGTCGGACATAATCTGCAAGAGCATTCCGTAGTGCTTGTACGCGGAGGACGTGTGAAGGATATTCCGGGGGTTCGCTATCATATCGTGCGTGGCGCATTGGATACGACCGGTGTAGCCAATAGAATGCAAGCCCGGTCCAAATATGGCGCTAAACGGCCAAAGGGCGCTAAAAAGTAAGCCGGTTGCGGCGATCCTAAAGAAAAGGGGGGATAGATTTGCCGCGTAAAGGTTATATTGCCAAAAGAGAGATCTTGCCGGATCCTATTTATAAAAATAGGATTGTGACGAAATTTATCAATCAGATCATGCTGGATGGGAAAAAAGGCGTAGCGGAATCGATTTGTTACGGAGCCTTTGATATCATCCGCGAAAAGACCGGAAAAGACCCGCTGGAGGTATTTGAGACAGCGTTAAAGAATGTCATGCCGGTATTGGAAGTGAAAGCTCGCCGGGTCGGAGGCGCCAACTATCAGGTACCGATCGAAGTACGGACGGAGCGTCGCCAGACCTTGGGTTTGCGTTGGTTAGTCAGTTACTCGCGTAAACGCAGTGATAAGACGATGAGAGAAAAAATTGCCGGTGAATTAATGGATGCGGCGAATAATGCGGGCGCGTCAGTCAAAAAGCGGGAAGATACGCATAAGATGGCTGAAGCGAACAGAGCGTTTGCCCATTATCGTTGGTAATGATGATTGTGATCAAGATTTTTATCCCGGAAGAAAGGAGGAGTATCAGTGGCAAGGCAATTTCCATTAGAGAGAACCAGAAATATCGGGATCATGGCGCATATTGACGCAGGAAAAACAACGACGACTGAGCGTATCCTCTTCTATTCCGGACGCCTGCACAAGATTGGGGAAGTCCATGACGGCGCGGCGACGATGGATTGGATGATCCAGGAACAGGAACGTGGGATTACGATTACCTCGGCTGCGACAACGTGTCATTGGCATGATCACCGCATCAATATTATAGATACACCAGGACATGTGGACTTTACCGTAGAAGTAGAACGTTCTTTGCGCGTATTAGACGGAGCGGTGGCTGTCTTTTGCTCGGTAGGCGGTGTGGAACCGCAATCAGAGACTGTCTGGCGCCAAGCCGATAAATATGGCGTACCGAGGATCGCGTATATTAATAAGATGGATCGCGTAGGCGCCGATTATTTCCGTGGAATCTCGATGATTGCCGAACGGTTGGGCGCGAATCCGGTACCGATTCAGCTACCGATGGGGGCGGAAAGCGCTTTCAAGGGTATCATTGACTTGGTAACGATGAAAGCTGTTGTTTATGCAGACGATTTGGGTACGACCAGCGATATTACTGATATTCCCGAAGATTTAGCCGATCTGGCGCGCGAGTACCATGAGAAACTGGTGGAAGCAGTCGCCGAAACAGATGAAGACCTCATGATGAAATATCTGGAAGGCGAAGCGTTGACAGAACAAGAGATTAAGCAGGGGATTCGTCAAGGGACGATCGCGTTAAGCTTTATTCCGGTAGTTTGCGGTTCTTCTTTTAAAAATAAAGGAGTACAGCCCTTGCTGGACGCGGTGGTAGATTATCTGCCGTCTCCTTTGGACGTACCGGCGATCAAAGGGATTACGCCGGGCACGGGAGAAGAAGATTGGCGTGAATCTCAGGACAGTCAGCCGTTTGCCGCGTTGGCCTTTAAAATCATGGCTGACCCGCATGTGGGTAAATTGGTCTTCTTTCGGGTATACTCAGGTGTGCTGAACGTAGGTTCCTATATTTTTAATTCTACCAAGAATAAGCGGGAGCGGGTCGGACGGATTTTGCTCATGCACGCGAACCATCGCGAAGAGGTTCAGGAAGTGCAGGCGGGCGATATCGCCGCGCTGGTCGGGATGAAGGAAACCTCGACCGGAGATACATTGTGCGATGAAAAGCAACAGATTATCCTGGAAGCCATGCAGTTTCCGGAACCGGTGATTCATGTGGCGATCGAACCAAAGACGAAAGCCGACCAGGATAAACTAGGCGGGGCTCTCAACCGTTTAGCGGAAGAAGATCCGACCTTCAAAATGCGTACGGATGAAGAGACAGGACAGACGATTATTTCCGGGATGGGCGAACTTCATCTGGAGATTATTGTCGATCGCTTGCAGCGTGAATTTAAAGTCGATTGTAATGTCGGACGTCCGCAAGTCGCTTATAAAGAGACGATTCGCAAAACGGTGAAAGCAGAGGGCAAATTCGTCCGGCAATCCGGAGGGCGTGGTCAATACGGACATTGTTGGGTGGAGCTTGAACCGCTGGACCCTGGAAGTGGATTTGAATTTGTCAATAAAATCGTCGGCGGCGTGATTCCCCGGGAATACATCTCGCCGATCGGCGCCGGAATCGAAGAAGCATTGCAAAACGGTATTGTCGCCGGTTATCCGGTGCTGGATCTGCGCGCGACCGTATATGACGGATCGTATCATGACGTGGATTCGTCGGAGATGGCCTTCAAAATTGCTGGATCCATGGCTTTTAAAGCAGGCGCGGCCAAAGCGAATCCGGTGATTCTGGAACCGGTCATGCTGGTTGAAGTGACGGTACCGGAAGAGTATATGGGCGATGTCATGGGTGATATGAATGCCCGCCGCGGTCAGATCGAAGGGATGGAGGCCAGATCCGGCGCTCAAGTGATTCGCGCCTATATTCCGCTCGCTGAGATGTTTGGCTATGCGACGGAATTGCGTTCACGTACGCAAGGGCGTGGGGTCTATGTCATGTTGTTTGCCCGCTACGAAGAAGTACCGAAGAATATCGCGGAAGGCATCGTAGAGAAAAGACTGGGACGCTAGCCTATCATCGTTTAACAAACAGCGCATCAAACACAGTATCACATAATCACTAAAAATTTAATGGTTTTAAAAGGAGTGAATGGAATCATGGCAAAACAAAAATTTGAACGGACAAAACCACACGTCAATGTCGGTACCATCGGTCACGT
>JAITOV010000059.1 GCA_031289735.1 Peptococcaceae bacterium
CTTTCCGCCTCCGTGTTTGTCTTTTGTCCCTTTTCCTGACAAATATTATACTTCGGAGGTCTTTCGCTGGGTGATTCTTTTTTGCCAAAACCGGGTGACTTTACTTTACCAGTAACACAAAGAGGTGGATTGAAACGACTGTCTACAGCGAAAATTTGCCCACCAGACGGTGCAAAGCATCGGTAACATTTTCCAATTCTTGCGTCACTGACACCATTTGCCGGAAGCTGCGCAGCGATTCGTCGCTGGAGGCGGCCGCTTCTTCGGCAACGGAAGCGTTTTCCCTGGCAATTTCATGAATACTGCCGGCGGCGGCAAAGATGTCTGCGCCGGAGCTGGAAAGTAGCTGCAAGGCAGGTTCTACGGCTTTCACTTCTTGCCTTGTACCTGTCATGGAAGCCGCGATCTTAGAAAACGAGTCGTCTACCGATTGCGCCAGCGGCGTGCTTTCTTGGACCAATTGCCAATTTCCATCCATGGAGACTTTTAGATCCTCGGTTAACTTGCGTATTTCCTGTAATAGATGTCCGATTTCTTGTACAGAAGACTTTGATTGAGTGGCCAGATTGCTGACCTCGTTGGCGACAACGGCAAAGCCTTTCCCGGATTCACCGGCTCGAGCGGCTTCGATAGAGGCGTTTAAGGCTAGTAAATTCGTTTGTTCGGCGATGGAGTTGATGGTCGTGATGATGCCTTCTACCTGCGTTGCCTGCTGGGCCAAACGATGGACTTTTTCCATCGTTTGCCGGATGTCGTTTGAAACCTGATAAGTTTGGCGGGTCATCCGTTCCAAATCCATCGTCCCCTCCTGAACATGGCGGAGAGAATCCTCTGATTTCTCCGATACATCGCTGAACGCCTGGCGTAATTCAGTCAAATGCCGCATGATCTGATCCGCTTTCGCCGTGACCGATTCAGTACCGCCGGCTTGCTGTTCCGCCCCCCGGGCTACGTTTTCAAAGGCGGCGATGATCTGAGTTACGTGATCATTACTCTTCTCTGTGGACTGCCGGAACTGGACGGCCATCTTCTGTAGCTGGTCAACCATGCCGCGGATGTCTACGATCATTTGATGGATAGCGTTCAGCATTTGATTGGTTTTACGGCTCAAGTCGCCGATTTCATCGGCGCGTGACTCATCCAGACGGCGGGCCAGATCCCCTTCGCTGTCGGCCATATCCTCTAACACCTCTCCCAGCGTCCGGATGGGACGGACGATGTTGCGCGCTAAGAGCAAAGCGATCAATAGCGCCAGTATTTCAGCAATTATTGCCGCCAGCAGCATTCTCAGTTTTAGTACCTTTTCCATATGGAGCACTTTTTCAGCGGAATAATCGATCGCTAAAACAGCGACGATTTGACCGGAGGCAGCGAGGATCGGCGCGGCCGCTGGCAGAAAGGTTCCATACTCATCGGTGTAAAATTCCGTAGCGTAAGCGGCTTGACCGGTAAAAGAGTTTTTCATCGGCTCGGTAATAAAGGCTTCATCACCGATTTTGGCGGGATCTTCCGGATCGCTGTCAACGCCGAAGTAAACCGCGCCGTTGGCTTGTTTAAAGACGGTATATAGATAAGTCACCTGATTTTTTTCACAAACCTCTTGCAATTGCTCCCGGATTTTCTTATAGGCCGCCGTGTTTTCGTCGCCTGGCTGCAAAGCGCTCAACGGCTCAGGATCGATGTAGGCAGCCGCTGTTTGAGCGATCGATTGGATCCGTTCTCCCAAGGACTGCCGCATATCTCGCGTATATAAATTTAAAACGGTTAAACTTACTAAAGCCACGCCAACGGTGGCGATCAATAAAAAGAATAAAATTAAACGGGCTCGTAATCTCAGCTGGAAGCGTTGCAAAACATCTCCCCCTTTCAACTTATAGTATCGACAAGTCAGGCAGGATTCATCTGTTTTTTATTTAAGCCGCTTGTCGCGCTACATAGTAAACAAAGCGGGTTCTTTTACGATGAAAAAGCATTAAAAATATGGAAAAAGTGCAAAAAATAGCAGCGCGAGGCCTCCCATCGAAGGCTCCGCGCCATGCAAAAAGACAGTCTATGTAAGTGTACATTTTAAATCAAGCGGTTTTACGCTTGATGCGTATGACAGCGACAACGACACTATGATGTATACCGCTGGAATTTCGCTTACCGGCTGCCGGGGTGAAGTCCCAACAGCCGGTTTTGCTTTGCCCATCACCAACGCTGCGTTATACGTTTCCCTCAGGCTCATGAGCCTGGGTATAGCAGAGCAGTTCGCGGGCCATTTCCAGCTTGGCGCAAAGTGTTTGCTCCAATTGGGTCAGCTGGGTAACGACGTGGTTTACGCTCTCGTTAAGCCTGAAAATATCATGAGAGCAGGAGGAGAGTTCAAGCATTTTTTGGATTTTTTCTCCTTCCGCGTTCAGAATATGCGCGATAGAAGTTTCCGTCATAGCAATACTGGCAATAATGTTGATACAGCCCTTGCGAAGCGTATCCTTGGGTGGATGGCGTTTTTTACAAGTCGTCTTATAGATCCCTATAGCAGGATAGCCTATAGCGCAGGTGGGAGGGATACATGGACGGTGAAGTCTGTTGGTATGGCTGGCTTTGACAAATGGTTGATTTTTCATATTTTACAGCTACGAAATTTTCTTGATATAAATTGCGGGCGCAACGCCGATGACTTCCGAGGTACCCGGGCCGCTTGCCTCCATAGACAGAACCTCGCCTTCGGGCAATGACGCCTCAATGCTATTAACTAACATTTCGCCGGTCACTGTAGCGGAAGACGACGCCAGTGTACCTGACTTTGTTCCGGATAGTCCGATGTCCATACTTACGGCGGCTCCGGAAGTGTGAGCAGGGTTGTCTACGAATACCTGGTAAACAATTTGATACGTTCCGGCTTGGTGGATCAGGATGTTCGTCGAATTATCCACATGGGAAATCGCGGTTCCGACAGAAAAAAGGTTTTTACGGAAATCTAGCGTCGCTGCCCTGGCGGGTCCTATGCCGAAAGCGATGTTGGGACTTATGGCGGCCAGTTCATCGAGCGTGTTAACGGGCGGCAGTAAGGCGTTCAGTTTGGCTTGCAGGCTTTCCTCAATGGCAGCAATGCCTGAAATGATCTCCACAATGGTCGCGTTGATTTCGCGTAGCTGGTCAACGCTTACATCGGCCATGCCGATAACGGCTTGGAGTTTCTCACCTTCTGCATTGAGCAAATGAGAGAGCGCCGCCTCTTCTAGGGCAATAGACGCGATCACATTGTTCATGGCTTGGTTTAGATCGATATCCCCGATCGTAATGGTTGGCATTGACATCGTATCCATCTCCTGTCTAATAATGTTTGAGAGTTCATCTATGTTTTTGAAACCCTCTATTCACATGGTATGAGGCCGGACACGGGATGGTTACAAACATCGCCTACCGGAAGCATTTCACGGCTCCAGCAGAGAAAAAATGTAGAAAACCAGTACTTTGAGAATGTTTTCACGTATAGCGCCGCAATCAGAAACCATTCTGCTTTTCCGGTAACGATGGACGAATGGTTGAAGGCGGTGAAAACAGAGTATGAAGCCGTAGTAACAACGAACTGTGAGAAGTCAGCAGAAGCCATAGTACCAGATTGGACATATACAGTTTGGGAAGGGCTGAACCTTAGGAGGTGAGCGCAACGCTTGTCCAGCGAAATGATATGCTTTTTTATGAAATTAAGAATCCATGCCGGGAAATCCGGCATAAAAAGTCAGGGAAACATCATGGCTACGGCTTAAAGAATGTCGAAGTTTGCGTCCAAAAGTATAGTGGCGTTATTGAAAAGAGTGAGGAACACGGGCATTACCGCGTGTCAATTAGACTTAACTGTCCAGACACTTGAAATCCCTGGTATCTAATGGAACGAGAAAAAAAGTATTGACAACAGATCACAACAATGTTATGTTATACACATAACAAAACATTGTTGCGGAGGAAGGACAGATGGAGGAAATATCAAAGAAAGAGCTTTTAGCGGAGACGGGCATTTCTTACGGGCAACTGTATCGCTGGAAGCGGGAAGGGTTGATTCCAGAAGAGTGGTTTGTTAAACGGTCTTCGTTCACCGGACAGGAAACTTTCTTCCCGCGGGAGCGCATCCTGGAACGCGTCAAGGCGATTCTGGCCATGAAAGATGGGTGGTCGTTGGAGGAAATCCGCAGAGAGCTGGTGGGAGAGGAAGACAGCGCGCTGGAAGGATTGATCAGGGAGGCGATCGGCGCGGTGATCCGGGACGGTGAATCTTCTGCGCAAGCGATAGTATTCGAGACGAACGATGGTAAGCATTATATGCTGCTGACGAAGGACGGCAGGGTATTGGCGGATGGCAACGTCAAAGCATTAGCGGTATTGTCAGAAAAAGCAGTGCGCGAACGGATCAAAGCGTTTGGCGAAACAAACAAACGGTAGGAGGGCGAAATCATGGAATTCAGCGGAATCGGTAAGCAGAGCTCGGGAAAAATTGACGGGGTCGTCACGATCAAGGGCGGGGTGTACGACGATTTGGATATTGACGGCGTCTGTACGGTGGAAGGCGATCTGGAAACGCAGCAGCTCAAGATCAACGGCGTCTGTACTTGTCATGGCAGCATCGCCGCGACGGACTTTTCTTGTGACGGTGTCCTGACGGTTCACGGGAACGTATGCGTCACCGCAATTGATATCGACGGGGTCGTCACGATCAACGGGGGAAAACTTGAAGCGGACAAAATCGTCTGCGATGGCGTGCTGACCACTGAGGGTGAAATCTCCGCCGATGTCATCAAGGCCAACGGCAAAATCAGCGCGCGTGAAATCGTTGGTGATGACGTCACGATTAAATCTTATTGGAGCAATGGCTTCACCAAACTATTATTCAAAATCACCGAAAAGACAGGTTTCCGCTTTTCGCAGATCGATCTGATCGAAGCGACGACTGTCGATTTACGCGGCGTGCGAGCCAAAGTGGTGAACGGGCGGAATGTAACGATCGGAAAAAACTGCGAGATCGGCCGCGTGGATTGTAGTGGTCAGCTTAAAATCGATGCTTCCGCCATCGTGCGAGAAATCACCGGAGAGTACACGATGAGCTGATTTAGCCGCCAGAGACTTTGACTATGATGACAAGGAGGATCATATGCTACAACCTATTGCCCATATCCGCAGTGATTACGGCGGCAAATTTGGTATTCCCCGGCAGAGTGGCTTAGCGCCGGATGCTTCAGCAACCATCGGGTTTGAGCCGGAGTACAGCAGCGAGGATGCCGTGCGGGGCCTGGAACAATATTCTCATCTTTGGCTGATTTGGGGTTTCTCGGAAAATGCCGGCGCAGAATGGGCGCCCACTGTCCGCCCTCCGAGAATGGGCGGCAATCAACGCCTTGGTGTTTTCGCTACGCGTTCCCCGTTCCGGCCAAACAAGCTCGGACTTTCCGCGGTCAAATTAATGGGTATCAACTTTGATAAAAAACATGGACCACAGATCACGGTCACCGGAGCGGATCTCATGGATGGCAGCCCGATCTATGATATCAAGCCATATATTCCCTATACGGACTGCATCGAGGGAGCCTGCGCCGGGTTTGCTGCTGATCCTGCCGACAACAAGCTAGACGTGGTCATCACAGCGCAGCAGTTGAGCGCGCTTCCGCAGGACAAGCAACAAGCCCTGAGACAAAGCCTGGCGCTTGATCCCAGACCGGCCTATCATGAAGATCCACATAGGGTATACGGCATGCTGTTCGCTGGATATGACGTCAGATTTAGTGTGGCGGGCAGGGCGGTAACCGTTTGTGAGATCGAGCGCCTTGAACGTTGAACGCATCGTCTGAGATTTTCCTCTCTTTTGCGAGGGCTCAAAGAGGGGAAAATTTTTTGTGACAAATTAATAAAGTACTTGACAAATCAGCCGGGTAAGATAATAATATAGTCAAGTAGATGGACAAATTAACAAACCGTATGGTATAGAAGGGAGAAATTGCCATGAATGACAAGAAAAATGAACAAGTAAATGAGAAAGCGAACTTAATGGCGCTATTTATGCGGGTGGCCGAACTTTTGCATCTCTATCATTTTAGCCAGAGGAAAGAACATGGGCCGCTGGGGAATCCGCACCGCGGGCAGGGGCGCATTCTAGCCATGTTGAAAATGCAGCCTGAGATGAGTCAGAAAGATTTAGGTTTCCTGCTGGGCATGAGCAAACAGGCGTTAAGTGAACTGCTCGCCAAACTGGAGAAAAATTCCTATATTGAACGTACGCCGTCAGAACAGGATAAACGTGTGATGCATATCAAACTCACGGAGCAGGGAAAAAATGCCGCGCCTGATCTGAGCGAAGAAGATCAGGACAGTATATTTGAAGGCTTCAATGAGGACGAACAAGAGCAGTTTGCTGGATATTTGAAACGCGTGATTGCTGATGTAGAGAAAACTCTGGAAGACAATGGCATATCGCAAATGCACGCGCATCTGCGTGAGGAGTTTATCGCGCGAGGCGGATTTGGCGGTCCGAACCGGGACGGAGGAATGTTCGGCCGCTTTGATCCCCGGATGATGGGCGGTATGCCAGGCGGTCTCGATATGCGCGATGCACCGTGGTGGGTAACCGGTTTTGGCAGAAATCACGATGACTCTGACAGCGAAAACAAGTAAGAAAGTAAGAGCGAGGCGGCGCTGGCTGATCCTGTTTACATTGAATTTAAATGCCGTTTAACCTCTGTTTATTTTGCCGGTATATGATAGGGTTAGCAAAAGAGCCGGGGATGTTATTACTGAAGCCATGGTATAGAGAGGAAAAATTAAAATGAGTGTCTATATAAAGAAACTAAATGAACTGAGTAAAGATTCATGCTCGGTTGCCGGTGATAAAGGCGCGAATCTCGGCGAGTTAATCCAGGCGGGATTGCCTGTTCCCGACGGGTTTGTCGTTACCACCGACGCATACCGGGCGCATCTGGCGGGCAACACCTGCGAGGTGGAACACGCCATTAAAACGGCGTTGGCGGAGTTTAATCATTATCCTGTTGCTGTCCGCTCGAGCGCGACAGCTGAGGATTTGCCCTCTGCTTCTTTTGCGGGGCAAATGGAAACGTATCTGGGGATTGATACTGAGGATGAAGTGATCACAGGGGTTAAAAAATGCTGGGATTGAAGCGGGAACCATCATGAGCGTATTCATACCGCTCATTACCATACTGATGAGCTTTGCGACAATTCTGATCGCCTGGATCGGCGCCAACGGCGTGTCCAATGGAACGATGGAAATTGGCACAATCATGGGTGCGATAAGCTATGCACTGCAAATCCTGATGGGATTTTCCATGGCGACTATGGTGATCCTGGCGATTCCGCGCGGCCAGATTTCAGCCAAGCGGATCAATGAAGTGCTGGATATGCCGTTGAGCATAACGGACAGAGGGTGGAACGCAAAGTATGTGGCGCTGCCGGTAAGTGATCACGCGTTGGTCTTTGAGGATGTGAGTTTCCGCTATCGTGGCGCGGCGAAGAAAACCTTAGAGAATATCAATCTTACGGTACAACCAGGGCAGACGTTAGCGATTATCGGCAGCACGGGCGATGGGAAGACCACTTTAGTGAATCTGGTGTCCAGATTATATGATGTGGAAAACGGCTCTATTCGCTTGATGGGGACGGATATTCGCGATATAGAACAAAAAAAATTGCGTGACGCAGTTAGCTTTGCACCGCAGAAATCAACGTTGTTCTTCGGTACCATCCGTTCCAATATGCAGATGGCGCAATCGGCCGGGCCAGGCCGCAGCGTCCCGCGGATGAAGAGATTTGGGCGGCTCTGCGCATGGCGCAATGCGGCGAGTTTGTCAAGAGCTTAGATGATGTAGTCGAAAAGGGCGGCGGCAATTTTTCCGGCGGACAGAAGCAGCGGTTGTGTATCGCGCGAGCGCTCCTGAAAGAAGCAAGCATTTATGTATTTGACGATTCACTTTCCGCGCTTGATTTCAAAACAGAAGCCCAAGTCCGCTCAGCTATGCATGATAAACTCACGAAGGCGATTACGCTTATCGTGGCGCAGCGGATTGGCACTGTGATTGACGCTGATATCATCGCCGTTATGGATAACGGCAAGATTGTCGGCTTGGGTACGCACGATGCATTGCAAGCAACATGCCCGGTGTATCAAGAAATTTTAAGATCACAGGAATATACGGAGGTGGCAGTATGAGTGAGCATAAACCGCAAATGGGTCCATCGATAGGCAAAGGCGCAATCATCTTGCAGAAACCGAAAAACACTTGGCTTACCATCAAACGCCTGTTGGGTTATATGAAAAAAAGCAGCTTATTATTGGTGTTGTCGCTTATCGCGGCGATTGCCGGGACCATTCATTTTAATTAGGAACCGTACTCCCTGGGGTGATCAATCTCATATAAACGATCGCCTATCCTGCGTAAGATTTCATAATCATTGGCCCGGTTGAGCGTCACGAGGTCAACCAAGGCATCATCGACAAAGGCGAATACATAGGTGAGTTTTACTGAGTAGTCATAGGCATACGATCCTTTGGGGACCGTGTCATAGGCGCGAATTAAGATGGTTTTGCCGTAATAATCCGCAATATCGATCTTGCTGTAGTCGAGAATAAACTGACGCAGCGTGGTATGATATTCTTCGATCGGTACGTCGCCGTTAAACGTATATTGCCAGCCGGCGCCGCTATTTTCCACGATTTTCCTATCCGCCTCATCAATCATTTTGACGATGATATGATTTTCTGGTTGAGATGCTGTTTGCTTTGCCGTTGTTTGACGTTGCGCATTATTTTCTACGGGCGCTTGAGATCCTGGGAGGGTATTATTGTCACTATTTGTGGTAGAGCAAGCAACTAAACTACCGGATAGAGCAACGCTGAGCATGATAGTGAAACATGTAGCTGCGCTTTTCTTCATCGGGTGTACCTCCTTGATTGAAGCTATTGACGTGCAATTTCACTTTTGTTACACTAACTTCCAAGTAGAGAATCGGCTGGAAAATCGTTTGACTATAGCTAATTTACCTGATGTTGTTGAGATTTAATTATCGTAAAAGGAGAGCAGGCGAAATTATGACGAAATCAATCATTATTACGCACTCATATCACCATCGCAATACGCAGAAAATCGCTGCGGCGATCGCGGCGATCATGGACGCGACGTTGGTTGAAATAAAAGAGGATCTGACCCTCAACCTGGATGAATATGAATTATTCGGTTTTGGCGCAGGTATTGATGGTGGGAAACACTATCCGGAAATGTTGGCTTACGTCACTACATTCCCAAGTGTACAGAATAAAAAGGCCTTTATATTTTCCACGAGCGCGACGTTTAGCGAGAAACGAATGCCGGGTGAGCATAAAGCCTTGCGTGATTTGTTGCAAGCTAAGGGATTTGTCATCGTTGGTGAGTTCGGGTGTAAAGGCTTTACCACGCGCAGTATTTTCAACTGGGTAGGCGGCGCCAACAAAGGTCATCCCAATGTTGATGATCTGATCAACGCGGAACGTTTCGCGGAGAGAATCAAACTAGATTGATTGTGAGGTGTTAAACCGGTGTCCACAATCCTGATCGGACTGCTGATTCCCTTCGCTGGGACGATGCTGGGCGCGGCGGCGGTGTTCTTGTGGCGTGGTGAGTTGAAGCCGAGCGTACAGAAATGTTTTCTTGGCTTTGCTTCGGGCGTGATGATTGCTGCGAGTGTATGGTCGCTGCTCATTCCCGCGATCGCCATGGCTGAACATCAGAGCAACATACCCGCCTGGGTTCCTGCGGCGGTCGGATTCCTGTGCGGAACGGCGTTCTTGCTGATGCTCGACCGCATCATCCCGCATCTGCATCTCAACAGTGATCAAGCCGAGGGTGTGAAGTCGCAACTCGGTAAAAGCACCATGCTCGTGCTGGCCGTTACGCTCCATAATATCCCCGAGGGCATGGCGGTCGGCGTCATGTTTGCAGGTGTGCTGTCCGGTGAGGCAGGCGTGACAATGGCCGCGGCGTTCGCGCTGGCGATCGGGATCGCGATACAGAACGCGCCGGAAGGCGCGGTGATCGCCATGCCGCTGGTCGGCGCCGGGTTGAGCCGCCGCCGAGCGTTTCTCTTCGGCGCGGCATCAGGCATCGTCGAACCGATCGGCGCTGTATTGACGCTTGCGCTCACAGGGATTATTTCAGCGGTGCTGCCATATGTATTGTCGTTCGCAGCGGGAGCGATGATTTATGTTGTGGTCGAGGAGCTCATCCCTGAAGCGCAAATGGGCGAACATAGCAATCTGGGCACAATCAGCGCGGCATTCGGATTCGTGCTGATGATGGTGCTGGATGTGGTGCTGGGATAGATGTTGGATGGTCGAAGGCAATCCCTTGAGATTCGACGATTGCCCAATCTGTTTTCTTCATTTGCCCGGCAACCGTAGTCACGACTTGGATCACGGCGGCCAGTTGCTCCGTGTCAATCGATCACTCGCTTCTGGTTGTTTTACGCCGGTGATGATCATTTCTGTATCCACTGGGCGATATCCTCAATAACCTCTGCGGCTATCGGCTGTGGGTGCTGATATTCCCCGATCGTCCCTGCGCCGTCCCCGGCGTAAGCTCCGAAAATATGGCTTAATCCAGGATATAGGTGATAGGTGATATCCGGCGTCCCTTGTAGTTGCTTTTGCCATAAGGGGTAATCCTTCGTAGCGTACACCTGGAAATCCCGGCTGCCCTGGAGGATCAGCGCCGGTTTGCCGGATTGTTTGAGCAGTGCCGCAGCGTCGATACTCTCCCACTGCCACAGATAATAGCCGGAAATCCCGAAGATCGTCGTTGCTCGGGCTTCTTCTTCACGCATCGTTGGCAACTGCCGGGCCTTAGCGATTTCCTCTTCCAGCTGGGCGCGCTGTGCCGCGGTATCCTTGCCCTGAGATTCCATCTGCGCTAAAGCGTCCAAGTTTTGATCGTAGATGATTTCCCAGAGATGCCGTGGACTGCCGGCGAGGATGACCATTCCCGCGGCGTCCGCCCCCGCGTTTTCAATCGCGGGGGCCAGCATCCCGCCCTGGCTGTGCCCAAGGATGTAGACTTGCGTCGCGTCGATCTCCGGTTGATTTTTCAACCAAGCGGTCAGGCCCACTGCGTCTAAGATCGTCTCCTCTCGCACCGTGAAATTGGCATATTCCGGAGCGGCTACCAGCGCGGCGCCATGCTCTTTCGTGATTTTCTCATATCTCAGTACAGCAATGCCTTGCTGAGCCAGCCCCCAAGCCAGATCGCGAAACGGCTGGTTGGCGTAAATCGTTTCATTCCGATCCTGGGGTCCTGAGCCGTGGACGAGGATCACTGCCGGCAATGTACCTTCGCGCCGGACCGGCAAGGTCAAAGTTCCGGGCAGGGGATACCCCGGCTGGACTTCCAAGCGCATCTCCCGTTCCTCTAACGCGTCAGGCAGGGATGGCTGCTCTGCGGCGGCGCCCGTATTTGTGGCCGGTCGCAGAAACAATCCGGCGATGTTGTTCTCATGGTCGAAGGTACAGATCAGATGCATCAATCCCGCCGAATACAGCAGTGGCAGAGTCAGAACATCGTACTTTTGCTGGCGGTCCAGCGTCGCTTGTTGTCGCTCAATGTTTTGGAGCGTGCCAAAAGAAGATATCGTTTGCCAGGATTGCGCTAAAGTCTCCGCTCCCAGCGCCTTTTGCATCGTCGCGTCGAAATACTGGTCGACAATTTCCGCATACTTGCCCGCTTCCAGATCGTTGAGCAAATCCTCCGCGATCGGCAGCAGTTCCTGTAAGCGTTTATTTGTCTCTTCCGGGGTAGGCGCAGATTTGCCGCAGCCGCTCACCCCAAGCGCCATCAGCCCCAAAACGAGTAATCCGGCCAGAACGCTTGTTTTCAGCCGCCGAAAAAAACGCTGTCTGTTCATTCGTTCAAACCCCTTCCCTATGCATGATTGATAAATTCAACGGATGATTTAGCTTGCCTAGGTTTAGTTTGCGCGCTGTTGCGCATTTCAATCATAATTTTTTAAACTTCGCGGTGCGGTTATCGTTTTCCTGCATGAAAATTAGCGAGACAAGCGCAAGCGTTCGGTGTATAATATTGTCAGAAAGTTAGGTATTATTCGGTACACTGTGAAGAGGGAAAAGAAGAGGGGAGCAAATACCATGTACATCATCATTACATCCAGTCCCAATATGCATGGACTGACTGCCGCTTGCGGCCAGGCCGCGCTGAACGGTATGATTAGCGCGGGAGGGCAGGGCGAAATCATTGATATTGCCGCGCGGCAATTAGAGCCGTGCCGTATCTGCGGCAACGGTTGGGGGACGTGCCGTAACATGGGCAGTTGCGTCATTAACGATATTTTCGCCGAGATTCAGCTCAAACTCCGAGATGCGGAGGGTTTGTTTGTGATCACGCCCGTGTATTGGGGGCTGCCATCCGAGCGGCAGAAGTATTTCGGAGACAGACTGCGTCGTTGTGAAGCGTTTCGTGAGGGCGGCAGTTGGCTGAAAGGCAAGAATATCAATCTCGTCGCGGCGGCGGGAGGTTCCGGCAACGGCACGGCTACCTGTCTTGTGGAATTGGAGACGTGGTGCCGTCATATGCAGGCCGTGCCGGGTGAGCGCATAGGCATTACGCGTTTCAGCCGCGAGCCGGTGTTGAAAGTCATTGAAGACGCTGGGGCCCGGCTGGTGCGCGGTGAGTATTTTAAGGGTTTCTGAGCGAACGATTTTGAGTATAACGCAGGAAGTGAAGATACATGACGAAAACGAACGCTGTGCGTTTGTTAGAAGCCGCCGGAATCTCTTTTATCGCGCGGGAGTATGACGTTTCAGACGGCGCTATCTCCGGCGTTGCTGTCGCCGTGAAAATCGGCTTGGAGCCTGAACTCGTGTTCAAGACGTTGGTTACTGAAGGTAAGAACACCGGGTATCATGTATTCGTGATTCCGAGTCATACGGAACTCGATTTGAAAAAGGCGGCGCAAGCGGCAGGCGATAAGTATGTCGAGATGATTAAGTCGCGGGAATTAGAACCGAAAACGGGCTATATTCACGGCGGCTGTTCGCCGATCGGTATGAAGAAGCAGTTCCCAACGTTCATTGACGAAACAGCGGAGCTGTATGATACCATCTATGTGAGCGGCGGCCGCGTAGGTTTACAGATTGCAGTCGCGCCGTCAGATCTGGCGCGCATGACGCGTGCGACGTTCTGCGATTTGTTTTAGCGGCGGCAACAGAGCGTATGCGGAAATTATGTGATAATGATAGAAATAAAACTTGCGATTATGTGACAAAAATGCCATAATTAGCTAGAGATTTTGTGATGTGAGGTATGGCCGCTTGAAAAGAACACTATTATCTGAGCTTATAGCGTGGAAAGATAAGCTCGGGAGGCTTCCTCTGATTCTGCGTGGCGCCAGGCAGGTGGGCAAGACGTGGCTGTTAAATGAATTCGGGAAAACAGAGTTCGAGGATGTTCTCTACATAAATTTTGAAAATGCGCAAAACCTGAAAGATGTCTTTGAAGGCGATATTTCTCCGGGTCGAATTATTGACTTGCTAGGCGCATTGCACGGTAAGAGAATTCAACCGCACAAAACCCTGCTCATTTTCGATGAAGTACAGGAAATTCCCCGTGCTTTGACGTCGTTGAAATATTTTGCCGAACAAGCTCCGGAATACGTCATCTGTTGTGCCGGGTCACTGCTGGGTGTAGCGCTGCATAGCGGGACATCATTCCCCGTCGGCAAGGTGGATTTCCTCACGCTTCTGCCCTTGACTTTCGAGGAATTTTTGCTGTCGCTGGGTGAGGGGGACTTGTCGGATTTTGTCCGTCGCGACGGTTTAACGGATATCCCGAAGCCGATGATTGATAAATTGACGGACTATTTGAAGCTATACTTTATTATTGGCGGAATGCCCGCGGCAGTTAACGCCTGGATTGAAACCCATGATTTTTCAGTCGTGACTGGCAAACAACGTGATATTCTTGATACCTATGAAAATGACTTTTCGAAACATGCGCCAAAAAATATCGTGCCTAAATTACGTTATCTATGGAACAGTATTCCAGCGCAACTGGCCAAAGAGAATAAAAAGTTCCTTTACGGTTTGGTCCGCG
>JAITOV010000178.1 GCA_031289735.1 Peptococcaceae bacterium
TGGATTAATGTCGTCGATGATCCGGAGCAATGTTCATTTGTTCTGCCGGCTATTTTAGCAAGAGGCAGCTTAAATATTGCCGTCTCGACTTCAGGAAAAAGCCCGAAGGCAGCGGGGCAGATACGCGATGAATTGGCTGCGTTGTACGGAGCGGATATGGAGGCTTATCTCGATTTATTAGGAGCCTGGAGGCCGCGAGTAAAGCAGTTTCTGGATACGCGGCAAAAGGAGAGCTTTTGGGCTAAGGTCACCGATGGGGAAGTCCGTGCTCTAATTCAAGCAGGCCGGATGGCAGAAGCGGAAGGAGTCATAGAACAGTGTTTCCAGTCGTTGTTGGCATAAATCATCATACTGCGCCCTTGGAAGTGCGCGAACGCTTTAATTTTCCTCCATCTATCGTGCAAAAATCCCTGCAAGATCTCTATGCTCATCCGGAAATTCGCGGCGCTGTTATTTTGAGTACCTGCAATCGGACGGAGATCTATGCAGTGACAACCGAAATAGAGGCCGGCATGGCTGTAATCAAGGAATTTATGAGCCGTCGCGCGAAGATGGAACAGCGCGAATTGGCGCAGTATTTATATATGCATACCTTGTATAACGCTGTGCGTCACTTATACCGGGTAGCCGCGGGATTGACTTCGATGATCCTAGGGGAAACTCAGATTATCGGTCAGGTAGCGGATGCTTATGAGGCGGCGAATCAAGCTGAGGTGACGCATAAAGTCATCAATGTAGTGTTTCAAAATTCCCTGTCTGTGGGTAAACGGGTGCGCGCTGAGACGGGGATTGATCAGCATCCGGTTTCCATCAGTTATACCGCGGTAGAATTAGCAAAACAGTGTTATGAAGATCTATATGGTAAGCGTGTACTGATCCTGGGCGCCGGTGAAATGAGCACACTGACGGCTAAATACTTGGTGGAGGCGGGAGCCTCTATGGTGATGGTGTCCAATCGCTCCTTTGACCGCGCTTGCGCGCTCGCCCAGGAGTTTAACGGTGAGGCTGTGCGTTTCGAGGAGCTTGAATATAGGCTGCCGCTAGCGGATATTGTGATCTCCGCGACGTCTGCGCCGCATTATATCTTGCAACCGCGCTTGATGAAAAAGGTCATGGCGCAAAAGGAAGACAAAACGCTATTATTGATTGATATTGCCGTGCCGCGGGATATCAATCCAGCAGTGCGCAAAATCCTTGGCGTCACGCTCTTTGATATCGATGATTTGCAGAAAGTCCTGGATAAGCATCAGCATTTAAGAGAGATCGCGGCGCAACAAGCGGAGAGTATTATCGCGGAAGAAATGACGCAATTCATGAAATGGCACAATTCTCTGTCCGTTGTGCCAACGATTGCGGCTTTGCAACAGAAGGGGCAGGAAATTAAAGAACACCAGTTGAATCGAGCGCTGGATCATCTAGGCTCACTCACTCCGAAGCAGGAAAAGATCGTTCGCTCCTTAGCGAACTCTATTTTGAATCAGGTGTTGCACACCCCGATCACCCGGCTGAAGGACGCAGCCGAGACCAGCCAGGGCCATATGTATGCCGAGATCCTACAGAATCTCTTTGATCTGGAAACCCAACCGGCTGATCATCTGCAGACGAGCCGCCGGGGGACAGCGGAATGAACAGCATACGGATCGGAACGCGCGACAGTGTCTTGGCGCTTTGGCAAGCGGAGTATGTAAAACAGCAGCTGCAATCTCAACGGCGGGATCTGGATGTTCAACTGACCCCGATGAAAACTCAGGGGGATAAGATCCTCGATGTGGCTTTGGCGAAGATCGGGGACAAAGGACTGTTTACCAAAGAATTAGAGTACGGCTTGCTGCAAGGTGAAATCGATATGGCTGTGCACAGTCTGAAAGATTTACCGACGCTGCTGCCGCCGAGCTTAGAGATCGCCGCTTTCTGTAAACGCGAAGAACCCAGAGATGTGTTCTTGAGCAAAGACGGAGTTTGTTTGCTGAATCTGCCGAAAGGGGCGCTCGTGGGTACCGGCAGTCTGCGCAGGGCTGCTCAATTGCGCCATATTCGTCCGGATTTGACCCTGACGGATTTGCGTGGCAACCTGCAAACCCGCTGGAATAAACTACAGGAATCAGCGATGCAGGGGATTGTTCTGGCAGCGGCTGGCGTCAAACGTCTGGGTTGGCAGGAGCGCATCACGGAGATTTTACCGCTGGAAATGATCCTGCCGGCGGTAGGACAAGGCGTGATTGCTGTAGAAATCTCAGCTGAGCGCTCAGACATACGCGAGCTATTAAGCGCAATCAATCATCCGCCGACAGAATTGGCGGTTCGCGCGGAACGCGCCCTGATGAGAATCCTGGGCGGCGGTTGCCAAACCCCCATCGGCGCCTTGGCAACATTGTGCGGTGCGGAGATCTCTTTAGTGGGGATGATCGCCAGCTTAGACGGAACCCAGATCCTGCGCGCCAGTACACGCGGTCATGACCCTGAGAAAGTTGGCGAGACAGCAGGCCAATCGCTCATGGCCCAAGGCGCGTCAGGGATTCTGGCTGCGCTGAGGGATGAAGAGAAATACTGCAACAGAATAGTAGCGATGACAGACAGGAGCAAAACATGAAGCAAGGATATGTATATCTCGTGGGCGCAGGCCCCGGCGATCCGAAATTATTAACGCTTAAAGGAGCGGAGTGCGTTGCCAAAGCGGATGTACTGGTCTATGACCGCCTGATCGCGCCGCAAGTATTGGACGCCGCTCCGACGCATTGCGAACGGATTTATGTGGGAAAAACCCCGGAACGGCATACCTTGCGTCAGGAAGAAATCAATCAAGTCCTGGTTGAGAAGGGCTTGCAAGGTAAGATCGTAACCCGTCTAAAAGGCGGGGATCCGTTTGTCTTTGGCCGCGGCGGAGAAGAGGCCGCGGAGCTGAAAAAAGCGGGTATTCCGTTTGAGATCGTGCCGGGTATCACGTCGGCCGTCGCGGTGCCCGCCTATGCGGGGATTCCTGTGACGCATCGCGGCCTGGCTTCCGCGTTTATCGTCGTAACGGGCCATGAAGATCCGGCGAAGCAAGAATCGGGTGTGCAATGGGAGCATCTGGCGCGCGCCGAGGCGACATTGATCTTCCTGATGGGCATGGAGAATTTGCCGTCGATCGTGGCTGAACTCATCAACAACGGGAAATCGGCGCAAACCCCTGCGGCGGTGATTCATTGGGGAACGCATCCGGCACAGCGCACAGTCGTTGGGACGCTGGAGGATATCCGTGCGCAGGTACAGGCGCAAGGGTTAACCAACCCGTCGGTGATCATTGTCGGGGATGTGGTGCGCTTGAGGGAAGAGTTGCAATGGTTCGAGCAAAGACCCTTATTTGGCAAACGCATCATCGTCACCCGCGCCCGTCATCAAGCCAGCGT
>JAITOV010000180.1 GCA_031289735.1 Peptococcaceae bacterium
AGCCGGAGACGACATCCGCCAGCTGAGCGATCGGAGCTTTGGTTCCCGGCGCGTCTTCGACGAGTTTGATGATCTGAGCAAGGGCTGTGTCTCCGCCGATCTTCTGAGCACGGAACTGAATGCTTCCCGTGGTATTGATTGTAGCGGTATAGACAGCGTCGCCGGTTTGCTTATCCACCGGCATACTCTCTCCGGTCAGCATGGATTCATCGATGGCGGTATATCCCTCGACGACCGTACCGTCTACCGGGATCTTCGCGCCTGGTTTGACGACGATGATATCGCCGATCTCGACCTCGTCGATGGGAATTTCCTTTTCTTCACCGTCCTGAATGACCAGCGCGGTCTTCGGGGCGAGGCCCATGAGCTTCTTGATGGCCTCGTTCGTGCGGCCCTTCGAGACGGCCTCCAGCGATTTGCCCAGCAGGATCAGGGTGATGATCACGCCGGCTGTCTCAAAGTAGAGCGATCCCACGGCGCTGAAATGACCGGTAGCAATCTGTACGATGTTATAGACGCTGTACATGATCGCGGCGCTCGTCCCGATGGCAATCAGGGAATCCATATTCGGGCTGCGCTGCACCAACGCCTTGAATCCGACGGTGTAGAACCTGTATCCCACACCCACGACCGGCAGCACAAGCGCCAGTTCCAGTAAGCCGTAAAGCAGGGGAAAGCGCATGGGATCCAGCCCGGCTGGATACGGCAGCCGTACGATAGTGATCATCGGAACCATGGCAATGTATAACAGAGGCAGGGCAAACACGGCTGCGACGATGAATTTCGTCCACATGACCCGGATCTCTCTCTGTTTGCGCAGGCGATCTTCTTCGGCTGCATCGGTTTTGGCAGCTTCCAGCGCTTTGTAACCCGCTCGTTCCACAGCGGCGCGTATGGCGGAGATGCGCACCTTGGACGCGTCATAGGTGACGCTCGCCTTTTCCGTGGCGTAGTTCACGGACGCGCTAACGACGCCGTCCAGTTTACCGATGGCCTTTTCCACGCGGCGCGCGCAGGCCGCGCAGGTCATATCCCCGATGGGGATCGTGATATTGCTGTGATCTGTTTTTTCTACGACCTCAAACCCAATCTTCGTGACTGTATCCTTGATCATGTTGAGCGGTAAGCTCGCGCTGTCGTATTCGACGAATAGTTTCTCACTCGCCAGATTGACGCTGGCCTGTCCGATGCCGGAGAGCTTGCGCACGCTTCGCTCAATACGCTGCGCGCAGGCGGCGCAGGTCATGCCGCGAATGTCTAATACCTGACTTTCCATAGGATGCTCCTCCCTGGTTCGTTCATACTATCATTCTACCCGGAAATCCCCATTATTACAAAGGCGCGCTCACGCGTTGACGACCGTGATCGAGCTGCGCACCATGCCCATCCAGCAGCTGTAAGGGAATTTGCCGGTTTTCGCCGGTGTGAACTCAACGATGTTATCTCCGGGCTGGAAGCGGTATTCGATCCCATACTCCGGAATGATCATCCGGTTATTACAGCCGGTGATACTGCCATTGGGCGCGTTGATCGTCCAACGGACCGGGACGCCAGCTTGCACGGTGATCGCCGGATAGCCGCGCGCAGACAGGGTACTGCGCACGATCTGCACGCCGTTGACGATTTCGGCGGGCGGTTTTTCCAGCTGCCCGGTACTCTGCTCCGCCGCCATGAGTCCGGAGAGCGAGAGTCCTGACAGGCTCCATCCCTGGGAGAACATCGTGAGTCCCAGCACGACGACCAGTACAGCGCCGGCAGCCATGACCTTCTGCGTGAATTTCTTACTCAGCACGGAACTGAGCGCCCCCATCCCGAACATCAGGGGTACGGTGCCCAAACTGAATACCAGCATAGAAAGTGCGCCTCTGGTAACCGAACCCGTAGAGAGCGCATAGAGTTGCATGGCTTGCAAAGGGCCGCAGGGCATCAGGCCATTGAATAAGCCGACAATGAACGGGCTGTTGCTCTTGCTTTTCTCAGCGTCGATGCGCCGGGCGAAGACTTGAGGCATGCGGGGTACGAAGCGGCGCAGCCAGGGAAAAATCCCCAGCATGCTTAAACCCATGATGACCATGAATACACCGGCGATCAGCTGGATCACTCCCTTGAAGCCGCCCGATAAACTGATCACAGAACCCAGAGCGCCGACGATGCCGCCGATCAATGTGTAGGCCAGGACTCGGCCGCCGTTATACAGGAAGCTGGGACGAAGCGCAGCGGTCTTGCTGCCGTCATCCGAGTCTTGCGCTGCCGCCGGGATACACTGGGATAAGTTGATCCCCCCGCACATACCCAAACAATGAACAGACGTGATGAGCCCGATGACCAACAGCATCACATACCCCATGCCCTCTTCCGCCAGCGGGAAAGCATTCGCGAAATTACGCAGGCCCGAGTGAGAAATCAGCATATACAGCACGGCGATGATCGCGATCGCGCCAATGATGTGATTGCTATCGATCGCCGGCGGACGGTTAGCGAGTACTTCGTAACCCAGTTTTTCTATGATCGCGCTCAGGTCTTGCTCCGATACAATCTGTGTATCGAAGGTAACCTGAGCTGTTCCCGCGCTAAAGTTGACTGTGGCGCTCTGTACACCGACGGCGCCGCGCAGTTTCTTAGCGATTTTGTTTTGACAGTTCACGCAGGTCATGCCGCGGATACGCAGGGTTTGGGTTTTGACGCCTGAGTTCATAGACAGCCTCCTTACTCTACTTGCGCTTGTTACTCTGTTAAATATATTATAGTGTAGAGTTTTGTGGAAATTATGTAGATGAGAGTGAGTTCCTATCATTTTGACCGCGATGAAGGCTTAGCACAGGTTTAGAGGAAAGCTGTGCAGGCAACAATGAGATGTTATGCTAGTGTTTTTTCTCACTCATTTCATCCATTAACTTTTGCAGCGCCTTCTTTTCGATGCGCGAAACATACGAACGTGAGATCCGCATGAACTTGGCAATTTCGCGCTGGGTTTGGCGCGGACTGTTCAGCAAGCCATAACGCAGGCATACGACCGTACGTTCGCGTTTGCTCAAAGTCTGTAGTTTTTCCAGCAGCGCCTTCTGCTCGAACTCACTTTCCACTTGTTCAGATATGGCGTCTGCATCCGATCCGAGGATATCCATCAGGCAGATTTCGTTACCTTCACGGTCTACCCCAATCGAATCATACATAGAGACTTCACCTTTCGTCTTTTTCAGCGTTCTTAAGTGCATAAGAATTTCGTTCTCGATACAACGAGCGGCATAGGTAGCCAAACGCGTCCCTTTGTCCCGGTCATATGTATTAATTCCTTTAATCAAACCAATGGTTCCGATCGAAATGAGGTCGTCATTCTCTTCGCCGGTGCCATCAAATTTCTTGACGAGATGCGCGACTAAACGCAAATTATGCTCGACGAGTTTATTACGCGCTTGTTCCGCAATCATCGTTTCCTCTGAACTTAACGCCGGATTCCTCTTGGCGCGGCTCAGGATATCCAGATAGCGCGCTTCTTCTTTTTCATTTAATGGATGAGGAAACGCATGATTATTGACATAAGATATGAATAACGTGATTCCCTTCAGTACCGATAACGCCACGCCAGCAAAGATCAACTCAGAAAACATGCCCTCTGCCTCCTCTCGCCCTGCCTATATCCTATGCGCGGAAAAGAAACGTTGTGCCTATCCACGTAGATAAAAAAGTATACGGGCAATCGCTGTCTTCAGAAAGGTCCGCTTTCCGGAATACGCACATAGTTATTTCCTAAATCAGGAGGAAGGTAGCGTTTTTCCGGAATACGCACATAGTTATTTCCTAAATCAGGAGGAAAGTGGCGTTGAAGACGCTGAGAACCGCACGAATAGGCTACTTTCAAGGTTGGCACCAATTTTGCATATTTGGGGCAGGTGTGGGAGTATTCACTCGTGCCTATTTTTTTTATGTACGCACAGACCACGCCAACGGAGGAAACTACAAAACGGGAGGAGGTACTATGACCTACAGAATTAGAAGTCCTAACGGCCACTGCCGTTGCGCTGATAAATACGGATAACGAAGAATAGGAGTTGAACAATGATGCGCAAAGCGTTTGATTGGGTCGTGAATGCCGGGTTCTATATCGCCAGCGCCCTGATGGGGTTTATTACAGTGCTGGTTACGCTCAACGTGTTATTGCGGTTCGCTTTTAACTACGATATTGCTTGGGTTTTGGAGGTTACAGAGTACTCTTTAGTCTTTATCGCCATTTTAGCAAGCGCCTATGTCCTTAGAGTTGAGCAGCATATATCCATCGATACCATACTCCTTCTACTGAAGAAAAGGCTTAGCTCACTCGTTAACGGCTTCATGTCCCTTGTGGGGGTGGCCATTTGCGGAATTTTTTGCCTGGGCAGCGCCTTATTGACCTATCAAGAGTACACAAACGGGATCATTATGGCGAACAAGATCCTTCAGATCCCGCGATACTGGTTGGTACTGGTTTTGCCTGTGGGGTTCTTTTTGCTTACGATCCAATTTATATTGCGCGCTTCCGGTTATTTTATCAAGAAAGAACCAAAAACAGGTTTCTAACACTGCATGGAATCATGCAACTGATGCAACGAGAGGAGGCGCCCTATGGAGTGGTGGTTGGTTTTACTCATTATTTTTGCTGGTTTGATCATTTTGATGGCTACCGGTCTTCCTGTCGCTTTCACCTTCATGACAGTGAACGTGATTGGTGTATTTATCCTTTTGGGCGGCATCTCCGCATTGCCACATCTGGCTAACAGTCTGTGGGGAGGCATTGCTTCCTTTGTCTTTTTGCCGATTCCCATGTTTGTCTTATTAGGAGATATCCTTTTCAATTCAGGCATCGCTATGCGCGCGATTGATGAAATTGACAAATGGCTGGGGCGGCTTCCGGGACGGCTGGGCGTCGTTACGCTGGGGGTTTCCACCTTTTTATCTGTCATGAGCGGGAACAGTACGGCTACTACAGCTTTATTAGGACAAGCGTTCTTACCGGAAATGGATAAGCGCGGCTATAACAGAAGCTTAAGTATCGGAGCAATCACTGGGACAAGCGGTTTAGCGATGATCATTCCGCCCAGCATGACTTCGGTTATTCTGGCGAGCATCGCCGGGCTGTCCGTTGGCAATATGCTGATCGGCGGGATTGTCCCCGGTATACTTTTGGCTGTGATCTTATTGTGTTATATCCTCGGCCGCTGTCTGATCAACCCTTCCCTAGCGCCTGCCTATGAGGTAAAAAAAATACCGCTCAAAGTCAAACTGGGCGGCACCGCGAAGTATATACTGCCCTTGTTCCTCATCGTCTTTGCCGTGACCGGTTTGATGCTCCTCGGCCTCGCCACGCCATCCGAATCAGCGGCTGTCGGGGTTATTGCCGGTGCTATACTCGCAGCCGCTTATGGTAGTTTGAATTGGAAAATGATCACAAGCTCCCTCAAATCTACCACGGTCGTCACCGTCATGATTCTGATGATCGTCGCCGGATCGAAATCTTTCTCTGAGATCCTGGCCTATACCGGAGCTGCCAGAGGATTAGGCAACTGGGCCGTCAATCTTCCTGTGCCGCCCATCCTGCTCATCATCATCATGCTCTTGGTTGTCGGCGTTTTGGGTATGTTTATGGGTGTTGTCGCGCTGTTGATGATTACGATGCCTATTTTTGTACCGGTCGTTACCATACTGAATTTTGATCCGATTTGGTTTGGCATTCTGGTGCTGATCATGACCGAAATGGCGGCGATCACCCCGCCCTTCGGCGCCGTGCTGTTTGCCATGAAAGGGGTAGCGCCGCCGGATGTAACCCTGGCCCAAATCATCCGGGCTGTGGTCCCCTATATCATTTGTGATTTAGTCGTCATCGCGATCTTGATGGTCTTCCCCTTCCTGGTTTGGTATTAGGATGAATAAAAAGAAATGAGGGAATTGTATGCTACAGAAAAGAATTGGGATAATTATTGGTATGCTTTTGCTGCTGCTGGGCGGCACACTACTGCTGACAGGATGTCAATCGCAATCTACGGGCGATGCCGATGCCGATCAAAAAGTTAAGATTACCTATGTCACCTGGAAGCGCGATCACCACATGCAGGCAATGGCCAAGGATCTCATCGCCAGAATTGAAAGCAAATCTGACGGCAGGATCACCTTCGAGAGCAAAGGCGACGAGGAAGTGGTAGAGCCCGCCGCCCAGATAGATGCTGTCCTGAATGGCGTCTTCGATGCCGGGATGATCGGCTTGACCGCTATGGCGGACAGAACGCCTCTTGCCAACGCGATGACCGTCATTCCGCTAAACAGTCAGCAACAGAAAGAAAAAGGGATCTATGACCTTTTTCAGCAGGAAATAGAAAGCAAAGGCCTGTATTATATCTGCAATCTGGACTCCTCTAATTACAACAATCAATTCCGGCTCTGGCTCAATAAAGAAATCAGCAAACCGGAAGAACTAAGCGGACTGCGCCTGCGCACCATCGAAAAATACGCGAGCTTAGCTAAGGATTATAACGCTTTTCCGCAAAACATCCCCGCTCCAGAGCTCTACTCTTCCGTACAACAAAAGTTGGTAGATGGTTACTTCATGTCGTTTGCCGCGGTGGACCTGGGTTTAGGGGAAATAACAAAGTATTATATCGATCCGGGATTCGGACGTTCAGATGAAATTTTCTACATGAGTCTGAAAAAGTGGAACAGCATTCCGGAGGATTTACAAAAACTGATCATCGATGAAGTCAATGCCACAGAAAAAGACTGGGAAGCAAAGTGGTCTGAAGATTATGCTGCTCAGAAGGCCAAAGTGACGGCTACAGGCGTGCAAGAGTTGAAATTGGCCGACGACATCGGCCAGGAATTTGTTGCCCATTACAACGACTTAGTTTGGGAAGACGTCCTCGCTAAAGCGCCGGAACAAGGCGCCAAGCTGCGCGAATTAGCCGGTCTGCCGCCGCTCAAATAACTGCAATGGCGGACCATCCCGGATAAGCGCAAACAAACCCTAGCCCGGCACGCTATCTTATAGGAGAGTGTGCCGGGCTTGTTTTGTGCCAAAACTTTCTCGACCAAATGACGATAAAATGGTATAATGACCGCGAGCGAATAGTAGAGGAGGCGCATATCTTGAGACGCAGGATTGACTCGTGGCGAATCACCTTCATCTTGCTTGGACTATCTCTCATTCTGACAGGATGTTCGACGTTTTCTGGTATACCCTTTCTGAATAGTGACATCACCCCAGGAACGAAGGTCGAAGAACTAAACCTCGGCGGTATGAAACACGCGGAAGCCTTGGCACAATTGGCAACTTGGCAAAAGCAAGCGCTGGAGCGCGAGGTTGTGCTGCGCTATGACCAGCAGGATATTTCCGTACCGCTGAAGGATCTGGGCGCCGATCTGGATATAGACGAGATCATGCAAAACGTCAAGGAGCATCCCGGAAGCGTAATCGCGGCAAACGTCCATTTAGATCCGGCTCAGGCTGAATCTGTCTTGGCGGAAAAGTTGACCTCATTGAGTCATCCGGCTGTAGACGCCGGGTATCAAATCACCCATAACACCTTTCAGGTGATTGAAGCGACGCCGGGCAAAGAACCGGATATCGCGGGAATCGTGGCGCAAATCGACACCCAGCCGTTGGGGCAGATTCCGCAGCTCATCGAGAATCTCTGGATGGACAGCGCACCGGAGATTTCCACGGAAGAGATGCAAGCACTGGCTTTTGACAGTGTGATCGGTGAGTATTGCACCTATTACAATGTCACTGAGATCAACCGTTCCTCGAACTTAAAGGCGGCGGCGGCTTCCCTGGATCAGAAAGTGTTGATGCCGCATGAGGTTTGCTCATTCAATCAGACGGTCGGACCGCGCACTCCGGAAACCGGCTATAAAGATGCGTATATCATTGTCAATAACGAATTCGTCTTAGGTACTGGCGGCGGGATCTGCCAAGTGTCCTCCACCCTCTATAACGCGGCTTTGCTGGCGAATTTGGACATCGAGCAGCGCGCGCAGCACGCCTTAGCCGTGGCGTATGTGCCACTCGGGCGGGATGCTACCGTCAACTATCCGAATCTCGATTTGCAGTTTCGCAATAATACGGCGAGCGTCATTTATATTCGTACCTATGCCGAAGGCGGGGAAATGCGGGTGCGTCTCTATGGACGTAAGAGCGATGTTTCGGTACAAGTAGATAACTACACTCGCTCAGTGATTCCCTTTGAGACGATCCATCGCGACGATCCTGATCTATTCATCGGTGAATCAGAGCAGATTCAATCCGGAGCAAACGGCTATCAGGTGGAAACGTACAAAACGGTTGTTGACGCACAAGGAAACAGTACCCAGACATTCCTCAGCAAAGACACGTATGCGCCGACGAACCGCATTGTCCTGGTAGGGACGCGGGCAGCCACGCCTGAGCCGGAATCGTCAACAGTGCCCGTCGTAACGCCATCTGAGTCATCCACAACACCGATTGACGATTCCGGCGCTCAGTCCGGTGCATCCTCTACGACGCCCGTAGACTCCCCAACCCCACCGGCAACACCCGGAACAGATGAGAGAGATGAAGAATAGCACAGAGTAATTGAGGAGAGTAATGTTACACAATGCGGAAAATCAAAGGTATCATCTTTGTTGTTGTACTCATTATATGTTTGCTGCTTGGTTGGTGGCGCTGGGCGACACTGCCCCATGCCGCTGACAGTCCTGCTGCCAGCGAGGTATTGACGGTCACACCTGGGATGAACGCTCGTCAAGTCGCGCAAGAGCTGGAAAACCGTGGGTTCATACGTAACGCTACGGTGTTTCTCATTCTCGCTAAGCAACAAAATCTGGACGCGTCGCTGCGCTACGGAGATTACATGGTATCTCAGGCGGATTCGCCGCAACAGATCATTAATAAATTATTACAAGCGTCATGGACCGGCGAAGTCAGAGTAACGATTCCCGAGGGGTATACGACAGAACAGATTATGGAGACAATCAGCGAGAAGGGATTGTGCAGTAAAGAGGCCCTTTATACCGCCATTCGCGCAGTGCCCTTAGACACAGCGGTAGCCATAGACGCCCCAGCGGACGAACACCGGCTGGATGGTTTCTTATTCCCTGATACATATTTCTTCGCCACTCAGGAGACTCCGGAGGAAATCATCAACAAATTGCTGCGGCGCTTTGCCAGTGAGTATACCAAAGAAGCTGAAGAACGATTGCGCTCAGCAGGTCTGTCGCTAAGAGAATGGGTCATTCTGGCCTCTATCGTGGAAAAAGAAGCCAAAAAAGCGGAGGACCGGCCGGTCATCGCTGGAGTGTTCTTAAATCGTTTAACGATCCATATGAAGTTGCAGTCTTGCGCGACGATCCAATATATCCTTGGTACGCCAAAAGCGGTACTGAGCACCAAGGATCTGGAAATCCCCTCACCCTATAATACTTATCTGCATGAAGGACTGCCGCCTGGACCGATCGCCAGTCCCGGTCACGCCGCGCTGCAAGCGGTCATCTATCCGGCGGATACGGATTATCTGTATTTCTTGGCGAAGAGCGACGGGTATCATGCGTTCGCCAAAACCTATACGGAACATTTACAGAATCAACGCCAATATGGAGGCAACTAAGCGTGGATGTCAGGCAAAAACCAGAATTATTGGCCCCTGCCGGTGATATGGAAAAGTTGAAATATGCCTATGCGTATGGCGCGGACGCTGCTTATATCGGCGGTAAGGAGTTCGGATTACGCGCGTACGCCGGAAACTTCTCCACGGGTCAGATCGCCGAGGCAGTACGGTTAGCCCGACGCTTACGTCGTAAACTCTATGTCACGGTGAATATCTTCGCGCATGAACAGGATCTGGAGAACATGCCCGCGTATCTAAAAACACTGGAACAGTTGGGGGTAGACGGAGCGATCGTCTCAGATCCGGGCGTAATTGCCCTGGCGAAAGAAACAGCGCCCGGATTAGCGCTGCATTTAAGTACGCAGGCTAATAATACGAATTCCTATACGGTGAATTATTGGCTGCATCAAGGAATCCAACGCGTCGTATTAGCCCGGGAACTCTCGCAGGAAGAGCTGCGGCAGATCCGAGCCAAGACACGCGGGGAACTGGAACTGTTCGTACATGGAGCCATGTGCGTATCCTATTCCGGCCGCTGCTTGCTCAGCCATTATCTGACGGGGCGCGATGCCAATCGCGGCGCATGTACTCAGCCATGCCGCTGGAAATACGCCTTGGTCGAAGAGAAACGACCGGGCGCGGCGTTTCCGATTGAAGAAGATTCACGTGGGAGTTATATCTTTAATTCTCATGATCTGTGTTTGCTGCCCCATCTGCCGGAATTACAGACACTGGGTATCGAAAGCTGGAAGATCGAAGGCCGGATGAAGAGCCTCTATTATGTCGCTGGCACGGTTAAAGTCTATCGGGAAGGTATTGACACCCTATGGGAAGAAGGCGCAGCGGCCTATCGGCGCAGACTGCCCGAGTGGCAGTCAGAACTGGATAAGATCAGCCATCGCGCGTTCTGGGGTGGCTTCCTCTTCGGTCAGCTCGGTGAGGAAGCGCAGAATACGACGAATTCCCAATATATACGGGAGTATGATTTCGTCGGCGTGAGTCTGGATCACGCGTCTAGGGAAAATACAGCCGTTACCTCTGATATGGCTTGGGTAGAGCAGCGCAACCATTTCCGCCAGGGCGAACGCTTGGAAGTATTAACTCCGGGACAAACACCTTGGAGCTTTGAGATAACAGCTATGCTTGACCAAGACCGGCAGCCGATCCTTGCCGCACCGCACGCGCAGATGCAAATTGGCTTGCCCGGTATACCTCCTTTGCCACCTTTCAGTATTCTGCGCCGGGCGAAAGGTTGAGGTGTTGATGAACAAAGATTTACTTGCGAAGGCCGTGTTGCCGCCTACGGATATTCAAATCCTGAGCAAGTTGATTGAGGGCTTGGGGCATCTGGGTGTCGTGACGACGCTGGATCGCCTGCAAGGAGAAGTCGTCATTCAGACGACGCAGGACTGTTGGCCGGATTTGCGCGATGCGCTGGAGGCTATGCCCATTGAAGTTCGCATCATTGATGAAGAGAGCCGAGTCTGAGTGGCTCGTCTCTCTGGGGCACATCTGTGCAGCATCCAGCAATATTATTTGATCAGTTAACGCTATCTGCCGTATCCGTATCAAACTGGCTGCGGTAGAGATGCGCGTAGAAGCCGTCGCGCGTCAGCAGTTCCTCGTGCGAGCCTTGCTCCACGATATCCCCGTCGCGCATACAAAGGATTAAATCCGCGTTGCGTATGGTAGATAGACGATGGGCGATGACGAAACTCGTCCGTCCCTTCATCAGGTAATCCATCCCTTTCTGAATCTGTACTTCCGTTCGGGTATCAACATTGCTGGTCGCCTCATCGAGGATGAGAATTTTCGGGTCCGCCAGGATTGCCCTGGCAATCGTCAGCAATTGTTTTTGTCCTTGCGAGATGTTGTCGGCCTCTTCATTCAGCACCAAGTTATATCCGTCCGGCAGTGCCCGGACGAAATGATCCACCTGAGCGGCCCGCGCGGCAGCCAGGACTTCTTCTTCCGTAGCGTCCAGGCGGCCATAACGGATATTATCGGCGATCGTACCATTGAACAGCCAAGTATCCTGTAGTACCATGCCGAAAGTTAGGCGCAAATCATTGCGCTTGAAGCTGCGGATATCATGACCGTCCAGACGGATCGTACCCTGGCTCACATCATAGAAACGCATCAACAGCTTGACGATCGTCGTTTTGCCCGCCCCAGTCGGTCCGACGATAGCGATTTTCTGTCCGGGCTGTACCCGGATATTGAAATCATGAATGATCATCGTCTCCGGATGATAACCAAACGCCACATGTTCGAAATCCACCTGACCTGCCACGTCTTTGTTCTCTACCGACAGGGCGTCCGCCGTCTCGGGGTGCTCTTCCTCTTCTTCCAGAAACTCAAAGACCCGTTCCGCGGCTGCCGCCGTCTGCTGCAACACATTAGAAATATTGGCTAATTGAACAATCGGTTGATTAAACGTGCGTACATATTGAATAAACGCCTGGATCCCGCCGATCGTCATTCTGCCGTTGATCGTGTAATATCCGCCTAAGATACAGATCGCGACATACACCAGGTTGCCGACCAGATTCGCGAGCGGCATCATCAAGCCAGAGAGGAAGTTCGCTTTCCAAGCATATTGATAGAGCGAATCGTTGTACTCCGAAAATTCTCGCAGAGATTTCTTTTCTCCATTAAAGGCTTTCACCACAATGTGGCTGCCGAACATTTCTTCCACATGACTGTTCACATGCCCTAAATACTCCTGCTGTTTGACGAAATATTTCTGTGATTTCCTGACGATCAGCATCACCACGATCAGCGAGAGCGGTATGATACACAGAGCAACCAGGGTCATCTGCCAGCTAATCGTCAGCATCATTACCAGGATACCGATAATCGTGGCAAACGACGTGATGATCTGGGTCATACTCTGATTCAGCGTATTCATAATCGTGTCTACATCATTGGTGATTCTGGAGAGAACCTCCCCGTGCGTCGTGCGGTCAAAATAACGAAATGGCAGGACATGCATTTTTTCCGTGATATCGTTGCGCATACGATACGTGATCTTCATCGTCACGCCACTCATCACATAACCCTGCGCATAAGAAAATAGCGCGCTCACACCATAAAGAGCCAGCAGGATGAAGAGTATCTGCGCGATTCTGGTAAAGTCGATCTCGCCGGTACCGGCTACCTGGCGCAAGATCCCTTGCGCGATCTCGTCCGTCGCTTCCGCTAGGATCTTCGGGCCGATAATCGAGAATACCGTCGAGACAATCGCCAGCAGCCAAACAAACAAGATCATCCAGCGATAATGTCCAATGTAGCCGATGAGTTTTTTCATCGTACTCTTAAAATTGCGGGCTTTCTCGCCGGGCATCATCATCCGTCCCGGTCCGCCGCCGCCAGGCGGTCCACCAGGTCCTCCACTCGACATCCTTTTATCCCGGACGCCGCGTCCCAGCCCATGATTCACACTCATGCTAATTCCTCCTTCGACAGTTGGGAGGAGGCAATCTCCAAGTATTCCGGGCAGCTCCGCAAAAGCTCTTGATGCGTGCCGCATCCGACAATGCGCCCTTTTTCCAGAACAATGATCTGCTCCGCATTCTTGATCGTACTCACACGCTGCGCTACGATGATCTGGGTGATATACGCCGCTTTGGCTCTCAAGGCTTTACGCAGCGCGGCTTCAGTCTTAAAATCCAATGCGGAAAAACTATCGTCGAAGATCAAGATCTCTGGTTTTTTAGCCAGCGC
>JAITOV010000104.1 GCA_031289735.1 Peptococcaceae bacterium
CGATTACCACGATTGTGGAGGCGGCAGCGGCGGACTGTATCTATCGATCCGCTACGGAAAACAAGCTGGTAGCGGTAGGCGGCGAGCTTTCGACCATTATGGCGGGGCTTGCTTGTGGAGAAGCGAATACGATTTCGTGGGAGATACTCAAGAATTACAGTTCCTTCTTTGTATCCGCGCCGGATTGGGTATCGGCAAAGGGGATGCGCGTACTGGGCGCACCCTTGCAGGGCGATAAGCGGGTCATTTCGGGTGAATCGGGCGCGGTTCCCGCTGGGCTGGTCAGCGCGTTGCTGGAAAACAGCGAGTACGGCGAGCTGCGCGACGCGCTGGGCTTGAACAAGGATTCGGTTGTGCTGTTGTTCAGCACTGAGGGCGATACTGATCCAGAGCAATACCGGCGTATCGTTTGGAACGGAGAGTATACGGCATAATTGATTTTTCGATGAATCTGAGTGGGCAAACGTTAGGGTGTCCACTTTTTTATTCCATTAGGGTCTAATACCCGCCGTTCTGCGGTGGGGATTTTATTAAATTGAGTCTCCGCCGTAAGTCGGGATAGTAGTCCGCGAGTCTCTGACTTGTAGTCAGCAGGTTCGGACAAAACAATATAATTTAAGGAGAGATAACATGAAGGAGATCAGTAAATCGGTAAGGAAAAAAGATCACGCTTCAAAAATGAGCGGCGGCGCAAAATATGTGGCGGACTGGTCTGCGGATGGCGCGTTATATGGCAGGCTGGTGCGTTCACCATACGCCCGCGCAAGGGTGCTTGATATTCATCTGCCCGAAATGCCAGAGGGGTGCTTTGCCGTGGATCGCAGAGATGTATCGGGTGAAAATCGCGTGCATATCGTCATGGACGACACGCCTGTCTATGCGGGGGAAACGGTGGAATATATCGGCGATCCGGTGCTGATGGTTGTCGGACATGATGAAAAGGAAACAGCCCGTTTAGCTAAAGCCGTAAAGGTTGATTACGAGGAACTGCCCGCCATTTTAAATATCAGGGATTACGAAACAGTTTTTTTTGATTACAACTACGGTAAGGGCGATGCGCAAAAAGCATTCGCGGAAGCGGATAAGGTTTACGAAGAAGAATTCCAAACAGGGTATCAGGAGCAGGCTTATCTTGAAACACAGGGAATGATCGCCCAGTACCGCGATGGAAAAATGACGGTTCACGGTAGTATGCAGTGTCCTTATTATGTACACGGCGCGATTGCCAAAGCGCTGGGATTTACCCCAGATAAAGTGCGGGTGATGCAGGACACGACCGGTGGTGGATTCGGTGGTAAGGAAGCATATCCGTCTATTCTGGCGTGTCAGACGGCTGTGGCGGCTTACAAAGCCGGAGGAAAGCCCGTGCGCGTAATTTATGATCGCCGCGAGGATATGGAATTTACCAGTAAGCGTCACCCTTCTTTGTGTACCTACAAGGTTGCGGTGAAAGACGGCAAAGTAATCGCTATGGATATTGATATTCTGTTTAATAGCGGCGGATTTACAACCCTTTCGGCAGTGGTTCTTCAGCGGGGAATTATCGCGGCTTCCGGCGTGTATAATATACCAAACCTGAATGTTCGCGGTCGCGCAGTAAAAACTAACACCGTTCCTACGGGAGCCTATCGTGGGTTTGGCGCGCCTCAAACCTTTTTTGCGGTGGAAACCGTCATGAACCATATCGCAAAGGATTTAGGCGTGGAACCCCTTGAATTCAAGAAAAATCACATGGCAAAGCAAGGTGATGCCACATCGACCAGTGGGAAGTATCATTTCCCCGTACCGTTACCGGATATGATTGAAGAAGTGGAAAAAGCCAGCGGTTACTATGCTAAACGTGAAGAATATCGCAAGCCTCAAACCGGACGCTACCGGCGCGGTATTGGCATATCTTTGTGGTTTCACGGCGCGGGCTTCACCGGTTCTGGAGAACGCGATTTTATTAAGGCGGTGGTGAAGCTCCACAAATTTGCGGATGGCAAGGTTGAAGTGCTTGTAAGCCAAACAGATATTGGACAGGGCATTAAAACGACGTTGAGCAAAATTGTCGCAAATGAGTTGAATGTGCCGCTGGATAAAGTATTTTGCGAAAATCCTGATACCGACCATGTACCGGACAGTGGTCCTACTGTGGCCAGTCGAAGCCTTATGACTGTAGGCGAGTTGCTTCGCCGCGCTGCCATAAAGCTTCGCGGTCAGTGGGTAGACGGAGAGGAACAAATGGTTGAGGAACATTTTAAGGAGCCGGACTTTATTATTCCGTTTTACATCGAAAAGTTTCGGGGCGATGCTTATCCAACCTATGCTTGGGCTGTTGCTGCCGTAGAATTAAAGGTAGACACCTTGACCGGCGTACACGAAGTTGTGGGCGCGTGGGGTTCCTTTGACGTAGGCACATCCATTGACCTGAATATTGTAGTAGGGCAAATGGAAGGCGGATTTTTGCAGGGTCTCGGCTACTCCTCAATGGAGCAGATGGACACGGATGCCAAAGGGCGAATCCGCAATAACAGCTACAGCGACTATATTATTCCAACGTCGGTAGATGTGCCTAACTTGCAGGTAATAATGCACGAGGAGGAATATCCTGACGGGCCGTATGGGGCGAAGGGCGCTGGGGAATTACCTCTGGTTGGCGTACCGGCGGCCTATATCAGCGCGATGGAACAGGCACTGAATGGCGTAAATTTGTATCACGCGCCATTCAGCACAGAAGATACAATGAAAGCTTTACGGGAGGTGCTTTGATATGGCTGACTCTATGACCTTTATCCTAAACGGCAAGGAAACAGTATATTCGGGAAGCGCGACGGCGCGTCTGCTTGATGTACTGCGGAACGAATATAACTTAACCGGAGTAAAATGCGGTTGTAAGGAAGGCGAATGTGGCGCGTGCAGTGTCATTTTAGACGGCAGGCTGGTTAATAGTTGCATGACGGCTATGGGACGTGTAGCCGGAAGCGGTGTCGTTACCATTGAGGGCTACCGGGAAACGGAGCGTTTTAAAGCGCTGGACAAAGCCTATGCCAGTGTGTCGGCGGTGCAATGCGGATTTTGTATACCCGGTATGGTACTTGCCAGCGAATGTATTTTATCGAAAAACGCGCATCCGACAGAGGAAGAAATACGGGAAGGAATCAGCGGTAATTTGTGCCGGTGTACCGGATATAACGCAATTGTGAAGGCGATTGGCATTGCGGCTAAGGAGGGAGATGGATTATGGTAACAATTTTGGCGAACGGGTTTGTCCCCGAAAGTCTTGCCGAGTGCTTGGAATTGAAGGCAAAGCGCTCCCTTACGCCTTATGCCGGTGGAACTGATTTGATGATCGAAGAAGATCGCGGCGGGCAGTATTTATTTTTGCATAAAATCCCTGAGTTGAAGCGAATCAGAGAGGACGACGATAATCTGTATTTTGGCGCGGCTTGCACTTTCACAGAGCTGCTGGAAAGCGCTCTTGCCCCGGCCATATTAAAAGCAGCGTTATCGCGGATAGCGGCCCCTGCCATCCGCAACACTGGAACGATAGGCGGCAATATCGGCAATGGAAGCGCCAAGGCGGACAGTGCGCTGATATTTTTTGTTACGGACAGCGCGCTGAAATTATCCGGCAGTAAAGGGGAACGGCTCGTCCCGATTCAGGATTTTTATTTAGGGCGTAAAAAGCTGGATTTACAGCCGGATGAACTGATTTCCGAAGTGCGGATGCCGAAAAAATGGCTGAGCAAATACGATTATCAGAAAATCGGCGCAAGAAAATCGCTTGCAATCAGCCGCTTATCTTTTGCGGGGCTATTTGCGGAAGAAAATGGCGCGATTACCCATTGCGCTGTTGCTTTTGGCGCGGTCAGCGATGTAATCATCCGCAGGAAAGATTTAGATTCTCTGCTAATTGGCAAAACCATCCCTGATGCAAAGGCGGCGAAAAGCGCCTATATAAAAGCCTACGAGGAAGCAATCGTACCGATACGCGGTCGGGTTTCGGCGGAATACCGCAAGGAGACGTGCCTGAATTTATTGAAGGATTTTCTGAATAAAATGGGGATATAATGAGGGGCTTTATTTTTTTCACCATATCGGTCAGAATCATCCCATGAAATTCAAATGTGTCATCTTTGATCTCGATGGAACCCTGGTTGATACCATCGCTGATATAGCCGCTTCGATGAACAAGGCGCTTACGGCGCACGGTTTCCCGTCGGTACCGCTCGAAGCGTATCACGACATGGTGGGGTGGGGAATACGGCGGCTGGCCAGTCTCGCTTTGCCCGCTGAGGCGCGGGACGATAGCCTGCTGGTGGAAAAAGTCGCGGCGGCTGCGACGGCGTTTTACGCGGAAAAGCCGCTGGTTCATTCAAAGCCGTATCCGGGGCTGCCGGAACTTATTGCCCAACTGCGTCAGAAAAAGATTAAAACGGCGGTCCTGACCAACAAGCCCGATCCGGTGGCGCGTCTGGTTGTTGACGGACTGTTTGCTTCCAGTTTTTTTGACATCATACATGGCGATGTTCCCGGAGCGCCTCGTAAGCCGGACCCGGCCTCAACGTGGGAAATCGTTCTGGAGCTGGGCAGTACTCCGCGAGAGACCATCTTTGTGGGAGATTCAGAAATCGACATGGAGACCGCCCTCGCTTCCGGCTGTCATGCGGTGGCGGTAAGCTGGGGCTTCCGGTCGCGTGATGTTCTGGAAAAGGCGGGCGCAGAACGTATCATCGACACGCCGGAAGAATTGCTGTCAGTCATAAATGATTTGTAAAAACCGCGTCAAAGCACTTGACGAAGTTT
>JAITOV010000163.1 GCA_031289735.1 Peptococcaceae bacterium
GGCATTCCCGTCCAGGCAAAGCGAAATTCGCGGTCTCATAACGTCTATACCCGGCGCGCCGCAGTCTATCCGAGGCCCAATCATACATATCCGCTTGCGCATCTTCATCCGGCAAATCCCAAAGTTCTCCCGCGCGACGCCGCGCATACGCATCCCCTAACGGGGTCCCTTCCTCCAAGATCAACCCATACAAGGAAAGATGCTCCGGCGCATAGGACAAGGCTTGCTCTACAGAATTTCGCCATTCCCACATCCCCTGCCCCGGCAGCCCAAACATCAAATCCAAATTCACATCCAGTTGAGGAAATCCAGCCGCCCGGATCAGCGCGATTCCTTGCGCCGCTTGCGCCGCCGTATGGATCCGGCCAATCCGGCGCAGCACAGCGTCGTCGAAGGATTGCACGCCCAAAGAAACGCGGTTGACGCCAAACCGGCGCAGCAACTCAATTTTCCGCGCAGTCAATGTCCCGGGATTCACCTCGACCGACTTCTCCGCCCCAGCCGGAAAACACAGTCCCCGCTGCAACACCCCAAGCAGCCGTTCCAGACGCGCCGTATCCAGCGCGGTCGGCGTCCCCCCGCCCAAAAAAAACGTCCGCGCCGTCACCATGCCGCCCAACCGCTGATTCAGCATAGCAATTTCCCGCTCCAGCGCCGACAGATAGCCATCCAGCCAGCGCGAGACTTCGGCCAGCGGTTCAGAGTAAAACGCGCAGTAGCGGCATTTCTGCCGGCAAACCGGTACATGCACATAAACAGCGGTTTCCATCCTGCTCCTTTACCCCTAGTCCTCTATCTTCAAAACAGCCATGAAGGCTTCCTGCGGAATCTCCACCGAGCCAACCTGTTTCAGGCGTTTCTTGCCTTCTTTTTGCTTCTCTAACAGCTTGCGTTTCCGGGTAATATCCCCGCCATAGCATTTGGACAGTACATCCTTGCGCATCGCCCGCACCGTCTCCCGGGCAATCACTTTCGCTCCAACCGTTGCTTGAATCGGCACTTCAAACATCTGGCGGGGAATAATGCCGCGCAGTTTCTCAACCAATTTACGTCCCCTGGATTGAGCTTTATCACGATGAATAATAAAAGACAGCGCATCCACCGGTTCTCCGTTGAGCAGAATATCCAGTTTGACCAGCTCCGCGGCGCGGTAATCCGTCAGTTCATAGTCCAGTGAGGCATAGCCGCGCGTGCGTGACTTCAACTGATCATAATAATCGTAGACAATCTCGCTTAGCGGTAAATCATACACCAGAGACACCCGGTTCTGCGAGATATAATCCATATTCACATAATTGCCGCGCTTTTCACGATTGAGATCCATGATCGCCCCCACGTATTCCGACGGAGCCATGATGGTCGCTTTAACAATCGGTTCCTCCATCAATTGAATCTGCCCGGCAGGGGGCAAATTTACGGGATTATCGATCATCAGCACTTCGCCGGTTACCGTAGTGACGCGATAAACCACGCTGGGGGCTGTCGTAATCAGGCTTAAATCATACTCACGCTCCAAGCGTTCCTGAACAATCTCCATATGCAGCAGACCTAGAAAACCGCAACGGAAACCAAAACCCAGCGCCGCAGAAGTCTCCTGCTCAAAGATCAAGCTGGCGTCATTTAAATGGAGTTTTTCCAAAGCGTCTTTCAGCCGGTCATAATCATTGGTCTCCACAGGATACAAGCCGCAGAAAACCATCGGCGTCGCCCGGCGATAGCCCGGCAGAGGCTCCGCAGCAGGACGCTCCACAGTCGTCATCGTGTCCCCTACCTGCGTGTCCTTAACATTCTTGATACTGGCCGCCAAATAACCGACTTGCCCGGCTTTTAATACATCTACTGTCCGCAACAGCGGCGTGAAAACCCCTACTTCCGTCGCCTCAAAACCTTTGCGGGTTGACATCATCTGAATGTTCGTCCCTTTAGCTACTTGGCCGTCCATCACGCGCAGATAAGAAATCGCGCCTTTGTACGCGTCAAAATGCGAATCAAAGATCAAGGCTTTCAACGGCTGGCTGTCATCCCCTTGCGGCGGTGGAATCCTGTGGACGATCGCCTCCAGAATCTGCTCGATCCCGACGCCCGTCTTGGCGGAAACCAGTAACGCGCCGCTTGCATCCAAGCCAATGACGTCCTCGATCTCCTGCTTGACCCGTTCCGGTTCGGCGCTGGGCAAATCAATTTTATTAATCACCGGAATAATCTCCAGATCATTCTCTAAAGCCAGGTACACATTCGCCAGCGTCTGGGCTTCGATCCCCTGAGCTGCGTCCACGACTAAGAGCGCCCCTTCACAGGCCGCTAAGCTACGGGAAACCTCATAACTAAAATCGACATGTCCGGGCGTATCGATCAAATTCAATTCAAAAATTTCTCCGCTGGCCGCTTGATAGGAGAGGCGAATCGTCTGCAACTTGATCGTGATGCCCCGCTCCCGTTCCAGATCCATCGTATCTAAGACCTGTTCTTCCATCTCCCGAGATGACAACGCGCCGGTATACTCGATCAAACGGTCGGCTAAGGTCGATTTTCCATGGTCAATATGGGCAATGATACAGAAATTCCTTATGTTCTCTGAGGCTTGAGCCACATTCTTTCACCTGCATTTTCACTGATCTTACCTTGTTGCTTATGGCCATTTTATCATAAATCGCTTGGTATAGTATAAAAAAATCTTTATACTGCGCGCCTATAAAATAGTGTAGACTAAAGATAAAGATGCGGCGGCCCCCCTGGGATTCGCAGAAAGGATGATCTGGATTGGACCGCATTCAGCCGGGCACGCCTTCTTATAAAAAAGTCCTGACCTGTATGATGCTGGGCAGTCTGACGACTTTTGCCGTTCTATATTCCCCGCAACCATTAATGGCCCTTTTTTCTGAACAATTCCACATTTCCGCTTCTACCGCCAGTTTGAGTATCTCCTTTGCCGCGATTACCATGGCTGTCTGTCTGCTTATTTTTTCTATCCTTGCCAACCGCTGGGGCCGGAAACGCATTATGAGTCTCTCTTTGATCGGCACGTCTTGCTTAGCGATCCTCTCTTCTTTAAGCCAGGATTTTCATATCTTTCTGGTGATTCGCTTGTTAGAGGGGTTCACGCTTGCCGGCTATCCGGCTACGGCGATGGCTTATCTGAATGAAGAAATGACTTCAGATTCCATCGGACCGGTCATCGGTATTTACGTCGCGGGCAACGCGCTCGGCGGCTTCTTCGGGCGCGTCATTATCGGCGCGTTGACCGATCTTTTCGCCTGGAATGCGGCCTTCTTCGCTCTGGGGATTCTGGGCCTCGCTTGCAGTCTCTGGTTCTGGCGCAATCTGCCGGTCTCCAAACACTTTACACAGGCGCCGCTGTCTGTGTTCGGCACTTTCCGCCGTTTCCGCCGTGTTTTCACCAAAGAACTGAATGGCATCTATGCCATCAGTTTTATCCATATGGGCCTATATACCGTCATGCTGAATTATATCGGCTACCCTTTAAGCCGTCCGCCTTATCATTTAAGCCAAACATTGCTGGGATTTCTCTTTGTCCTCAATCTCGTCGGCACCTATAGCGCCCCGCTGTTCGGCCGCTTATCCGCGCGGTATAGCCGTCTGCGCCTCATCTTTATCGCCTACACGATCATCTTCGCCGGCGCTTTGTTGACGTTGCCCTCGCCGTTCATCATCAAGCTGTTGGGATTGCTCACCTTTTTATTCGGCTGCTTCGCCGGGAACAGCATCACCAACGGCTGGTCCGGCATTTTAGCTCCGTTAGAGAATAAAGCGGAAGCCGCGTCACTTTACCTGCTGTTCTTCTACTCAGGCGCCAGTTTTATCGGCTGGGGCGGCGGTTTCTTTTGGACCCATTGGGGTTGGCCGTCTATCGTCGGCTTGCTCTGCGTCTTAGCCGTCTCGAGCATGATTCTGGGCTGGTTCGTCCAGAAAGCAGCGGATTCCCGCGCGATGAAGGGCCGTTAGCCGCTACACCTTATTTTTGAACAGGAAATATCCCAGGACCATCCCGGCCATAATCAAATAAACAGAGTGTTGTCCCTGCCACAGGATCATCAGCAGGAGTGTGACAACGCCAAAGATCCAGGGTAAAACCGCTTTGGTATTAAATGATTTCCGCCCCATCTCATAAGCAGCTTGCACCAGTAAAATAACCACGACCGGTCTGACGCCTTTTAACATGGCTTTGACCGTCTCGTTATCGGCATATTGATTCAGCAAATTCCCGAAAAAAACGATAATCAGCACCGTCAAAATCACGGTCCCTAAAACGGCGGACACGGCGCCCAGCCAGCCTTTGACCTTATACCCGATCGTACCGGCTAATTTCGTCGAGATCGGCGCCGGCAGGATATTGCCGATTGCCAGCAAATTAGCAAATTCCTCATTGCTGAGCCATTGATATTTATCCACCACTTCCGCGCGGATCAGGGGAATCATCGCCGGTCCACCGCCAAAACTGAGATTGCTGGCGCGAAAGAAAGCAATAAATAAATCCCATAACGTTTTCATCCTCTGTCATCCTTTACCATATCACCATGCCCACCAACAGCGAGCCGATGATGACAAATCCCGGATGCACCTTAAATTTAAATATAGCCAGCGCCGCCGCCGCCGCAATAGCCAGCGTAGCCGCATCCAACGGCGTTTTGATCAGTAAAGCGCCCATACTTGGGTTGCAGGCCATGTCAAACGCTACGTAAAGAATCAGCGCCGAGATCACCGGGCGTACGCCCGCGAGCACTGCTTTTACCGGTTTAGTTTGCGCATAACGTTCCACGTATTTCTGCGCCCAGATCAAGATCAGAATCGTCGGCGCAATCACCGCCAGGATCGAGACCAGCGCCCCCAGCCAAGACGCGGCCTGAAAACCGACATAGCCGGCCAGGTTCGTCGCAATCGGACCCGGTAAAGAACTATCGATGGCTACCGCATCACTGAATTGGTGCAGCGTCACCCAGTGGTACTGGTCCACCGATTCCGTTTTGATCAACGGAATGATCGCGCCGCCGCCGCCGAAGGATAGATTCCCCGCGCGCAGGAAACCAATGAAAAGATTCCATAGAGTATCCAGCATGAAATACGCCTGCCTTTGGCTGCCATAGAGTAGGCAACTTTTTGCCTGAACTAGTATATGCTATTTTGATCTTCTTTTCAAATTATCTATAAATTATATCATGATCTATGCGTGGGTTCCGGGCAGAAAAAACTTAAAATAAGCGCGACAAACGAAAACACCGGCAAGAGCATTAAGGCTGCGCGAATGCTGTAGTGATCCGCTACTACGCCTAGCAGCGGAGCAAAAATCCCCCCAACGCTTACCGCCACGCCTAAGGTGACTCCTGAGGCCAACCCGATATGATTATGCAAATACCTCTGCCCTAAGATAACCATGGGGTTAAAGGAGGTAAACATCGCTAAGGCCACCGGAACGATCAGTATACTGGCCACAATCACATTGTTGACGAGCAATAAGAATGTAAGCGCCGGAATCGTAGCCGTAAAACCGATTTTCATCATCTTTTGGCAGCCATATCGCCGGATCAAGCGGCCCATACCAGCCGAAGTAATGGCTCCAATCACTAACATCGTTGTCAGCATCACGCTCCCCGCCGTTTCCGGCTGATGCAATTCATGAATCCAATAGAGCGGTAAAAAGGCGTTGAGTCCGGTAAAGCAAATGGAACGGCAGAAAATGGCGCCCATCAGAACGCCAAACGGCTTCCAGTCATCCGTGTCTTCAAGCGGCGCTGCCGCACCCGTTGCCAGCGCCGCACTTTGTTGCGCCGCCTCCGCAGCTTGCGCGGCAACCGCAAGCTGCTGTTTGCGCCAAGCATTCAGTTGCGGAATATTGCATAAGATGACGACGGCTACCACCGCGGGCAAGACCAGTAACAGCAAGCTGCCGCGTATGCCGAACGCCATTAAGATCAAGGCTGCCAGAATCGGCCCCAGGGCAAACCCTAACGTTCCCGCTGAGGAAAACAAACTGATGCCGACTTCTTTCCTATCCCCGCTGAGTTTATTCACCAAACGTGAGGCGATCGGATGGACAGCCGCCACACCGATCCCACTGATAGCCACGAAAATAAAAACACTCCAATAGTTCGGTAAATAACCCGTCAAGGCAACTCCGATACCGGCTAAGACCAAGCCCAGCGGCATGATCCAATAGAGTGGCCGGCGGTCCGCTAGAATGCCAAATAACGGCTGGATCAAAGACGAGCTGATATTCGTGGCAAAAATCAGATTTGCCGCCAAAGCGTAACTCAGATTATGTTGGACCATCAAAAACGGCAGCAATGCCGGCAGCGACCCCTGATTGATATCCGCCATCATATGGCAGAACGCTAGCATGATCACATAACGAAATTTCATTCTCCTGCTTTTCTCCTCTATTATAAAGGCGCCTTCATTTTTATATTATTATAACGGCGGCCCGCCCATTTGTCAATATTCTTTACCTACGATAAATAGAAACGGGACAGTATGTTCTAACGCTGTCCCGTGATTGTTTATTTGGTTGTTTGAGCTTATACTTGGCGCACCAGGTCGATGACTGTGCCGTCACGGTATGGAGAAGCGGGGACGCGGTTCCGGGAATATGTGCGGAAAAGGCGCGAAAATCGTTATCTGAACTCAATATGGAGCGTTTTTCCCACGCCGTCCGCAATCTGCTGTAATGTGGCGATTGTCGGACTGCAATTCCCGGTTTCAATTCGGCTGATGTTGGATTGCCGGATACCCGTTTTGCGGGCTAACTCTTCCTGCGTCAAGTTTTGCTCTATGCGGGCGGCAATGATAGCCTTGATATATTCGCGTTCGGGACACTGGCTTGCCCATTCAGCCGCAAACTCCGGGTTTTTTAGCTGTTCGTCTAAATACTTGTTCAAGTCGCTCATTTCCTTTCGAGCCTCCCTTCATAATCTGCTTTGTATTTCAGCGCAAGCCCAATTTCACTCGGCGGCGTTTTTGGTGTTTTCTTCACGAAGCCATTGGTTACGATAATCTTATGATCCACGCAGAAAAAGTAAAATATCCGCGTGATGTCCCCGGCGAATTTGATGCGCAACTCAAATAAGCCTTTGTCTATTGCTTTTGAATACGGCTCACGGAGGGTATTGCCAAACTCCGCGAGTATCGTTAGACTTGAAACAGCCTTTGACCGCATTTGCAAATCCAAGCTGTCAAGAAAAATTTTAACTGGCTTTTCGCCGTTCGGCAACTCATAAAATTTTACGTCAAACATGGAGCCAATCCCCTTATATAGGATATTCCTTTTTTGATATATTGTCAATAGAATTTTTAACTTTTCCGTATAGGAAATTATACCGAGTTTTTCCCGCGATTCACCTTGGAGTCCTTGGATAAGCTTTGGCCTGCATAGAAACGGGACAGCATATTCTAACGCTGTCCCGTGATGTGATGTGTTTATTTGATCTGTTTGCGCTTATACTTGGCGCACCAGGTCGATGACTGTGCCGTCACGGTATTCTACCACGCCGACGATCCGGCCGTCTTGTTTCGGTTTGCCGGGAACGCCTACCGTGTCTTCAGCAATCTTCTTCAGTTCGTGAATGTCTTTCACCGGCAGACCGGCATCGGCCAAGCGGCGTTTCAATTCGTCATTCTTAGGATTGACGGCGACGCCTACTTCGGTAACGACAACGTCAATGCTCTCGCCCGGTGTGGTTACAGTTGTGACTTCGTCCATAACAATCGGATATTTGCCGCCGCGGGTCAAGTTGGTAACGATGATCGTCATTTTCGCGCCGGCTGCCGTATCGCTGTGCCCGCCGGAACCGCCCATGATCACGCCGTTCGATCCGGAAACCACGTTAACGTTGAAGTCGGTATCCACTTCGGTCGCACCCAGAATAACCGTATCCAGTTTATGCACGATACAGCCGTTATTAAACGGATTCGCATAGTAGTCGGCGCTGATCTCGATATGATTCGGGTTCTTGGCCATGGATGCCACAGTTTGCAGGTCAAAGCTCTGAACGTCAAAGGCCGTTCTGAACAGGCCCATTTCCAGCATTTCCACCAGATAAGCGTGGATACCGCCGGCGCAGAAGCTGCCTTGAATCTGATCTTTTTGCATCATTTCACTGACAAAGTGCGCTGCCGCCAGTGACGGTCCGCCTGCTCCGGTCTGGAAGGAGAAGCCGTCTTTCAACAGTCCCGAACCTTTAATCACGTTGGCGCAGGTTTCAGCCATCGCCAATTTCGCCGGGTCGGTCGTTTTCTTGGTCGTTCCGGAAACAATACCGTTTGGATCGCCGCATTGGTCAACTTTTACGACATAGTCCACTTGGGTTTGCGGAATCGAAATACGGGTCAGCGGGAAAGGTACGATATTATCCGTTACGGCGACGACTGTTTCGGCGTATTCCGCGTCAGCGAAGTGATATCCCAATGAACCGCAAGCCGACGGGCCAATGGCTCCGGTGATATTTCCGTTGTCATCAGCTGACGGAGCCGCGATAAAGACTACGTCCACTTTCAGTTCGCCCGCTTGGACTTTGCGCGGACGTCCGCCATGCGTGTGCAGGACAACCGGCTGGGGCAGAACGCCCTGCGAAACAGCCTTCGCTACACTCCCGTAAATACCGCTGGTAACCATGCGGGTGATAATCCCCTTCTGCATGTACTCAATCAGGAATTCATGGAAAGGAAACGGTCCGCCGGTTACGGATAAGCCTAAATTCTTAATCCCTAACTTTTCAGCTATAGCAAAAACCTGGCCGAGCAAACGTTCACCGTCACGATGATGATGATGGAACGAGAGCATCATGCCGTCTGTGATCGGAATCTTCTTAAAGACTGCTTCCAAGTTGTCCAATCTTTTACTAGCCGTGGGAAGCGTAAACTTCACCTTCGGGGAAGTCTTCCGAATGGTTGGAATGGTTGCGAAAGCACCTACAAATGGTTTGATTTCGCCGTATCCCTCCAGAAAATCAGGGAGATCTCTGCCTACCGCGTTTTTCATTAATTCTTTCCTCCTTAAATCACCAAGTTGGTCTTGTCGCATCATTCAACACAACATAACAAACAGATCTTGCCGTTTGATCTAGTCTCACTATGTAGTGCAAAAACTATGCCAAGCTGTTTTATCCGTTCAGTATACCATATTTCGGTGTTTTCTACGAGCAGAATATATGAAAAAGTTCATTTTCTTGACGCCGCGCTTTTCGGAGCGTTAAATAATTTTACACCCCTGGACGTATCGATCGTACATCACAGGCTAAACGTATGATTCCCAATCTCTTTCACGATCTGCCTGGTTCTGATCCAGCGATCCTGCGCCACCCGGGGATTATAGTAAAAGAGCGCGCCCTCAGAAGGATCCTGTCCCGCCAGCGCCGCTTCCGCAGCCTGATAAGCCAACGCATCCGGCTCCAAGAGAATCTGCCGGTCTAAGACGGCTGAAAACTGTCCTTTCTGGTAGATCACTTCGCGAATCGTATCCGGGAATTGCGGGTCATCCACCCGATTCATCACCACTGCGCCTACTGCGACTTGTCCCTCAAACGCTTCACCGCGCGCTTCAGCATAAATAACCCGCGCCAGTAAATCACGTTCTTCCTGACTCACCGATACGCGCGGCAGTTCTATGCTCGCGAGCGGTTGCGCCGCCGATCCTCCATCGTCATCCGTTTCCATGAGATAAATATCCAAGGAATGCTGCTGGATTAACGTCCTTGACGCCGGTTCTACCCACCCCCAACACAACGGCAAGATCATCAAACACAGCGCCGGCAAGCCGCATAACAGCGCTATCTTACCCGGCAACCATCGTCGTCGCGGTAATATACAAACCACCTCACTCAGATAAACTATTGCTAGTCTTTCCCAAGTGAGGCGGCTTTAAACTCCAGTAACTCTTTATCTTGTTGGTACGGCACGAATCAGAGCGTTTTGCAATCCGGCGTCTCCTCCATCCGTTTCCTGGATGCCCGGGTGAATCACCAGCCAATACTCGTTGCCCAAGCGCAGAGAAGTCTGCGTAGTAATCAACACGGTTTCATCGTCCACCGCCTGAAAACGCAACGCGTTACGTTCGCCGGTCGCACGATTGATCAATTCGATATGCTCATCGTTCACCGTGCTCCAATCTACCGGATCCTGCCCTAAGCGCACGATAAAACCCGGTTGTGCCGGAATCGCGCTTGAGCCAATCTCTTGATAACCGGGGAAATAGAGCGGCCAGCGTTTTTGCAGTTCAAACCGGTCTACGCCTTCCCATACCTGGGTTTCCTTATTCTCGCGCTGCAACGCGGTGACTGGTACGGAAGCAAGCAGTTGATCCCAAATCTGCCAATCCTGAGCATCAAATGATTCACCGGCCGGAATCGCAAACGGATGATCACCGATCATGAAGTGGATTGTGTCCTCCTTAGATGCTTGCGCCTCGATGTCCTGCTCTAATAACCAGATCGCGATATCCAGCTCATCATATTGATCATCCGGAGAGATTTCGAGATCCGGCGTTACGCCCACCCCTTGAATCTGCCGGCCGGCAGGAGAAAAGTATTCAAATATTGTCAACTTGAGAACACTGCCATCAGCTAAATCATAGAGGGTTTGTCCTACGCCTTTACCATAGGTCGTTTGACCAATGAGGGTCGCTTTACTGTAATCGTACAGTGCCGCCGCCAACAATTCTGAAGAACTTGCACTGTTTTGATTGACTAACACGATAACCGGTTGCGTGAAATGCCAAGGCGACGCCGTTGGTTTCGCCAAATCTACGGCATACGCTTGATATTGCTCATGCGCCACCGGATTCTTCCCGATGAAATAACCGGCCATATCTCGCGCCGCATCCGTATACCCGCCGGGGTTATCGCACAGGTCAATGATCCAGCTATCGGCTTGCTGGGTTTGCAGCTCTTCAACTGCTTGTGCGAACTGGATCGCCGCATCTTCCGCGAAGGTATAGAGCTTCACATACCCGATATGTCCATTGAGCAAAGCGGCATCAATACTCGGAGTAGTAAACTCCCGGCGAGGTACGCTAACTTCCCAGCGTTCAGAGCCGCGCAGTATGTTTAACCGGACAACAGTACCGGGTTCCCCGCGTATATAGCTGATCGCCTCTTCCTGGGACATTCCCGCCAAATTCAATCCGTCCGCCGAAAGTATAATATCTCCAGCGCGCAATCCGGCTTCTTCAGCCGGAGTATCCGGAAAGACCGTATTCAAATAAAGACCTTGCGCCATCATGTTTACGCTTACCCCGATACCTACATACGTATTATTAATTTGACCGATGAAATGATTGGCTTCGTCATAAGTGAAAAGCTGAGAATGGGGATCCGCTAAAAAAGTCAGCATCTCATCAATACTCTTACCCGCTAAATCGTTCTCGCTCACAGGCAGATAATAGTCAGAGCGGATTAATTCACGCACCTGCTGCGTGACCCTGTCTTCCTCCGCCAAGACCACACCCAGATTGCTCAGCAGGAGCAACCCCGTCAACAGCATCACCAGCGACAAGCGGCTGAGTCTAGCGCGCATTAACTTGGTTAACTTATTCATTTTTTATTCCCCTCTTCATCATTCTCGTACTACGTTTGAGACCCTATCCTCTACTGTTTATTTCTCTAACGGAATCTCCATTCCTTCTATCACCTGGTCTGTTCCTGCAAGCACGATGACATCCCCCGGCGTCACACCCCGCATGATGGCTGTATATTCATCCCCTTGCAGAGAAATATCCACATCTGTGCGCACGGCCTTCCCATCCTGAACCATATAGACAAAATTGCGGCCTTCCCGTTTAAACAACGCGCTGTTCGGCACGGCGACATAGCCGGATGTGGCAATGTGAATCATCGCGGTGACCGTCATGCCCGCTTTCAACTGCTCGCTCGCTTCCTGCATCGTGATCTTGATGGGAAAGAATTGCCCTGTCGGAATAGAAACCGGACTGATGAACGTGATTGCGCCCGCATAAGAGACGCCCTTCTGTGTATCCAATTCTACGGCTGCCTGATCTCCTACCTGCAAATAATTGATCACACCTTCCGGTACGTTCCCGCTCAGCACCAAATTCTCGGCAGATACGATCGTAACCACAGAGGTACTCGGAGAGACATTATCCCCTACGACCACACCGCAGGCAACCACCACACCGTCCATCGGGCTGATCAACGCCGCCTTCTCCAAATTAGAACGCGCGGCAGCTACCCCTTGTTCCGCTGTATCCGCTCCGGCGCCGCCCGCCGCCACATATTGCGATCTAGCCAAATCCCTTTTTGCTTGCGCTTGATCCAACTGCTGCCGGGAGATCGCCCCGGTTTGGAAGAGTTCTTGATAACGCAGATAGTCCGCCTGGGCGCTATCATAATTAATCCGCGCCTGTTCTGTCGTCGATTGGGTCGATTGGGCAGCGCTCTGCGCTTTGTCCAGCGCAATCTGCAAATCCCGTTGATCCAGCACCGCTACGATATCTCCTTTGTTTACCTGAGCGCCTTCTTTGACGTAGAGTTCCGCTAAGGTTCCGGCGATCTGTGGTGTTACCACCGCGCGATCCTGCGTATCCAGAACCCCGGTAATCTTAATATCGCCCGCCACGCTCTGCCGGCTCACGCTGCCGGTTTTGATCTCCGCAGCCTCCGGCTGAATCATTCCGCTGCGGCTGTACAAGACCGCAATCACCGCTACCACAATGACGACTGCCACCAGAGCCATCCCCCATACTCTGGGAGTTATATGGCGCGTATGCTCTTGATTTTCCTGATCTTTTTCCATCCTGCCGCTTTCGTGATCTTTTTCACTCATGCCGCCCATCACCCCGCTATTCGACTGCTTTATTTATACTAACTATGCCCGCTCTATCGGATATGGATCTTGACTGCCGTACTCATCCCCGGAACCAAATTCAGCGTATTCATCCCAGGGAAACGGATCTTGATTTCGATGAGCTGCGTTACTTTCGTAAAACTTCCGTTGGAACTTTGCACCGGCAATACAGCATAGGTTGCAGCTGTCGCCTGTCCGATCGCATCCACTTTACCCATGATTTTCTTACCGCCCAAAGCGTCCACCGTAATCTCGACATCTTGTCCAATCTTGACCTGATTAATTTTCGTCTCTTCAATATTCGCCGCGACATACATATTTGCCGTATCCGCAATCATCGCTACCGTTTGACCGGGACTCACGAATTGGCCGGCCTGCGCACTGCTCTTGAGCACCCGCCCGGATATCGGAGCGGTAATTTCCGCTTTACCCACCGAAACGCTGCCTACCGCGTTCAATTGACCGGGATTCAAGCCCGCTGACGTAGCCAGCGCATTGGTATCCTGCCAACCCATCGTATCCCCGGCTTTCAGCTCATCCCCCGCCATCACATTCCAGGAGGTCAATTTACCGCTAATCGCCGGAGTTACATTGACCAGATCCGCCGCGATTCTGGCATCATTCGTCTTGATATAATTACGGCCCTCAAAATAATAATACGCTGCGATGACCCCCCCTACCAGAATTAAAATGCTGACCAGCGCGATTAATATTTTCTTCTTCTGCATATCTATTCTCCTTCTAGCGTCCGATACCCGCCTTGGCCCTACGTTTCGCTGAGATTTTCCGCCGCTTCTGTCTTCGCTTCTTGATGCCCGCCCTGACCTGACTTGAGAAAAACCACCGGAATCGCGGCAATAATCGTGCATATCGTCACGATTAAAAACAGCTCTTGCAACGCCTGGACAAAGGCCATCTGGGAAATCTTCACCTGCAGCAAGGCGGCGGCGGTAGAAGCGGATAATTGATGATCCGCTAATAATGAGGACAGATTCGCACCGGAAGCGGTCCAGGTCAAATAGGCGGCGTGATTCGTCATTTGATTCGTCACAAATACCGTCAGTGCGGCTAAACCCAACGAACTGGATACCCTGGAGACAATATTCGTAATAGCCGAACCGCGGCCCACCAAACTCTGGGGCAATTGCGACATAATCGCTGTCTGCATCGGCATCATCGCCATGCCAATCCCTACGCAGCGCAGCATATTCCAAATGACAATATGATACACCGGCGTCATAACATCCATCTTCGTCAGGAAATAGGTCATCACGCCTAAAACCAGCAAGCCGCCGCCAACCGGGATCTTCGGCCCCAAACGGTCAAACATGCGTCCGGAGATCGGTAACATGAAGGCCGACACTAAAGCCGGCGGCAACATGATTATCCCGGCATGGAACGCTCCTAAACCCCGAACTGTTTGCAAATAATACGTGATATAATAAATCCCGGCAAACATCACGACATTTAACATCATCATCATCATGTTGCCAATGGAAAAAGTAGCATATTTGAAGACTCTTAGTTCCAATAAAGGAAACGGCGTGGTCAATTCATGATAAACGAAAAGCAGCAAAAAAGAGAACGCTATATAGAACAGCATAACGATCCGGAACGAAGTCCAACCCCAATCCGAACCCTGACTAAGCGCAAAGAGCATACAAAACAGCCCGAGCGCCGATGTGATAAATCCCCAAGCGTCAAAGCTCCCGATCTTATTGCGCGGAAATTCCGGCAGCAGCGCCAGCGCCAAAAAAGTACCAATGACGCCAATCGGCAGGTTAATCGTAAAGACCCAGCGCCAGTTAATATATTCGACCAGGTATCCGCCTAACGTCGGGCCGGCTGCCGGAGCCACCATCATCGCCAGGCCAAAAATACCCATAGCTGAGCCAATTCTCTCACGGGGCACCACCGCATAGACCATCGTCATCGTCGTCGGCATAATCATCCCGACGCCGACCGCGTGGATCACCCGGGC
>JAITOV010000175.1 GCA_031289735.1 Peptococcaceae bacterium
AGGATTCCCTGGAGACGCTGACGCGAGGGCGCACGACGCTAACGATCGCCCACCGGCTGTCCACGATCAGGAACGCTCAGACCATCCTGGTGCTCAGCGAAAACGGTATCGAAGAATCCGGCGACCATTCTACGCTCATGGCCAAAGGCGGTCTCTATGCGAGACTGTACAACTTATCTACGGACGGCGGCAGTGGGATGCTCTTATATTAATTATAACGCGCCGAATTCTTCGTTGAGCAGGTCGTGAACCTCAGATAATTGGAGGACGGTCAGCTCTTTTAGATAGCCGTCGTCAGCTTCCCAGGTCAAATACCCTTCGATGCTGAACGCTTCGTCATAATAGAATTTACAGAAGGAGAAGGCCGGTTCCGCCTTCGTCCGTTCTTCCTCATATTTCAAGATATAGTATTCTGTCGGATCGCGGAGACTTTGGAAGAAGACCGCTTCGGCGGGGATCAGGTCGATTGGGACGATGTCTTCGTACTCTTGCCCCATGAAGCTGAACGTGAACGCCTGCAATATAGCGTTTTGTTGTAATGCGTCCGGGATATCCTCCCAGGCAAACGTTCTTTCCAGAACCTCGGTTTCCTGCATTTCCTCAGCGATCTCTTCCAGGCGGCGCAGAACCGTATCCGGCAAGGTATAGGATGCGCATTCGGCGGAACGGCAGCGATAGACCGGAACCGCCAGCACTTGGCCTACGCCAAAAGTCAGATCCACAGGAATGGTTTTGGTTTTGAGGTAGCCGATGTCGCCGCAACCGCAGGCGTCCATCGGAGGCAGAAGTTGATCCATTTGAATGCGCACCTCCATCATGATATCATGCACACTATAGAGTTAGCTCTATTTTATCGGCCAGGTAACGTTTAGGTTAAGGAAGTGTTCGTTTGAAGCAGAGTATTGCGGTGATTACCTTGGGCTGCGCTAAGAATCAGGTGGACAGCGAAGTGATGTGCGGGTTACTGGAAGAGCGTTACACACTCACGGATGACCCGGCGGCGGCGGATATGATCGTGGTCAATACATGTACGTTTATCGAAGACGCGAAGCAAGAGTCGATTGATAGTATTCTCGCTATGGCGGAGTATAAAACGCATGGCCGTTGTCAGAAATTGATCGTTTCCGGCTGTATGGCGCAGCGTTACCGGGATGAACTGGCGCGGGAGATTCCCGAGATCGACGTCATCGCGGGGATCAACGAAGTTCCGGATATTGTGCGCGTCGTCGAGTCCGAGCGGGGCCGCTCCGCGCCTGATGCGGCGCGCGAGATTGCCTATATCTTTGATGAATCCCTGGCGCGTAAACAATTGACGCCGCGTCATTATGCCTATGTGAAGATCGCTGAAGGGTGTGATCACGGCTGCTCTTTTTGCGTGATACCGCAAGTGCGCGGGCGTTATCGCAGCCGTACGCCAGAATCGATCCTGCGTGAAACAGAACGCTTGGTACAAAACGGCGTTAAGGAAATCATTCTGATCGCTCAAGACACGACTGGGTACGGATTAGACTTGTACGGGGAGCAGCGCTTGCCCGGACTGATCCGCCAGTTAGCCGCGATCAGCGGCCTGCGCTGGATCCGGTTACTGTATTGCTATCCGGATCTGTTCAGCGATGCCTTGATTGAAGTCATGCGCTCAGAACCCAAGGTCTGTCGTTATGTTGACTTGCCGTTGCAGCATGCCGATGAACGCATTTTACAAGAGATGAAGCGGCGGAGCAGTGCCGCGCAGGCACGCGCCTTGATTGAGAAACTGCGTCAGGCCATACCGGAGATTACGCTGCGTACGACCTTGATCACCGGATTTCCGGGAGAGCGCGAGGAGGATTTTCACACGTTAGAGGCGTTTGTCCGGGAGATCGCTTTTGACCGTCTCGGTGTATTCGCCTATTCCGCGGAAGAGCGGACGCTGGCCGGACAAAGGCCGGATCAGATCCCGCAGGAAATCCGCGAGGAGCGCCGAGATCGCCTGATGCAGATCCAGCAGGAAATCGTCGCGCGCCGGCAGCAACGCTGGATCGGGCAAACGATTGAGGTGATTCTGGAAGAACGTCTGCCGGACGGCCGCTGGTTGGGCCGGTCGCAGGGAGACGCGCCGGAAATTGACGGACAAGTATATGTTAACATAAAATCAGACGGCAGGAAACCTGGCGAAGCCGGACAGATCGTTGTGGTGCGCGTACTTGAGGCGGATAGTTATGATTTGGTAGGCGAGATGGTTCTCATAACGGAGGAAAATACCTGCACCATGCGCCGTTCTTATTGACTCCTCAGCGCACAAAGAATAAAATAAAAATAGAAAATAATAGAAACGCTTGAGAAAATGTTACAAGGAAGATCATCCAGTATGAATAAAAACGAACTGATGTCCATCAGCCAATTCGCGAAATTTACAGGTGTAAGCCGGTCGGCGCTGATTTTCTATGACGAGAGCGGCCTGTTTTTTCCTGAAAGCAGGGGAGACAACGGGTATCGCTATTATTCCCCCAGGCAAGTCGTTACCATCAATTTTGTCAATACCCTGCGCGAGCTGAACGTGCCGCTGAAAAAAATCAGGGAGCTGGCCAGGGAGCGCGCGCCGGAGGATCTGGTCGAGCTGTTGATTTATCAAGAAGAAATCATCAGCGGCGAAATGCGCCAGATGCGCGAGAAACATAATGTGATTGCCACGCTGCTCTCCACGCTGCAAAGCGGGTTTATCGCCAATGAGGACGCGATATCCGTCCGCTTCATGCCATCCACCAGGATCAACCTCGGCTCAGAAAACAGTTTTGCGGCGAACGAGAATTTTTACGATTCTTTTTTACTCTATTGCGAACGAGCCAAGGAAAAGGGCCAGAATATGTGTTACCCCATCGGCGGGCATTTTGACAGCGCGGAGATTTTTCGGCGCGCGCCCACCCAGCCGACGCACTTTTTCTCACTTGACCCAAACGGCAAGGATAAGAAAGCCGCCGGGCGCTATCTGGTGGGTTACAGCCGCTGTTATTACGGAGAATCCACGGATATCGTTGAGCGGATCTTCGCTTACGCAGAGGAGTACGGCGTCAAGCTGGAAGGTAATGTATACCAGATTTACTTGTTCGATGAGATCAGCGTCCGCAACCATCACGAATACCTGATGCAAACCGCAATCCGGGTGGCCGATGCGCCTCAGCCCGGTAAGTGTTCCAGTCGCGCCAGCAAAACCATGCGCGCGCCGGAAAACGCGTAGGAGCAGTTGGAGAGCGTTACGCACCGGTCGCGTGGTAGAACGGCGTTTTTCCAGACACCATTGTCCTACGGGCCGTAGAGAATGCTAAATGAGCTAAGGAATATAAAACCTCGCCCGGCGCGTGATCGCCGGGCGAGGTTTTGTTATCTCCCCAAGTCTATATTATTTTGCGACACGCTCTGGCGTCGCCTCAGAATCGGCTGACCCATTGGCTGAAGGCATTGGCATACTTTTGTAAAGACGTTTTTGTCCTTTCGTTAGCCACATTGCCCGCCTCATCCAATAGAGATTCGACGTTGCCGATATATGATTCCGGTTGAGCAAGTAAGGGAATATTCACACACGAGACCACTTGGCGCAGATGATGACTCGCGCCCATGCCGCCGATGGAACCGGGGCTAACGCTGACCACCCCGCCGGGTTTGCCATTCCAGGCGTTGGCTGTGAAAGGACGGGAGGCGATATCAATCGCGTTTTTTATGGCTCATACGTCGGCAACCCAAAGTCCGTGCAGGTTACAGTATTCATATACGGTGACCGGGTCTTCGCTCACGTAATACTCCGCCGTGGGCGCCCCTGCCGGGGCGAGAATCACACGCTGGGTGCGGTTCTTCTCCAACACGACAATCCAGGCGATGTGATGTTCCTCAGTCATGGGATGGGCAACAGATCCTACGGTTACTTTGAGCAGATTGCCTTCGCGAACGCCAACCGGAACATGCTTTTCCTGCGCGGCATCTGTGGTATTGGGTTGGATTTCGCTCATCGCTTCACCACAGCAGGTTACGTTAACGCCTTTATCCTCGACGAAACTGATGATATTACCGCAGTGGGCGCAACGGTAAAACTTTCTTTCATATTTCATAATGTAAGTCCTTTCGTGAGCTTATCAATAGTTTTCTGCTTTGATCTCGAAATAAGCTTGCGCGTGGGCGCAAACCGGACAGAGTTCAGGCGCTTTCTTCCCGATCAGGATATGTCCGCAGTTGCCGCATTTCCAAATGGTATCTCCATCGCGGGAGAAGACAATGCCCTGATCGATATTGCTTAATAACTTGCGATAGCGGTTTTCGTGTTCCTGCTCAACGCCCGCGACGCCTTCAAATCTGCTGGCAAGCTCCGTGAAGCCTTCTTCTCTGGCTTCCTTGGCGAACTGGGCGTACATGTCGGTCCACTCATAATTCTCACCTTCCGCCGCGTCGAGCAGGTTCGCGGTAGTTTCCGGGATGGCGTCATTGTGCAGGTACTTGAACCAAAGCTGGGCGTGCTCCTTTTCGTTGAGCGCTGTCTCGGTAAAGATGTTGCTAATCTGCTCATACCCGTCTTTTTTGGCCTTGGAGGCATAGTACAGATATTTGGTGTGCGCCTGGGATTCCCCGGCAAAAGCCGTCAGTAAATTTTTTTCGGTTTTGGATCCTTTAAGTTCCATGTGCTCTGTCTCCTCTCATTCTCACATTCATGCAAAATATACTAACCTTATTTTACATGTAAAATGTGGATTTGTAACCAAAAATATTTAATCTGATCTCTCCGCTAACCAGGAAATCCTGTTATGATAGGTGATAAGAGAAAGTCTGTTGATAATGTACGTACGCCACGGGAGATGATGATCTGAAATTTCGCAGAAAGAAGATTAAACATGAACACAGCATTATTGCCGGCGGATTAACTTTCCTTGACCGTTTAAGTGAAAGCGAGCGTGTAAAATCAATTATCCCCGGCCGGATCAATAAGGCTCGGACGCACGGAAATAGATTGAAGGACGGCTTTAAATATCAATATGAAACGCCAGACGGATGCAAACTGCTTTTACGTCAAGGTAACGCGATTCAAGAGGTTTTTGTCGTAAGCGACCATCCGGAAACCATCAAAAATCTGTTAGCGTCATGGGAATGATTCAATTGCATACTGTTGATCGGACTTACAGAGTTTTACAATAATGTACCAGCAAAAGTCTGGCGCTGAACATGCTATAATGTTTATATGCTAAAAAAGTATGTGGGCATTGAACGTATAAGTATCAGCAACGAGGCATTATGTATTTGAACATCTGGGGGGCTGATCAGGTGACGAAGCAAAGGATTTTAATCATCAGTGCGAGCGGTTTGATCATTTTCTGTTTGTTCATTAGCGGGCAAATCCTCTATAAAAACTATTGGCAGGAACGCGGCTATAACCGTCAGACAGAGTCGATTCCCGGAGTGCGGGCTGTTCAGGTGGTTACGGTGAATAACGCCAAAGTGTTGCGCGTCTCGCTGCACGGCGTTACAGATTTACGTGCCGTATGTTGGCGCTTGCAAGATGTCGCGGGTGTGCTGCCGATTCAATTCTTGGACCAACGTAATGTGGCATTAGAAGAAATTTGGCGCAAGATGCAGTTTGCCGTTCAGGAAGGGATCGCTCAGGGGAATTTCTCGGATATGGCGCAGGAAGTCCGGCGGATCGGACTGGAAGCCGGGTGTGAAGTCTATCTGACGATGGACCAGGAAGGGGTCTATTTGCTTCTGAGTGAGCAGGGTGCTGAGGATGCGCAGGGAGCGCAACTGGTGGACGTCATCTCCAGGCAAGCGGACGGCCGTTATCTGCCCAGTCAAGGGGGTGGCCCGCTATGATGCTGGATATTGCCTTAGGCGCGGCGCTTGGCGTGGTTGCTTTTCTCTTGGTTAGTGGCGTGAATGTCTGGCCGTTGCTCCTGGTGGCAGGAATCGCTTGGCTGATCTGGACGTTCGGGATTAAACGGCAGGGTGCGAAGGGATTCAATATGGGCAAACGCGTCAACAAAACGTTGCTGGACTTTGACGATATCGGTGGGCAGAACGCGGCGAAGCAGGAATTAAAGGAGGCGTTGGATTTTTTGCTCAGCAGTGAACGGGTCAAAGCCTTGGGCATTCGTCCGTTGAAGGGTATCCTGCTCTGCGGACCGCCCGGAACAGGGAAGACGCTGCTGGCTAAAGCCGCAGCTCGTTATACGAGCTCCGCTTTTCTGGCTGTATCGGGCAGTGAATTCGTGGAGATGTATGCCGGCGTAGGCGCCGAACGGGTGCGCTCGTTGTTCCGGCGTTCGCGTGATTTAGCCAAGAAAGAAAAGAAGAACAGTGCAATTATTTTTATCGATGAATTGGACATCCTGGGCGGTAAACGCGGGACCAATATGTCGCATCATGAATATGATCAGACCCTGAATCAATTGTTAGTGGAGATGGACGGTTTAGTAGCCGGGGATGGTCCGAATATTCTCGTGATTGGTGCGACGAATCGTGACGACATCCTCGATCCGGCGTTGCTGCGCCCGGGCCGGTTCGACCGCCTAGTCCATGTAGACCTGCCGGATAAAGGAGGCCGCTTGGCG
>JAITOV010000074.1 GCA_031289735.1 Peptococcaceae bacterium
CGATGGGCGCCGAAACTTTCGTCCGCATATCTTCTACCACACTGTCCACGTCGTCGCCGATAATCCCGGTCGAACAAGTGGTCATGACAATGATGGCTGAAGGCCGATGCAGGGCGTCCATCTTTTTGATGGTTTGGCGCAGTTTTTCCTCGCCGCCGGAGATCACATCGAGTTCATCTAAATGCGTCGAGCCCCAGACTAACTGCTTGACATTGACTCCCCGCGCTCGATTCCCGGTCAAATAGTTTTTGTCCAGATGGGTCAAGTTCCCGCATCCTACCGATCCGTGCATAATGACGGCAATCCCTGGCAAGGAGTTGATCATGGATAAGGCCAGGCCCATCTGACAATTGAAAGTCTGGGCAAATGAACGGGATTTATTTTGCAAGCAGCCGTTCTGGCGCGCCTGAACCAAGTCCGTCAATGTCCCGCCAAAGGTTTCAGTCGCGCTGATTCTTTCCTCACGTTTTGGAACCTCTTTTTCTATGCTGAAACTCATCTTCTCACCCCCTTAACATGGTCGCTAAAATATCCTCGAATAAGTTGAGTCCGCCCGTGAATCCGGCGTAATGCCTGCTCATAACCATCCGGTCAATCACCGGGTAACTCACACTCAGAATCTTGGCGTTTAGCCTGGCCGCCCATTCGGCGTCCTGGCTGCTCCCCAAGACAAAGAGCGGCGTGGGTACGGCCAAGTATCTGTCATCCGTATAGAGCGCAGCCCCATCGCTATAGTTGCGCTGTATTTGTGACGTATCTGTTTCAAAAGCCAATCGCGGCGCTGGAGTAAACTCAAAATCTTTAGCGAACGGAGCGGCCGTCAATTCCTTTTGCTCGCTGGACAAGTCGTCGGTGATCACCGTAAGCTGCGGAATCCAGCCAATATCATCAGCCAGAAAGCGGGTGAACGGATAGGCATAGTTGGCGTCGGCCACGACGATGGCGTAGTTCTGTAATTCCCCGTCTAAGTACCCATCCGCCGCGCGCTCTACATACCAATAAAACTGACCTTTTTCTTCGTTCACCACCTGCCGGGCCTTTTTCTCCGATATTCCGAGCCTGGCAGCGATCGCCAACAAAAATTCTTCCGTAGCCGCCGCCCCCACAGGCAGAGGCGTGGTGATATACGGCGTATGATGTTCCTCGGCAAATACCTTCGCCGCATCGATGCCATGCACATCCGAAAAAACGATATTCAACATCGCCTCTCCCGCTTTTTTCAGCTGATCCAAGGTTTCGCCGAAACCGAAAAATGTATTGGCCTTTAGTCCCAGCTTACCTAACAGCCGTTTCATCTCCGCCAAGTCACCGCGGAAAAACGGGTCATGCGCCGGTACAATCCCGAAGATATTCACCGTTTTGGAGTTTTTCATCTCCGTTTTCTCCACATACTCCCTAAATAAAGCGGTTAGCACAAAATCGTACCCTTTATACGAGTTCCCAGAAAAACCCGCCGTGTTGACGCAAAGGATGGGGATCTCACTTGCCACTCTGCTGATGGCTGAGTGGGGGTCGTCGCCAACAATCTCGGTCATACAACCGGTGACGACAACAATCAGTTGCGCGTCAATCACTTCCAAGGTTGTTTCTAATTGTTCTACCAGCCTGTCCTCGCCACCGAAAATGATTTCCCTTTCCGTCACATTGCTGCTCGGCGTAGCCAGGCCACCACAATATCCGCTGCCGTAATATCCTCCCGCTTGCGTTCCCGAGAACAGGTTGCCACCGCAGCCGGACGCCGCATGAATCACCGCAACCGCGCCGGGCAGCGAACCGATCGTTTCCAGCGCGCCGCCCAAAGCACAAGAAAATCTCGGGCGTTCTACAAATTCCGTCATTTCATCATCTCCCCATTACAAGTTACCGCCCGCTTCTTTTACCATTCATTACTCGCCTGCCAACGCAAACAAATCTTCTCCGAAATATTTAACCGCCAGTTCCCGCAAAAATCCATTTTCTTTGTATTGCTGAATCAGTGCGTCGTATTTTGCGGCTAACTCCACGTGGTCTTTGCGGAAGAAGTCATACGCCTTGATCAAAGTAACGCTGTTGAATGACAGTGCGTCTTTAAAGTCTGTTCGGCCCTTTTCTTCGGTCAGTTCGACAAAATTATGCTTATTCCCAATACTCGCGTCGTAGCGCTGATCGATAATGTTTTGATAATCCAAAGCCAGATTCTCTTCCTGCGACAGTTCAATCGGGATCGGCGCGTCGGGATGCTCCTGATTATATTGTTCAATCACCCCGATAAAGCCGATATTTGCGGGAGTCGGGCAAAAGCGCAGTTGGTTGGCGACAGCGTCGGCAAATGTTTTATTCGCCGCGGCGTCCACATTACGCAGAATGAGGCCCACAATACCGCCTCCGTTAATCTGTTTGGGATAAATAAATTTTTCCGCTCGGACATCACTGTAATACCATCCGCCAGGCGCGGCGTCATACGTGCCGGTTTCCAAGCCAATCATCACGTCATCTACGGAAGTCAGCACATAGTTAAATTTATATTCCGGCCAGTCTTTTTCTATCTGCTGCCATAATTCGACGGCATATCCGGCAGGTTTACCGTTTTCGTCTTCATACGTCACCGGCCAGTAGCTGTTGAGTATCGCCAGATTTAACTCCTGTACTTTCTTTGGTCTGTCGCCTGCCTGAGCGGACGCGCTCTCACTCGCGCCGCAACCCGTGAAAATCGTCGCCATGATTATCAACAGGAGTACCGGCAGGATGACTCTTCTCTTTTGCATAAATCATTCCCCCCTTGCATTTCTTCTTATATTTTAATAGGTGATTTTATGTTTACCGAAAATACGTTCCAGAGAACGGATTCCGGCAATAATAGTTCCGGACAAAACCCAATAGAACAGCGCGGCGCTGATATAGATCTCTAGCAGATAGTTCCCCAGGGTATTGCCGTTCAGCACATTGGCCCTGCCGATTAAGTCGATGAAGCCGATCGTAAAGCCCAAAGATCCTTCTTTCAGCGTGGAAACGATGATATTCGCCATCGGAGGCAAGACAACAAAAACGACCTGAGGAAGCAAGACGCGGCGGAATGCCTGAAAATCCGTCATACCCACACTGATTGCCGCTTCGAACTGATTGCTGCTGATCGCTGTATAAGCGGCTCGCAAAGCCTCCGACATCGACGCGCCGCAGAATAAAGCCATCGAAATAATCAAAAATAGTTCTTTGCTCGCGTTGGTGATTTTCACCCCTAGGAGCAGATTCAGCAAAAGCGGTATCCCATAATACAACAGCAGCAGCAGAATGACGGCAGGCGTGCAGCGTATCAAGGTCGTATAGGCGTAGGCTAAGCCGCGCAAGACTCGGTTCTTGCTCAATTTTGCCCAAGCCAGCAGGCTGCCCAAAATCAGTCCGCAGCCCACAGAGTAGAGCAGCACTTTGATCACGATCAAAAGATAGGGCAGGAAGCGTACGATGGTTTGCATAAAATACGAAACATCAAAGCGCAACTTCTACTTCACCTCCTTTCGCTTGATTCCCCTTCCGCCATGGCGCGTTCAGCCGGCTCTCCAATAATTTAAACAGCCTTTCCGTGACAAAGCACAAAATAAAGAAGATGATAAACGCGCCCAGATAAGACTCAATGTTTTTATAGGAGTAAATCCCTTCAATGCGCGCTTTGGCCATCACGTCATGCACCGCCATCACAAAGGCCAACGATGTGCCTTTCATCAGATTAACCGCCGTAGTCGCCATATTCGGTAGCGCGATGAGAAATACTTGCGGCATGACAATCCGGCTGAAACTGCGGAAGCCGGACAATCCTACCGCTAACCCCGCCTCATGCTGTCCTTGATCGACCGCGTTTAAGGCGGAGCGAAAGGTTTCCGTCATCGAAGCCGTTGTGTTAAAAGTGAACACCAGCAGCGCGTAAAAAATAGGGTCTATGGCGTAAATATCAATACCGATACCCAGGAACTTAACGAATTCCGCCAGCGCTTTCGGCAAGACATAGTAACACAAATAAATCTGAATAATCAATGGAGTTCCTAACGCAAAGGAACTATATACAGCAAACAGTTGGGAGGCGCCGATGACTTTTTTCAATCTGAGAAAAGCTATGCCGATACCTAAAGGAATAGCTATCAGAAAGGGTATCACCGACAAAATGAGGGTAACCGGAATACCGGTCAGCGCTATCAAAAAGGTATCTATGAAAAAGCGCACATCAAATGCAGCCACGGATATTCACCGTCCTTTAGTTAAATATTGTAGATAAAATCATTATTATAGTTTTGCATAAACCTCTTGGTACGCTCATTTTTCGGCGTCTGAAACACTTCGTCCGGCGCTCCGTCCTCTAAGATAATCCCTTCGTCCATAAACAGGATCCGACTCGCCACATTTCTGGCAAAATCTAGTTCGTGGGTAACGATGATCATGGTAATTCCTTCACGCGCCACCCGTTTAATCGCCAATAACACCTCGCCTACTTTCTCCGGATCCAGCGCGGAAGTAGGTTCATCGAACAAGATCACCTCGGGATCCAGCGCCATCGCTCTGGCAATGGCGACCCGCTGTTGCTGACCGCCGGACAAGCGGTGAGGATAGTCGTACGCCCGATCCGCCAAACCAACTTTCTCCAATTCTACACAAGCGCGTTTTTCCGCCTCGGGTTTTTTGAGGCCTTTGGCATAGATGAGTCCTTCCGTGATGTTTTGTAAGGCTGTCTTGTTCTGAAACAAATTGTAGTTTTGAAATACCATCGCGCTTTTTCTGCGCAGATTGAGCAGATTATAGCGGCTGTGCTTCCGGCAATCCACGGTTAATCCACCCATAGAAATCTCCCCTTTGTCTCCGCAGGTAAGGAAATTGATGCAGCGCAGCAACGTCGTTTTGCCGGTTCCGGACGGGCCGATCAGCGCCACCACTTCTTTATCGTTGATAGTCAGGCTGATATCCCTAATCACGTGATGACTCCCAAAACTCTTGCTCAAATTCTTTATCTCAATCATTTGGGTCTCCTTTTCGCGCTCTAACGCCCTGTTTAAAAATAAACCATACGTCCTTCCGTCTTGACTGCGGGAGAAGTCAAATCTTCTAACAGCCGCAAACCGCCGTCATAACCGACATAACTAGAGACAATGATTCTTCGTTCGACGACCGGCCAAGCCGTTTCCAAATAACTGCCCCTTAACTCCGCCGCAACTTGCTTCTCGTAAAAGCTGCCAATAATCAGCGGTTTATCCACATAATCCAAGCGCTTCATCGTCTCCTTGATTTGATATCCGTCATCCTCGAATAGAATTGGCATCGGTATCCCAGAAACATTGTCGCTAAAATATTTACTGATCGCTTCCCGATATTCTTCTGGCGGATCGTCTGTGATGAACTGCATTTCAGGAATAAACCCCATATTATTCACCAAAAATTTAGCGATCCCCAGCGCCGTATAGGCATCAGCCGCAATCGAAAAATGCTGACTGGTGACAGTTTCTTCTAAAAATGAGTCCGCCCATTGTTCTAAATAGTAGTAGAAACGATCTTCCTCCGACGCGATCACCGGCTCTACCAGCGCCGCGTCCACAGATGCAAAGCGAGCGAAAGCCCGCAAAAACGCGCTGGTCTCTACCGCGCCGACCGGTCTTACCGGGTAGTGAAAGAACGGCGTGCCGAATCTTTCTTTAAGCAGTTTCATCGTACTCAACCCGGCCCAAGGCGAAACCAATACATTGTACTCGGCCGCCGGCACAATGTTGACGTTGTTCACGCCGCGCCCGTTGCCAAAGATCGTATTCGGCTGAAAACCCAGTTTGGCAATTAAGCTCTCCAGCACCCGCAGGTCATTGACCGCGCTGGGATCTTGAAACGGAACGCCGCCCCAGATATTGACCAACCCTTGCCGCACGGCGGGCGCGTCCTGCATGTACTGACGGATCAACGCTTCCAGCACCCACTCGTACCCCAGATAATTGCTCCCTTTAAACCCGGGAGCGGATACATACAGCACTGGCTTGACTTCATCTGCGTAAGACTCCACGATCTGCTGAACATCGTCTCCGACGATTTCCGTAGTGCAGCCGGTGAACACCATATACAGGTCCGCGTCGATGACTTTGAGGGCGGATTGAATATTTTCGCGTAATTTTTCTTCACCGCCAAACACAATCTCGCTCTCACCGACATTAGTACAAGGAAACACGTTCGCGGCAAAACGCCCTGAAGTGCCTCGATTGCCCACGAGTTTGTACGCGCATCCGGGACCGGCATGAAGAATCGGCAGCACGCCGGGAATGGCTTGCGCGGTTTGAATGGCCGCCAAAGCGCATTTAGAGCGAGGCTGATCCAAGATTGCCGCCATTACAAAACCTCCTTCATAAAATCTTGCCTGTTCTGCGCGTACCACCAATCCGTATATGGTGTTTTGACATGGGCTGATAAGGCATTCACAAAACTGCGGTTTTTCAAGGTATCGCGAATGGTTTTTGCGGTTTGCAACAAGCGAGCGTACCCGAAAAACGCATATTCGTCAGAAACAAACAACGAAGGAATCCCCAACTTGACCGCCCAGACCGATGAACCCGGATGCCGCGTAAAGTAGATCTCCGGCTGAGCATTCTTCAGAATATGACTTTGTTCGTGGTTCTGGTTGTCAGAAACAGTAAACGGGAAATTCGCTCCATTCTCCGCTAAATACCGCAATGACTCCGGCTCACCACCGTGGTCATAGCTGCTGTCAAAATGCCAGCTGATCCCATGAATGACCTTAAAGCCAAGTTCCTGTAACACCCTGCTGATTTCAAAAGTGAAGCCCGGACCCATGCCGATCGCACATTCCACATCCTGGAAATCCTTCTTGATCTCCTCAATTTGCGGTAAGTAAATCTCCCGCTGCCGCTGAATATACGCTTCGGCCTTCTCCTCACGTCCGGCAAGCCTGGCTACTTCCCGGAACCAGGTTTCAAATCCGGTGACGCCTAGCGGCGAAATCGTGCGCACATAAGGGACGCCGTATTGCTGCTCCAGCACATTGCCCAAATATGTGCCCAGCGTATCGCAAATCGTTACCGTCGCCAGGGATTCGGACAGGTGGGATAATTGCTCGACATCGGAACCACAGTACAAAAATTGCGGCGTTACGTCTAATTCCGCGAACATCTCCGTAATCCGCGACCGCTCGCTCTCACGAAAGTTTTTGAAGTTGATCACCCGTCTTGTTTCCCGCGGCGGCTGGATGATGCCACTGGTTAACACAGCGTGGTCGGCCACGTCAAAACCTGTCGCCCAAATTTTGCTGCGAAAACCTTCGCAATGTACCGCCGCGATCGGAATACGCAATTCCCCTTTCAGTTCATCTACGAGCGCGTCTATATCTTCGCCAATAATGGCGGAAGTGCAGGTGTTAGATATGAATAGAGCTTCCGGTTGATAACGGCGGACCGTTTCTCTTGCTGTTTCCCGCAAGCTCTCAACAGCGCCAAAAACTGTATCGCTCTCGCGCATATCTGTGCCGATATATACCGTTCGGTTAGGAAACTGCGCCGTTTCCATAGCCCGATTGAAGGCATAAGGCAACGCCGCATTGGCGACGCATCCCCGAGGTCCGTGGTTGATGATCGCCACATTGCGTATACGCGCGAGACTAATCACCAAGGCCTCAATATTGGCGCAGCTATTCGCCTGAGTAAAGCAGTTTCCCCTGTCCCTTAAGGTTCCGCATCGCGCACAATCATGTAAATTCTGTACATCGCCAATATAATTCGCGATGGAACCCAGCCGGTTTTCCCTGACCTCCACATTGCTTGTTGCCAATTTAATTTCTGTCACTGTTTTAGCCTCCAACCGATGCGTTAGATTCAACGCCCTAATAATGCAAATCCTCAAACAACACGGTCGATAAATACCGCTCACCGGTATCCGGAAGCAACGCAACGACCGTATGGTCACTGTGTTCCGCGCGTTTGGCAATCTGCGTTGCCGCGAATACCGCCGCTCCTGACGAAATACCCACCAGCAATCCCTCCAACCGCGCTAAATGCTGTGCCGTCTCGATGGCTTCCTCATTGCGCACCGGATAGACCTCGTCCACCACGTCTGCGTTGTACACTTGCGGTACAAATCCCGCGCCAATCCCTTGAATCTTATGCGCGCCCGGCGAGCCGCCCGAAAGTACTGGCGAGTCATACGGTTCAACCGCGATAATTTTGACCTGGGGGTTATATTGCTTCAGGGCTTTCCCCACGCCGCTCACCGTTCCGCCGCTGCCTACCCCGGCAATGAAAACATCTACGATCCCGGCGGTATCACGCCATATTTCCACCGCTGTTGTCCGGCGATGAATGTCCGGATTGGCCGGATTGCGAAATTGCTGTGGAAGAAAGGCGCCCGGTTTCCGCGCCGCCACTTCCTCCGCTTTCAGGATCGCGCCCTTCATGCCTTGGGCGCCCGGCGTCAACACCAGTT
>JAITOV010000086.1 GCA_031289735.1 Peptococcaceae bacterium
TGAGGAAAAAGCCCGCGCGGTAGTAGAAGAGATCCGGACCAACGGCGGCAAAGCGGAGTTATGCCAAGCGGATGTCGGCCGGGCGGAAGATGTGGAACGTCTGCTGCAAACAGTGATGAAAGAATATAAAAGAATCGATATATGGGTGAATAATGCGGGTATTACGCGTGACGGATTGATTTTACGCATGAAAGAGGAAGATTGGGACGCCGTGCTGAATACGAATCTGAAAGGGGTATTCCTCTGTACGAAGGCGGTTAGCCGGTACATGGCGAAACAACGTTCCGGCGCGATCATCAATATCTCTTCCATCGTTGGTCTAAAGGGGAATGCCGGTCAAGCGAATTACGCAGCGGCTAAAGCCGGAGTCATTGGCCTGACGAAAGCTGTAGCTAAAGAATTAGCTTCCAGGAGCGTGCGGGTCAACGCCGTTGCTCCCGGGTATATTGCAACGGATATGACCGATGTTCTAGCAGAAGAAGCAAAAGAAGGCCTGCTCAAAGAGATTCCCTTAGGCAGAATCGGTGTGCCGGAGGACATCGCCCAGGCCGTTCTCTTTTTAGCTTCTCCGGCCAGCGCCTATGTTACGGGTCAGACCTTGAGCATCGATGGCGGCATGTCTATGTAAAAGGTAATTCTAAAGATTGAGAGGAGGTGAGCAGCGGGATGGGAGTTTTTGAAAAAGTAAAGGCGATCGTTATCGAACAATTGGGTGTGGATGAAGATAAGGTGACCTTGGAAACCTCTTTTGAAGATTTGAATGCGGATTCCCTGGATATTGTCGAGTTGGTCATGGCTCTGGAAGAAGAATTCGAAATGGATATACCGGATGAGGACGCTGAAAAGCTGAAGACCATTGGCGACGCCGTAAACTACATCAAGGAAAATCAATAAAAAACTGAAGGTCCCGTACCTGTTGCGGGACTTTCTTTTCATACGATTTATTCGGCTTGGAATACATATTGAAATGGAGGAAGGCAAGTGAAGATCCCGGAACTGCGGATCGCTGATTTAATCGCGAAAATACCTATCATCCAAGGCGGGATGGCTATTCGTATCTCTTTGGCCCCTCTGGCGGCGGCGGTCGCAGAAGCAGGGGGGATCGGGATTATCGGCGGGACAGGGTTATCTGTGCCGGAGTTGATCGGGGAGATTCGTAAAGCCCGGCAGCGTACGAAAGGGATCATCGGAGTGAATATTATGTTTGCTTCGAGTCAATTTGCCCAACTGGTCAAGGCTGCATTTGCCGAAAAGATTGATCTGCTGATCTCCGGCGCCGGGTTCTCCCGGGATATGTTTACCTGGGGGCAGGAGTGCGGGATCCCCGTTGTACCGATTGTCTCCACGGCGAAACTGGCGAAAATATCGGAGAAACTGGGAGCGGCGGCGGTCGTAGTCGAAGGCCGGGAAGCCGGAGGGCATTTGGGCACGGACCGTTCGATGCGCGAGATTTTGCCGGAAGTCCGGCAAAGCGTCAGTATCCCGGTGATCGGGGCAGGCGGCGTGGTGGATGGGCAGGATATTGCCGAGGTACTGCAATTGGGCGCGGACGGTGTCCAGATGGGTACCCGTTTCGCTTTGAGCGAAGAGAGTAGCGCCGACCGGCAATGGAAGGAATATCTCATCCAGGCGTCCGCAGAGGATCATCTTTTTATCCAGAGTCCGGTGGGCTTGCCGGCCAGTGCGGTTCGCAACGCGTTTACTGATCGCTGGGCAACGGATGCCGACGCCTGGAAACCGAGCAACTGTTCACAATGCCTGAAACACTGCACCCGTAATTTCTGTATCACGGATCGCTTAGTCAAAGCACAACAGGGTGATATGCGCGGCGGTTTGATCTTTACGGGCGCTTATTATTATAAAATCAAGGAAATCCTATCCGTGCAGCGGATTATGGAGCATCTGAGCCAAGAGATTCTGGATTACAGATTGGAGGCAGAAAACGCGTGAGCAGAAGAGCAGTGATCACTGGCATGGGGTGTATTACTCCGGTCGGTAGGGATATCGAGGAAACCTGGAATAACCTGATTCTGGGCAAATCGGGCATTGACCGAGTAACGCGTTTCGATGTCAGCGCGATGCCGACCAAGGTAGCCGGTGAGATTAAAAACTTTGATCCGGCGGACTGGATGGATCGCAAAGAGGTGCGCAGGACAGATCGTTTTGAACAATTGGGGGTAGCCGCCGCTAAGATGGCGCTTGCGGACGCCGGATTGAACATGGAAACGATTGCGCGAGAGCGTGTCGGTACCGTGTTGGGTTGCGGGGTCGGCGGGGTCACGACGTTTGAAGAACAAAAAGAGGTTCTCATGGCGAAAGGACCCGGCAGAGTCAGTCCTTTCTTCATCACGAATCTGATCATTAATATGGCCGCGGGAAATGTCTCGATCGCGCTGGGTCTGCAAGGGCCGTGCTTGACCATCGTCACGGCTTGTGCGTCCGCCACGAATGCCATCGGTGAAGCCTGGCGTCTTATTCAGCGCGGGGAAGCGGATATCGTGCTATGCGGAGGGACGGAATCGTCGCTTACGCCCTTGGCTTTTGCCGGTTTCTGCGCGATCAAGGCGATGTCGACGGAACAAGAGGAAGTAACGCAGGCTTGCCGGCCTTTTGATGCACGGCGCAGCGGCTTTGTCATGAGCGAGGGCGCCGGGATTATCGTGCTGGAGGCGGAAGAACACGCCCAAAGACGTAATGCCCGAATCTATGCCGAGTTGACCGGGTATGGCAGTACATCGGATGCTTATCATATCACGAACCCAGCGCCGGGCGGTACGGGCGCCGCGCGGGCGATGCAACTGGCTTTGACTGAAGCTCAGTGCCGCCCGGAGGATATCTCCTATATCAATGCGCATGGAACCAGCACGGAAGCGAATGATGCGGGCGAAACTCAAGCGATCAAGACGGTGTTCGGCGAGGCGGCTTATTGCGTACCGGTCAGTTCGACGAAATCAATGACCGGTCATTTGATGGGAGCGGCCGGCGGGATTGAAGCGATTATTTGCGCTTTAACCATCCGGGATCACCTGATCCCGCCGACGATGCATTATGGACAGCCTGATCCGGTGTGTGATTTGGATTATGTGCCGAATGCGGCCCGCCGGCAGGAAGTGCGTGTGGCGATGTCGAATTCTTTAGGATTCGGCGGGCATAATGCGACGATTATCTTGGCAAGATACGCATAGCAGGAAAATAGCGGAGAATATCGGATGAAGTTTATGGGATCAGAGAAAAAAGAACAGACAAAGAAGCAAATGCCCGGACACCGTCTGGCGCAGAGATTGGAATTAAGCGGCAAGCCTAATCGTTTGATGGCGATGGCATTGACGCATCCGTCTTATATGTTCGAACATCCGGATCTTGGGCATGAGAATAATCAACGGTTGGAATTCCTTGGGGATGCGATCGTGGATTTTGTGGTCGCCGAGTACTTATATCAGAATTATCCGGATCGTTTGGAAGGGGAATTGACTAAGATGCGGGCGGCTGTCGTTAATGAAGCTACGCTTTCTTGGGTTGCCCGGAATATCGATTTGGGGCAGGAACTTCTCTTGGGCCGCGGAGAACAGTTATCCGGAGGGCGGGAGCGTCCTTCAATCTTGGCGGATGCTTGGGAATCGGTGACCGGAGCGATATATCTCCAGTTTGGTTTACAGGAAGCGCGGCGCGTGATCCTGGAACAGTTGATACCCTATATCGAGGAGATTGCCAAAGGGAATTACGGAGATTATAAGACCCAACTGCAAGAAGAGATGCAGCGTTTGGGGATTGAAGTACAATACAAGATTTTAGCGGAAGAAGGGCCGGACCATAATAAACGCTTTACTGCCGGGGTATTTTTGCATGCGGAATTAAAGGAACAGGGAGAAGGCCGGACGAAAAAAGAAGCGGAACAGAACGCGGCTCAGCGTGCGCTGGATAACTTGGTGAGAGATCAGCATGGATAATAACCGGACCTCCTCGGTTTTTTTGAAATCGATTCATATCCAGGGGTTTAAGTCCTTTGCCGATAAGGTGAAGTTCGAATTGGGTCAGGGGCTAAGCGTGATCGTAGGACCGAATGGCAGCGGCAAGAGCAATATTGCCGATGCCGTTCGCTGGGTCGTCGGCGAACAGAGCGCTAAATCTTTGCGCGGGGCGAAAATGGAAGATGTCATCTTTGCTGGCAGCGCGGAGCGTTCCCCGATTGGTATGGCTGAGGTCTCTGTAGTGTTCGATAACTCCACGGGGATTTTTCCGCTGGAATATGAAGAAGTCAGTGTGACGCGCCGGGTATACCGTGACGGGGAAGGGGAGTACTATCTGAACCGCGTCCCCTGCCGTTTGAAAGATATTCATGAGCTATTCATGGATACAGGCGCCGGTAAAGAAGGCTTTTCGGTGATCGGGCAAGGGCGTGTGGAGGAGATCCTCAGTGCGAAGGCTGAAGATCGGCGGCTGGTCATTGAAGAAGCCTCCGGCATCACCAAGTATCGCGTACGCAAGAAAGAGACAGTCAAGAAGA
>JAITOV010000110.1 GCA_031289735.1 Peptococcaceae bacterium
ATAACAGGATCTAGAGATGCAGCGATTACGGCGGAGACTCCGCCGTTTTTTTGTGATCCCGAATAAAGATCCAGACCATCAGCACAGCCGCGATCAGTACGAAGCAAACGCTGCTCCACTGCGCCGCCGTCCAGTTGAAGAGGAAACGCGGACTATCCCCGCGCAACATCTCCAGGAAGATGCGTACGCTATTATACGACATGACATAGAACAAGAAAATAAAACCCTGCGGCCAGCGCCGCAGTCGTAACATTAACAGGATCGCAAATAGGATGATATCTATTTGGCCTTCCCAAATCTCCGCCGGCCAGAGCGGCTGTGTACCGTATACACTGGCGGCGATACTCTCGGACGGATAGACGATGCCGAAATTTCCGCCCGTAGGTCCGCCAAAAGCATCCCCGTTCAGCAGGTTCGCGTCCCGGCCGATCCCTTGACCCAAAATCAAGCCCGGCGCGGCAAAATCCGCCAGTTCCCAGAAAGGAAGTTTCTTCTGGCGAATGTAGATGATCGCGACAATCAGCGCTCCGGCCACTCCGCCCTGAATCGACAACCCGCCGTGCCACACAGCCACAATCTCCCCGAGATTCCGGCTGTAATACGCCCAATCGAAGAAGAATACCTGCCAGAAGCGCGCGCCGATCACTGCTCCGATCAGCAGCCAGGGCGCGAGATCCAGAATCGGATCGATATATTGCGCCTTTTGTTCCGCCTTCAAAAAATACAGGGTCACGCCTACAGCCAGAATAAAGGCTAATACAAGAATCGTCCCATAGGCGCGAATCGGGAAATTGCCGATAAAAAACCAATATGGATGCATATCGTCCTCCTGAGTATTTAGTTCCAACCGATCGCTATGCGATCTCCCTGTCTGACCGGCGTAGTAAACGTAGCCGGTTGCCTATTCACGGTCATCTTCAACTTCTTGCCCGCTTGCGGCGTGTCCGGAATTTTCACCGCCGCTAAAATTTGCGAGAAAATAATTTCTTCTTCCGAGCCTTCGACGCGCAACACCATGCTGTCGCATAAGCGCGCCTCCTCCGGCAAGACTTCCCCCTGGCAGAAAATACGCGTCTTGCGCGGCGCAATGAGCACCTTATCTCCATTGACCAGGAATTCCAACGGCGCAGCGGTCAATCCCAGGTCTTTGACACGCACCGGGGTTTCACTCAGCACGATGCTATCGCCATCGCGCACCGGCGTATCCTTCGTCTGCTTCTCTTCGTTCAGCCAGACTTCATAAGCCGCCTCGCAAACCTGTGCCTGGCCATTCACTTGATAGGCAATGCTCTTCGGTTGGTTCAGTACATAACCATACCGGCGCAACAAATCGCTCAGGTTCCGATTGTCCAAGTATTGCACCTTCGCCCCATCCGGCAGCGGATCCTCATCATGCGCTGCGCGGCCATTGATATAGATCAGCGGATCAAAATCCACTTCCTCACTGTTCCATTGAATCCTCTTATGTACCCATTGCTCTTGCAATTCCTTCACCAGGCATCGCGCGTCCGCTCCCGTCACACCTGGTGTAAAGCGCAGTTCATCTCCGGGATAGACGATCTGTTCCAAACGTCCGGCTTGTCCGTTAATCAGCAACTGCGCCGGTATGCCTAACTGCCCTTTGACGATACGCATATCTCCGTTCAATTCATACGTCAACGCGCTGCCCGGACGCCCAAAGAAAGCCCTGGGTTGAATTCCCACAGCTACCAGTGCTTCCGCTGCCGTCGCTAATTGCAATTCAAAGATTGGCACGGATACGTCATTCACTAAAACCGAGTAATAGTGCAGCGCCTTCTGTTCCAGCGCGGCGGCGCCGATACCGATCGGGGTCACGCAGTCCGGCCCCTTCAAGACCGCTTCCCCTTTCACTCCATCCAGGCGTTCGCGGATCTGCAAGCCGATACGGGAACGGTCTATCCCCACCGTCTGCGCCAACAAATCCGGCAGCAGGGGCGTGAGCGAACCTCCGCCGATCAAGATAACCGCTTGCGGCACATCTCCGTTCAAACGCCGGATTTCCTGGGCAATCTGCCGCGCCATATCCTCTACCACCGGTCGAATCTCGCCGATCAATTCTCCGCTGTCAATCTTCACTTTCTGACCGAAAAAATCCTTGAAGGCGATGGACTTCGCCGTGGATTTGAGCGCGGAGAGTTTGCGTTTCACCGTTTCTCCGGTGGCAAAATCCAGCACATACCGGGAGCAAATCGCCTCAGTTACCTCGTCCCCGGCGACCGGCACCATCCCATAAGCAAAGAAATTCCCTTCACGCGTCAAGGCAATATCCGCCGTTCCCGCCCCGATATCGACCAAGGCCAAATTCATCCGGCGCATGTTCTCCGGGATCCCGATTAAACCGGCCGCAATCGGTTCAAGGGTCAGGCTGTGCAGTTCCAAACCGACCTGATGCAGGACAGCCACTAAGCCATCCAGCACCATACGCGGTAGAAAAGTCGCAATCACCGTCACGCGGGCGGAACGCCCGCGCTGTCCGACGAGATTACCGATCTTCTCCCCTTCCAAAGAATACCGCACCACATTATACCCGACGCAGTGATACACCAACTCTGAATCTTCCGTATCTGCCAAGTGTAAGCGCAAAGCCTGCTGAACCGCTTCTAATTCTAAGGCCAGTACATTTTCCCGATCCCACTTGAGCGGGAGTTTCTCATGGCGCTCGGCGCCGGCCAGCTGCGTCGTCAGCGCTCTTCCTGCTGCCGCTACAGCTACGGATTTCAGTTGGCGGCCGGTCAGGTCCTCCAGCTCTTTCTTGACCTCAGCGACCGCTCGCGCTACTTCGTCCACATCATGAATCTGACCGTCATACATTGCCCGCTGACGATGCTCCGTGCGGGCGCTGGCCAGAATCTCATACTGACCATCCGTTCGGGTCATCAGTAAGCCCATCACCATACGCGTACCAATATCCAAGGCAAATAGCGGTTCCATCTTCCATCCCTTTCTCCAGCCACGCCGCTAAATCGACAGCTCTCCAGCCAGCTTATACAACTCCATATCCAGGCCTTTCTTCGGCCCGTACGCGTGTTCCAGCGGTACGCCGATGACTCTCTGATTCTTGCAGGCGGTCATCATGTCGGTCTTGCCTTCTAACAACAGATCTACGGCCTTCCCCCCCATCGCTGAGGCTAATACGGCGTCTTGCGCCGACGGGCTGCCGCCGCGCTGCAAATGACCCAGAACCGTCACTTTCGTGTCAAATCCAGTTGCTTTCGAGATTTCTTTACCGATATCATACCCGCTGCCGACGCCTTCAGAGACCAGAATAATACTGTGATTCTTCCCGCGGGCGAATCCTTTTTTCAGTTTCAGCACGACATCATCCAGTTTAAACTCAATTTCCGGGACTAAGATAGATTCCGCCCCACTGGCTAGTCCCGCTTGCAAGGCGATACTGCCGCAATCCCGGCCCATGACTTCAATGATGAACGTACGTTCGTGTGAGGTCGCTGTATCCCTGATTTTACTGACGACGTCCACGACGGTATTGACGGCGGTGTCAAAACCGATGGTCAATTCTGTCCCCGGAATATCATTATCGATCGTTCCCGGAATCCCTATGACTTTCACCCCTTGCGCGGTCAATGTCTGAGCCCCGCGAAACGATCCGTCTCCGCCGATGACCACCAGCGCGTCAATCTCATATTCCAACAGCGTCTGGATAGCCGCCTGTTGTCCTTCCAGCGTCCGCATCTCATCGGAGCGCGCTGTACGCAGGATCGTGCCGCCGCGATGAATGATGTCCGCTACCGATCCTACATTCATCTCACGCACATCCTTATGAATGAGGCCGTTATACCCATGATTAATCCCAAACACGCGCAACCGGTTGAAGATTCCTTTACGCACGACCGCCCGGATCGCCGCATTCATCCCCGGCGCGTCTCCTCCGCTGGTTAACACCCCGATATTATATACTTTGGCCATATCCCTTCACTCCTCTTTCCTGATAATCTAGCGCCGGCGCTGCGGAGCTGAACCATTGATCAATCTGCAATAACCTTTTTTGAAAACGCTGTTCTTGGCGCAGCATTACTTCCGCTTGCTGAAACAGCAGGATAATACTGCTATGACTGCGATTGAATAATCTGCCGATTTCATTGTAGCTGCATTGACAGCGCTGCCGCAGGAAATAGACAGCCAGCCTCCGCGCTTCGATCGACGCCCAATGACGCTTCGCCCCCAAGAGTTCCTCCAGCGGAACCTCCGTCGTCCGGCTCGTTACTTTCAGTACATTTTCCGGCGTTAGGCGGCTGATCTGCAACGCCTGTTCTTTCTTCCAGAACCTCTGGAAACTCTCCCAGGAGAGATCTTCCTTTTCCGCTTCGGCAAATTGAATAAAATGCTCGATCACTTGTATGACCTCATGAAAATTAGCACACGCTTCTCCCAATTGATCCGGGACTTCACTGGCCAAAACCAATTTTTTGCGCGCGGCATAATAATGCGCAAACTGCGTTATTTCATCACCCTGCGGTGCGAAAATCGGGGCGATTTCCCCACCCAACAACAAGGAAACGAACTTCGCTCCGAAGGCTTTTTTATCCGGCAAAGCGTCGATCGCCGCTACGATCAGCCCGCCATTCTGCGTGAT
>JAITOV010000130.1 GCA_031289735.1 Peptococcaceae bacterium
CCTCAGCAATAGTTCATTTCTCTGCATCCGCTGCACCTCCCGTGTCTATCGCCTGTCCGATGCTTTTGATCTGGTCTCTGACCTGAGCCGCCTCTTCGAAATTCTCTTGCTGAATGAGCGTGCTTAACTTCTCTTTCAGTGTCTTTACTTCCATTTTGTCGCGCAGCGCGGCGCCGCGGCGCGCCGGAATTTTGCCTTTATGCCGGCCGTTGCCATGAATCTTGCGCAGAATCGAAGCCAACGGCGCCGCGAATGTCTCGTAACACATACTACATCCTAAACGGCCCACATGCGTGATCTGGGTGAAACTGAGCCCGCATACCGGGCATTTGCCGCCTTGCTGATGCGGCAACTCATTGAGCGCCCCAGTTCCGCCCCACAGCGCCTGCAAGAATCCCGGCACCCCTATATTCTGCTGCAATAAGGGATTCACTTCCTGCGTTTTCTTCGCGCACTGATCACATAAATATATTTCATGTGTTTGGCCGTTGACCATTTGCAGGATATACATACTGGCTTCGTTTTGCCCGCAGTGATTACAAAGCATACACAATCTCCTCTCTACTCCAAGTCTTCCCGGCATAAAATAACCAAAAGCTTCTTCAGCAGCAGCGCCCGCAGTTCATCCGGCTGCGTCGTTTTCCCGCTCAGATTTTTCTGGGCGAAAACACAGCGTATGATCTCCGCCTCCCGCAGGGTGAGCAAAGATTCGTCCAGCAGACGTCCGATCAGATGATAGGCGCGTTCCTGAGACAACTGATCTCCGATCAGTTCCCGCATCACTTGCCGCAACTGCCGGTCCGCCATAGAACTCAAGCGCACGATGCGCAGATATCCGCCTCCCCCACGCCGGCTTTCCACGAGATATCCCCGTTCCACCGTAAAACGCGTACTCAAGACATAGTTAATCTGTGAGGGTACGCAAGAAAATTCTTCGGCTAAAATGCCGCGCTGCAAGACGACGTATCCTTCGCGCGCTTCCTCCAATATCCTCTTTAAATACTGCTCGATTTGATCCGCCAGATTACTCATGCAATCCCTTCTTGACCTTTATTGATTTTATGACCTTCTTTGACCTTATAACTCTATCATACCCTATTATCAATTTTTTGCAAGACCTTTGCTAAAAAAACACGAGAATTTCAACTTTTTTTGCAGAAATTCTCGTGAGTTAGCGAAACGCTTTATGCTTGTTAGACGTATATGAAACTCACTGTTTCGCGGATATCGCTACCGCTTGTCTTTGTCCACGCTTCGCAAGGCGAAAACGCATAAAATGGCGAAGAGCAAAATAAACCCCAGCAACATCAGCCATGTATTGGTCAAATGTCCTGTCGAATACAGGAATTCCGCGCGCATTTTTTCATCAGCGCCCCAAAGCCGGTTGGTGTCGACGCTGATACCGAGCGCCCGGACGCCCCATTTGCTGATGGTCAGATAGGACAAGGTGTTGGCGGCGTCTTTGAGCGAGAAAATAACCCCTGAGAGCACAAGCTGCAGAATCAGCGCAAACGGCATCACGGTCATCGCCTGCGTCTCGTTTTTGACCAGACAGGAAATCAAAAGCCCCATGACATCGGCGGCATAAATGATCAGGAAAAAACTTACAAACAATTCCAGCCACGCCGCGAGGAATACGCCGTTATGTGGAGGATCACGCATGACAAACAGAATGATCACGGTGATCAACGCTTCCATCAGGCAGATAAAAGCCTCGTAAACCAAATGAGCGGAAACATAAGAAGAAATGTACAGACCGGTGCGGTATTCTCTTTTGACAATGCCCCGCTCCCGGCAAACCGACTGAATAGAGTTGAATATGCCCATCCAGATACAGGCGCAGACAAGCGCGAACGAACCTGAACGTGTCGCGGCGAAGGTCACGAACATATAGTCACCGGCAACCCAACAGATGATTATGGCGATGGCTGCCGCGCTGAGAAAGAGCGTCCACGATTTTTCATTGACAAATAACCTGAAGCACTTGCCCAGATAAATGCCGGTCTGTCTCATCCTGCCGCTATGTTCCATGTTTATGACCATGCCATTCCCATTGTTTTCCCCGCCGCATAGCAGAGGATGTACTCGTCCGCAAGACCGTCGCCGCCTTCGTCCTGGCGGTTGACGCGCCGAACCACGCCTTCCAAAGAATTCGTTTCAAAGAAGTCGAAGGCTTGCGCCGGGGAACCGTAAAAAACCAAGGTCCCGCAGTTATCGAGTCGGCTTTTGGCCAGAACCACGACCTTATCGTAGAGTTCGGCCACCCGGTCCGGAGCATGGGTGATCGTGACGACGATCTTCCCCTGATCGGCAATCCCTCTGAGGACGGTGTGCAGGCTTCGGGCCATGATTCCATCCAGACCGGAGTCCGGTTCGTCCAGAAAAAAAAGTCCGGGGTCGGATATTAGTTCCACCGCGATACTCAGACGCTTGCGCTGACCACCGGACAGCTTGATCACTTGCTGATCCATCTCCCGTTCAAGACCGAGGCGCGCAAGTACGGCAACGGCACGGCGAAACCGCTCTTCCGGCCCGACCGCGACGGGCATCCTCATCTCGGCGGCGTTAAGCAGCGTATCAAGGACATTGTCTTTCAATCTGAGCAGATCCTGCTGCGGCACATAGCCGATCTCATGGCGAACCATTTCATAGTCACGATATAGGTCCAAACCGCCGTAAATTATCTGTCCTTTTGCCTTTTCATAGCCCATGACCGCGTTCAGAAATGTTGTTTTGCCCGCGCCAGAACCACCAAGAATCATGACGAGTTCGCCGCTGTGCAGATCAAAATTGATGTTTCTGAGGAGAGCTGTCTTTTTGAATCCGCGCCGCACGACGCGCTCCGCGATGCGGATCTGCAGGGTTTTAGCCATGAGAATCTCCCTCCTGATGCCAGGTTGAGCGCGTGACTGCGGTTCGTCCTTAGGCGCGGCGAATATTTAACGGGCGAAAAAGATCGCCTTTTTCTCTGCGATAAACGCATCCGTTTCCTCGGCTGTGTAATAAAGAACGTGGTAATTATTCTTCGTCAAAGTTGGCTGCACCTCTACGGGAGCGCCGACCACGACGCATAAGGCGAATGCGTTCTTGAAACTGCCGCCCGGCGTATCGAAATATCCTGCCGCTTCCGCGCCTTCCGGCCACGGCAGTACCACTAAATCGCCCTTTAGCGTCGCGAGCCGACTAAAATCCGCAATCGGGTTGGCATATAAGGAAAGCGCCCGATATTGGTCCAAATAAGCTACGCTCCCGGTAAACGGCAGACTGCGGATGTCGGTAATCTCATTGTGGCTGAGATCCAGTATCGCCGTGTTTTTCAAGCGGAGATTCACTATATCGGTGATGTTATTGTAAGCCGCCGACACGTTTTCGAGATTACGGCACCCGCCCAGGTCAAGTACGCTGAGCCGGTTATGGTCGAGCCACAGATTTTGCAGCTCGCTACAGGCGTTTAGCGCGCTGAGGTCAGTGATTTCATTATTGCTCAGGTCCAGCCGTTTGAGCGTGATCAGCCTGGCGGCGAAAGTGATGTCCTTGAGCCCCATATCCTGTAAATACAGATACTTCAGGGTAGCCGCGCTCTTTTCCAACACCGATACATCCTCTATTGGGTTACCCGATAGATCCAGGTATTCAAGCTTCGTCAGGTAATCAAGACCGGCGGTTGAAGTTATATTATTGCCGGAGACGTCCAGATGCGTGATCCAGGCGTTGCCGAGCAGGGGCGCGAGGCTCGTAAGCCCGTTGTCGTCGGCGATCAGTTCATAAATATGCGAATCCCGCAAATCCGGGAGTTCCTGTATCCGGTTACCGGCGCAGTTGAAACGGCTCAGCTTAGCCACGTCCACGCCGCCCAAGTTTTCAAGGTCCATTTCCACAACGTAGAGCGTGTCCAGTTTAGCCAGATTCGCCAAAGGCGAAATATCCGTTACCTGGGGCGCGTTGTATATTCTCAGAAATTTCAGTTCGGTCAGCGTACCGAGAAAGGCGATGTCGTCGTCAGTCAAATCGCAATTACTGATCGTCAGATTAACCAGCTTCGGCATTTTCGCAAGTTTTTTGAGTTCACCCTCCGGCAAGGGCGCGAGTTCATCCAGCTCTATTTTAACTATTTTTTCCGAAGTACGGTATGTTTGGGGCGCGCCGGTGATGTTGACGCTATTCACCGCGGTGATGATGATCATGAGCGCCGCCAAACCAACGATGACGGCGCCGATGACGGCTAAAACAGTCCGGCGTCTTTTCTTGCGGCGGGTTTTCCTGAAACGCTTCCGTTCCGCGTCAAGCGCCGCAGCGTCACCACTCCCGCCAGAAGCGGGCGTATAAGCGGGTACGGGGGCGGGGATGGGTTTAGGCTCAAGCTCGGGTTCTGGTTCAGGCTCAGCTTTAAAGTCGGATTCCGCCACCGACACAGGTTTGGCAATAAGCATCGGCTCAGGCTCTGGTTTATCTCGGGTTACGGGTTCAGCCGTCAGCTCAGGGTTCGGTTCCGGTTCATTTGGTTCGGTATCGCCTGCGCGGGATTCCTCGCCCACACGGGATGCCTCACCTGCGTGGGCTGCCTCACCTGGAGACGGCGCGGGATCCGCCGTTGATTCCGGATCAAAAATCAAGCTCGAATGATCGTCGCGCTCTCCCGTAAACCACTCGTCCTTGAAACTCCGGGATTCGCTGTCAGAGCGAAATTGCCCTTCTTCGCCAACATATTCGGACGGGTCCGAAATAATAATATCCGGATTCGGCGCGCCGACGCATCCGGCCATCCCCTGACCGCCGCGCAGCGTCTGAAAAAAATCTTCATCCCGGTCATAGGAATAGCGAAATACCGACTGCGTGGCCGCCAGCTGCATTTCCGTTCCGGGGCTGAGTTTAACCGGTTCCAGAAACACGGATAAAAAGGTTTTTTGTTTCAGCAGGGCAAAACTGACTTCCCGGCGGCAATTATGCGAGGCGGCGGAGTTTTCGGAAATAAAGGCCACACACACGGAGGCGGCGCTTAAATGTTCGGCGATGACCTCCGGCCATTCGCTGCCCGGGTCGATGCCCTCATCGTACCAAATCCGGTACCCGGCGCGCGCCAGTGTCTCAATCACGGGCAAAACATATCGCCTGTCTTTGTGGCAATAGCTTACGAATATGTACCTTTCCCCACCCTCATAAGGTCTTGCCGAACAGCGCTTCATTGCTTTATTCCTACCTCTCTATTGCCGGACATCGATCAGATCGATAAAACCGGTATGTTCAAATATCTCCCTGACTGGTTCCGTCAGGTTCAGCACATAAAAACCGCCGCTCGTTTCCTCGGTCAGGCGCTGGGCGGCCAGCAGGGCGTTAAGCCCCGGCGCGGATATGTACGCAAGCCCGGAAAAGTCGAGGACGACGCGCTGTCCTATCGTCAGAACGGTCATCAGTTCGTCTTCAAATTCCGGCGCCGCTTCGTTCGTCATCTTCCCACCCACGGTAAAAATCATCGCGCCGTCGCCGGTTGTCTCCTTGATCGACAGAACTACGCCGCCGTCGCTGTCCAAGACGTATAACGTATCATCCACAACTTTCCTTATCATATGGCCTACCTTTCAAATTTCAATATTAGTGATTCGGCGGGGAGGACGGTTTCCCCGACGCCCCCCGCTGAACCTGACAGGCATAATTATCTAAAAAGCTTGGGCTGGGTAGTAATGTTCCTGACAATGTCCTTGCTGATCTTAGAGTCGACGAGCTTTGAGGCGCTTTTGATTGCTTTACCGATTTCAACCCCCGCTTTCCAGGCGGTGCCGAAAGACGACGTAGAGCCGCCGGTGACGTCGCCCAGCTCATCCGCGGAAAGCTCATCTGTGGGAGATATTGCCGCCTTGATGCCTTTGCCAAATTCATCCAGATCTTCGTCGGATAACTCGACTCCGTTTTGCGCCAGTTCTGCTTTCAGTTCGCCGAGGGTTTCCAAGGTCGTGAATTTCGTCAGAAACGCCTCGTCCTGGAATAATTCCTGAATCTTGTTGGTCGTCTGCTCTGTCATGATGTTACTCTCCTTCAGGCATAATTACTTAAAAATCTTGTTCAGGGCCTTGCCGATCTCGTAGCCGATCTTAGTTTCGGCGAGCTTTTGGCCGCCTTTTTCCTGGGCTTTTTGGACTGCCGGGATTTTATTGATTTGATTGCCGATTAGAGTCCCTATACCCCAAGCCTGCCCAGGTGTCAAGACGACGCCGCCAGCGACGTCGCCGAGCTGCTCTGCGGAAAGCTCATCCGTGGAAGACAATCCCTCTTTGATGCCTTTGCCCAGTTCACCCAGTTCTGCATCGGATAACTCGACCCCGTTTTGCGCCAGTTCTGCCTTCAATTCGCCGAAGGTTTCCAAGGTTGTGAACTTCGTCAAAAACGCCTCGTCCTGAAATAATTCCTGAATCTTGTTGGTAGTCTGCTCTGTCATGATGTTTCTCCCCTTTTCTTAAATTCATATTTATGCGAACACTTGCTCCAGGCAAGTGTTACATACCATCGGCTGACGACCCGCTTTTTTCCCGCCGCCTGACATAGCGCAGGAAAGCTTGATAGTCCGGAACCGCGCTGCCCGCTGAGACGCGATCCAAGTCTTCCTCGGATAACTCCGCGTCATTATCTTCCCCGAAGCCTTCTAATTCCGCGGCGAGCGTCAGTAGTTTATCCAAGCGTTCCCATGTGACTTCGTCCATCGTTTTACAACCTCCGTTAGTCTATACCCGTGACCATAAAGAACGTTACACGCATGGCCTAGGAAATTTGTCTGCTCGCCAATTCCGCGAAAAGGCCGCCTGAGGCCATCAATTCCGCATAGGTTCCCTGCTCCTGGATTTTACCGTTGTTCATGACGATGATCCGGTCGCACTGCACGATGGTCGAGAGTCTGTGCGCGATCACCAAACGCGTCGCGGGCAAGGCGTCGAGCGTTGCACAGACCGCTGCCTGCGTCACGTTGTCAAGCGCGCTGGTCGCCTCGTCGAAGAAGATCAGCTTGGGCCCGCCGATGATCGCGCGCGCGATGAGTATCCGTTGCTGCTGCCCTCCGGAAATAGTCCCGCAATCTTCGCTGAGTATGGTATGCAGACCCATAGGCATATCCGCAATGTCCTTTTCCAGACCCACCCCGCGAATCACGCGTTTGACATCGTCCAAATCAGCTGCGGGAGCGGTGATGGTGATGTTGTCGAATATACTGCCGGAAATGAGTTTGCCATCCTGAAGCACCACCCCAAGTTTCTTGCGCAGTTCCCGCTTATCCAAGCTTTCAATGTCCCTGCCGTCATAGAAAATCTTGCCTGTCGGCGGCGTTTCAAATCCGAGCAGCAGCTTGAGGAGCGTTGATTTGCCGCAGCCTGACGGCCCCACAATGCCGACATATTCACCCGCTTGCACATGTAGCGATACGTTGTCCAGTACCGGGGGCGCGTCCGGCTCATAGGCAAACGTGACGCTGGCGACCTCTAATTCACCGCTTAACTCGCCCGGAAGTTCTTTGGCCTCGTCAAATTCCGGCATCGCGGTCAGGATAGGCTTGCCGCGCTCGTAGAGGGGTTTCATCAGTTTTAGCTCCGCAGCCTGGGAAAAAACTTGCAGGAAAGCGGCGGAGAAAAACCCAAACGCGGATGTGAAGGCGATGAATTGGCCGACTGTAATGGCCGTGCCGCTGTTGACCAGCAGCCAATACAGCACAATGGAGAACACACCCTCCGCCACGACGGCCAGCACACCGCCCAGGTTGGCGATAAACCCTTCTTTGGCACCGAGTTCCCGCGTCTTGACGAACAATTTGAGATACTCGAACAACGCCCGGTCTTCCGCGCCGGACATACGGATTTTGGCAATTCCGTTGATCAGCTGGTAAAGCACTGAGCTGGATTTGCCGTGAATGGTCTGAATTTGTTCCTGATACTTGCTTCTCTCGCGTGCGGTCAGCCAGGACAGCGCGGCGTAAACCGCGAGCATCACGAAGGCTGCGGCTGATAGCTTCCCCGAGTATCCGAGCATTTGGACAAAATAGACCAGCGACAACAGCGCCGCCAGAAATGTCGTCAGCACGGAAGCCACCACGGAAGAAGACGCACCGGCCAAACCGGACAGGCGCTGCGCCAGGTCGGCGCTTTCGTATTTCCGATAAAATCGCTCCGGTAGATTGAAAAGCCGGTCAAGCAGGGCGCATTGCAAGTCGCCTTCGATACGGCTGACCACGCGAAAACTGGCTATGCCCTTGGCAACCGCGAAGAAAACATTGCCCACCATCACGGAACCGATGACAAAGCCCAACTGGATAACCGCGTTGGTATAGCCGACCGGGATGAGCTTGTCGTAGAGCAATTGATTCAGCATCGGCAGCAGCAGTCCGATGAGTGTGCTAACCGCCGTAAATACGCAGATCTGAACCACGTCGGACTTATTGACGCTCTTTAAGCAAAAACGCAGCAAATCCTTTATACCGAGCGCTTGATTGGGAAAGGGGCGATAAATGGCAAAAGCCTTGGGATTGACCGACTGGGCAAAGGCGTCCGTCACAGCCGCGGACTTGCCGCTGTCGGCATTATATGCGGCATAACGGTTTTGGCCTTTGGGCAGGCAGGCCGCCGGGTCGCCGTCAGCGTCGAATACGAGTAACGCCCCTGAATCCGTCCGATGCCAATTCTGCTCAAGCAGAACCTCCCGGCAGGGGAAATGGGACACACGGGCTATATCACGGATGGTAAATCCGTTGGGACAAGCTTCCAATATTTTGGCCAGCGGCGCAATTCTGATGCCGTTATTTTCGCATATCCGGGCCGCCGCTGAATACAGCGGATATTCAGCGCGTTTTTCCACGATTTTCAGCCGATTTTTGCTGAATACGTTATGAATAAGCCGCAACGTATTCTCCGCTGTCGTTTTGCGCTCTTGCGCCGTTTTGTGGATCAGCGCGTCCTCGGCGACAATCGTCATTTTATAAAAATTGACCAGGCTGTTCTCGAAGCCTTCCGTGCTATAGCTCCTGATACCGGCTTTGGCCGCGAATCTTTCGTGCAGTATATTCGTGCAACCTCCGCTGATGACGCCGAACTCCGCGCTGTCAGCCGCGACCAGGCATAGCCGCCATTCGGTGTACTCGTAATCCTTGAAGCAAAGCGCCGGAATAACCTCGCCTGGCTTTGCTTCATAGAGGAACGCCCTGCGCCCGGCCCGCTCGTTGATCCACGGCACGATGTAGATGAGCGCGTTCCCTGAGTGAACGCGGTACGCGCCGGCTCTGTCATGTGTAATTATATGCTCGCCACCGCTGATTTTCAGCATTTGAACATCCGTCATATTTCCATAAACTCCCTGTAGGCTCCAGCCATACCGCGAAGTTGTTCATGCGTCCCGCGCTGAACGATCTTTCCGCGCTCCATCACGATGATTTCATCACAGTCTCTGATAGCGCTCAAGCGATGGGCCACAATAATGCAGGTACAGCCGCGCCGTTTTATATTATCCAGTATCCGCTTCTCTACCAGCGGATCCAGCGCGCTTGTCGCCTCGTCCATGATCAAGATACTCGGATTGATTGCCAAAGCCCTGGCGATTTCCAGCCGCTGCCGCTGCCCGCCCGAAAGGTTCGCGCCGCCCTCGTCGAGCGGATAATCATACGCGCCGGGTTTCGCCGTGATAACATCATGAATACAGGCGTCTTTCGCGGCGGCGATCAGATCGGGCATGAGAATGGCGCTGTTCCACATGGTTAGATTGTCGCGAATGGTTCCGGAAAACAGCGTAATATTCTGGCTCACGGTCGCTATTCCCGCGTTTAGTATTTCGTTCGGCAGCGTGTCCATTGGTATGCCGTCAAGCAGTAGTTCGCCGCCCCAAGGTTGATATAGCCCGCTGATTACCTTGGACACCGTGGATTTGCCACAGCCGGAGGAACCGACAAACGCTACCGACTGCCCGGCGTTTAACTTGAAGCTGAAACGCTCAATCAAAGGTTTGTCCAATACGCCGTAGCCGAACGAAATATCCGCAAGCTCGACTCTGCCGGCCGGTTTACCGGTGCGTTCCGCGCGCGCGCCTTCATCAGCAAATTTTGCGTCCGGCGCATAGGTTAAAATATCATCGACGCGGTTCATATTGGCTTTCAGCCCCTGGATGCTTTCGATGAAGCCCACAAGACTATTGATCGGTGCGGTAAAGGAATCAAAAAGCGAGGTAAACGCGAACAGCATACCGATAGTCATATGTCCGTGAATCACAAACACCGCGCCGAGTATCAGCATGATGACGTCGGTAATCCGTCCAATGGATTCAGGCAGGGCGTTCACGATATGCTGCAAACGACCCAGGCGCTGTTCGAGCCGGATTGCTTTCGCGTTATAGCCAATCACTCGCGCCACATACTCATTTTCACCGCCCGCGGCTTTCAGCGTAGACGTTATGCTCAGACCCGCCACCAGTGCGCCTGCGTATTTACCGCTGTCCTGCTGTAATTTCATCGAGAGATCCGATATGGCTTTCGAGCTTAGCTTTACGATAACGAGACTGACCGCGACGCTTATAAGACCGATCAAGGTCAGCCAAACATTGTAAATCAGCAGAAGGATCAGGTAGAACGCCGCCACGATAATGTTCAGGACTGTCTGGGCCAGCTCACCGGCGAGAAATGCGCTGATACTGTCGTTGCTTTCGACGCGGCTGGCCAAATCGCCCGCATAGCGCTGGTCAAAGAAGGAGATGGGCAGCCGGAACAGGCGTTGCAGAAAAGCGTGTCCGGAGAGTAGCGAGAGCTTGTTCGCAAGCCGCAGCAGAATTTGCGCCCTGTAAAAGGACAATCCTGCCTTGAGAACGATGGCCGCCGCCATGAAAAACAAAAGCTGTGTAAACCAGCTGGTATTTCCTCCCACCAGCACGTCGTCCATAAAGAGCTGCGAGAGTACGGGCAGGATCAAGCCGGGGAAAACAAGCAGCAACCCGATGTAAACGAGCTTAAAGAGAATACCGTATTGTCCCGCAAGCCTTGTCTTTATTAAGCCGGACAGCTTTCTTGGCGCTTTGCTTTTCACAAATCTGTCCGTGATCTCAAATGTAAGGACAATGCCGGTAAAACCCTCGTCAAGTTCATCAAGCGTCAGCCTGCGTCTGCCGGAAGCGGGGTCGTTCAGATAGGCCGTCTGGCCTTTAATGCCTTCAAAAACGACAAAATGATTAAAATTCCAATGGATAACGCACGGTGTTTTTATGGCGCGCAGCGCTTCCGGTTCCCGGCGGTAACCATGACAATCAAGGCCGTACTTTTTCGCCGCTCGCATGATATTTCCCGCATTACACCCGTCGCGGGATACACCGGTTTCAATGCGCATTTGTTCAAGCGCCATGTGCTTGCCGAAATATGCGAAAATCATAGACAGCGAAGCCGCGCCGCATTCGGTGGCCTCCATCTGATACACTGTCGGGGTCTTAATATAATTATTCACTCGCAGTCTCCCTAACGCCCGCTAAGTCCAACGAATAGTTTGGCAATGGGCGATTCTTCCCGCGTGATAATTTGCGCGCTGATCAAAGCGCCAGTGGGCAGAGGTTCGCCTTTTATTTCCAGATTGATTTCAGCTATCGGGCCGTCCGCTATAAAGTAGTTCACCAGCATATTATCAGCGCCGAGCGTTCCGCTCATTTCGCTTACGGTTGCCGCAGTCCGGCCGACTGAGGTTACTTGCGCTTTTGTTTGGCCATCCTTTTGCGACTTGTACGCCAGGCTGACAACAGCGTCCATATCAGATGTGATAGCGAAAGCATACGCGTATGGAACAAAACAAACGGCGGTTTTACCATCGTTCGTCACTATTCCCGCCGAATTGACTGTAGTCGGCAGCGTCCCGAAAACAGACCAAAGCGCGGTCGCGGCAATGATCACGGTTATGCCGATCAGCGCGAGCCACGACACGGGAGAGCTTATCGTTATTGCCTTATCAAGCTGCTCTGGAGAAGATAACCTTTCAAGAGCAGCTTTTCTGAATAAATCCGCCATACGCTACCACCCCCAGTTGATATGATTGTCGTTTATGATCTTCGCCAATTTTTTAAGTGCGCGCGTCAGTATTGTTCGGGCGTTACCTGCGGTTATCCCCATTTGGCCGGCGATTTGTTCCGATGTTTTCTTTTGAAAATACTTGAGGTTGACGACAGTTTGCTCCCGTTCAGGCAGCGTCTCAAGAGACTCCCGAAGTAAAGACCGCATCTCATCCAGATATATCGCGATTTCCATGTCGGTTTTATCCGGCAGTTCGATCGGATTATCTTCATCATCAATCGATAGGGTGGATTTCTTATCCCGATAGTAGTTTTTCAGCTTGTTGTTCGCAAATCGAGTAGGAGGCTACCCATTAGTTGAGTAGCCGACCTCTCACACCACCGTGCGTACCGTTCGGTACACGGCGGTTCCTTAGTTTACACAACATTTGAGATAATAGTCAGTCATA
>JAITOV010000165.1 GCA_031289735.1 Peptococcaceae bacterium
AAGGCTTTCTCTGAACAAGATGTCCGCCACGCCGCAGACAAGGTGATTTCGGTGGGCAAGCCACAGATGAATTTCGTCATGGGTAGGCACGGCAGTTACGATGAGGATGAAATAAAGGAGTGCGTTACAGAGTATCTCCAAAAAGGTTTCATCATAAATGTGACACCGGTGAATCCGTTTGTATTGACCCTGTTGCTCTTGATTGAAGATATTGATATTGATCGCTACGTCAGGTACATCCTCCAAACAGCTATTGATACGAAATTCAAAGAGGAGACAATCTCTTTCATTCGGAATACTGCTGATGAACAATTCGGCGAAATACTGGTAGATTGACAATGGGGAGGCGTGGCTCAGAAACAACCTATACACTAGAGTCACCAGAAGTGCAGGCTTTATGCGATTCAGATGCCCGGCTTTCTCTGCTCATCAGACATTATGGCGATTTGACGTATTCGCTCCATACAGATGAGTTTTCCTTTTTCGTAGAAACCATTATCGGACAGATGCTGTCAAACAAAGCGGCTGATGCCATTGCTACGCGACTGTATGAACTTTGCGGAAGCGAACTCAAGCCGGAAACAGTATCCACGCTTGATATTCAGGCGCTGCGAGGCATAGGGCTTTCAGGACTGAAGACTGATTACATCCTTCAAATGGCTGACCGAATGATTGAATCCCCTGACTATTTCAGTGGCTTCAATGCCGAATCAGACAATGAAATAATAAGGCGACTTACGGCGCTTCGCGGTATTGGTTCTTGGACTGCAAAAATGTACTTAATTTTCGTTTTAGACAGACTGGATGTTCTCCCTCATGAAGACGGGGCATTTTTGCAGGCTTACAAGTGGATTTATGATACGGATGATGTGAGGCCGAAGCAAATTGAAAAACGATGCACCCGTTGGAGTCCATATTCTTCCTTGGCGGCAAGATATCTGTACTGTGCATTGGATGAAGGACTGACACGCGATGCCGGACTGTGTGAGAAACTTTATGAAATCAAATTAAAGGATATAGAATGATGGAAATGGCAATGCAGAATTTAAAATCACTTCGTGAGGACATGAGAGAACAAGGCTGGCAAATCGCCTCTTTTCTATTCTCGTTTAACAACTGCGATTACATTGTATTAGTTCATCTCTATAAGGACACAGAACGACGCCCTCAGTACGCACTGGTCAATTTAGAATTTCTGCGCGAAGAGGACATTAATCAAAGTTATCGATCTCCTGCAAATTCAAACGGATTAATGCTTGAGGACGTAAAAGGATTTCGCGAGTTTTTTCATATAAAATATAGCAATAACCTCGGAGATATTATCCAACAGTTTTCGGAACGACTTGGACTGGCGGTTCCGAAACATGTCAGCAAGCACCCATCTGATTCAGCAAAGTCCGCTATGGTCAAATCGCTTAGTAACAGCGATGCCGAAGATCCAAACCGGATTTACTGTTATAAGGTGAAAAGAAATCCTGTGAAAAAAAATGGGGATCTGGGCGAACGAAGTATTTATAACGACAATAAAACCAGACTTCTGCGGGAAGATTTATATGGGAAATTAGGGGAGGATAAGAGTTTGAGTTTTCATTATTCTCTTGACATGTTAGAAGAAAAGACAGATGCGGAAATCATACGCAATTGGGCAAATAACAATTGAGCTTTTAGCGATTGCCTATACAATTTAGCCAACAGACGGCTTCATCCTGACCGTCAAAACGAACAGCTATACGATAATGACAGCACATAAAAAAACAGGAGATAATCGAAGGGGAACATAATGGCTACGACGCTTGATTACATAGAATTTGTCTGCGGGCAGATAGAGGATACAGGTGCAGTACGTTACAAGAAGATGTTCGGTGAGTACATGGTGTATGTGGACGAAAAACCGATTTTGCTCGTCTGCGACAACACAACTTTTGTCAAAATATTGCCATGCCTTGACGAACTGATGGCAGATGCAGACAAGGGCTTCCTGTACGATGGATCCAAAGAACATTACGTTCTAGACATCGACAATGCGAAGCTTACGCAGGATGTCGTGGCGGCACTCCTGCCTGTCACCGCAGTGCCAAAGCCGAGAAAGAAGAAAGAGAAATAAATATTACTATTCGTTATCTGATCGTGAAAGGAGTTGCATTATGAATCGAATTAACATTATTGCTCTAGGTGTTCGTAACATAACGAGATCAGTAAAATTTTATCGTGACCTTGGTTTTCAATCTGATGAAACCTCAGACTGCCCACAGGTGATTTTCTTTAACACCACAGGCACGAAGTTTGAACTGTACCCCATCCAAGGCTTAGCGGAGGATATCAATGCCGAGAACCCTCCCAAAATTGCCGAGGGATTCGCAGGGATTACGTTTGCCTATAATGTCAGAACGGAGCAAGAAGTTCGCGATACGATTGAACTTGCACGAAATGCGGGAGCAACTATAGCAAAGGAACCGCAGTCGGTATTCTGGGGTGGATATCACGCCTATTTCTCCGATCCGGATGGTTATTACTGGGAAGTAGCATATGGTGCAGACGCTTGGAAATTCGATGATCAGGATATGCTTATCCTGTGATATGAACCTTTTAACTATTACCCTTAATACGCCATCAGAGATGATTATTGCAACGGATTTGTAATGTCAAACTATTTGCTTTTGGGGTGTGCAAGCGTCAAATGTCACACTATTTCAAGTGACCATATCTGGCGCATAGCTACCTAAATCCACGTTAAAACCACTCCGTTAGAGCCTCGCTGAGTTGTGCATCGAAGCCCCATACCCCACAAAACCCCTGCAAAACAGCCATTTCCACCCAACAAAAAACCACCCACTGTTTTTATCAATAGATGGTTAGTAATATGGTGGAGATGAGGGGGATCGAACCCCTGACCTCTTACATGCGAAGCAAGCGCTCTCCCAGCTGAGCTACACCCCCACGTTTCCTGAACGAAAAATATTATACCACACATTATTTCAATCTACAAATTGATTATGTGAACCTTTCTTCTGCTCTTGCTTTTATGGTATACTGAAATGAATTATGGTAAAATTCGTCTTTACATCTTAGCTGGAGGTGCGAACAACGATGGAACGTCTCGAAAAACCGCTCTCGGTTAGCAAAATATTAGATGTCTCCTTTAAGATCATCCGCTATAACTTCCTGAAAATTCTTTTCATCCCATTGATTCTGCTGGGTCCGCTCTATGTACTGCAAGCACTCATCATGCTGATGAGCGGCGCCCCTTTCATCCATGATCCCTCAACCAGTCTCTGGTTCTGGAACCAACTTCCGGTCCCAGGCGATGCGTTGGATTTTCCGAATTATTCCCCGCCGCAATTGATCGCTTTTGTGCTGCTCAGTCTCCTATCCCTGGTAGCGCTTCCGGTAGCTTATGCCGCTTTAATGATTGCCACAGCTCAGATCCGGCGCTCCGAAGATTTCACCGCGTTCGTGACCATTCGACAAGCTTTTTCCCGCTACCTTGCTCTGCTGGGCGGTAGCGCCGTTTATTTCCTGATTTCGCTGTTATTGTTCCTAGCCCTCTCTCTCCCGCTCGGGATTTTCCTTGCCGTTTCCACCTTTGTCGGTACGCTGGCGATCGTCGTCTGCATTGTCCTGGGCATCGTCGGGCTGGTCGCTATCACCTACTTCCTGACCCGCTGGAGTTTTTTCTTTCCGGCTTTAGTCTTCGAGAAGGTAGCCCCAGGGATTGGCAAGAGCTGGCAACTCACCCACCGTTCGGTTTGGCGGATTATCGGTTTTTACCTCATCATCTCGATCATTTCCCTGCTGATCTTTGGGGTTTTTCAAACCGCGGCCATCCTCCTGCTGGGCAATAGTATTCTGGCCACGCTCATCGTTGATTGTTCCTCCTTGATCACGACCGTGATTTTGGTCGTAGCGGTTACGATTTTCTATTTTGATCTGCGGGTACGCAATGACGCCGCTGATGTCAAAGAACTGCTGGCAGGGTTTACGCCATCTGCTGATTCCTCTGCTCCAGTGCAACAGGACGTTGACGCCTATGACCCCTCCTAAGAATTTTGATCCGGCTGTCGCGGCTGAAACCATCCGGAACATCCTCGCCGAACGCGCGTATGCCATTTATTATGAGGAAAAGACCAGCATTCTTCAGGATCTCCTGGCTAAACTCCGGGAGAAGATCCTCTACTTGCTGGACAAGTTTCTGCCCGATCTGGACATTCCCGCCAGTGTCTCGGCTGTGCTGGCTTATGTGGTCATTGCTTTTTTTATCCTGCTATTGGCTGGCTGTGTCATTTATATTGTTAACCATCTGTTGCGTCATCAACACTTGCAGCGCCAAGCTGTGATTTCCAGCCGGGAGCTACGTCAATCGGTGGTTGATCATCTGAATCTGGCCGCAGAATGCGCTGCCGGTGAAGATCTGCCCGCCGCTACGCGGCATCTTTTTCTCGCCTGTATCCTCTATCTCGACCAAGCGGGGTATGTGCAGGCGCGGTTATGGAAAACGAATGGCGAGTATGTCGAAGAACTGCGCGCCGGCAAACCCACGCTGGCCACTGTCTTTGATCAGCTGGCCCTTAAATTCGAGGATGGCTACTATGGCGGAAAACTCATCTCCAGAGAAGATTATCACCGTTATCGCCAGCGTGTCCTGCTCCTGATGCAGAGGGAGGGTAGCGATGCTGACTCTTTGGTTTAAACAGCCCAAACACCGCTTCCTAAGCGCCATCGGATTGCTGCTGTTCCTGCTGGGAATCGCCTGCTTCGCCTTCATCCCCGCTCGAGCGACGCCATATCCCGCTTATCTCACCGATTCCCCTGCGCCCACCGGCGCGAAGGCTTTCTATACTTATTTACACAGCGCACATCCCCATACCGGTGTTTGGCGTAAGCCTGTGCAAGCCCTGCCCGGCCACGCCGGACAACTGATGATCATCCTGGAACCGGCGACGCCGCCTATAGAAGATGAGGCTCAGTACTGGCGCGCCTGGCTGGAACAAGGCAATCACCTCTTACTCCTGACGGAAAAGGCTTCCGGGTTTTTAGATATAAGTTTCGCGATCACCGCCGAGGCTGAGAATGCCGTAGAAACCGCCGGTACGCCAATGATGATCAACGGCTTCTCTGCGCTAAACGGGACGTATACCGTTCTCGCGAACAAGGCGCGTCTGGCTGCCCGGCCTGAAGATCAGGTGTTATTGCAGGATGAGCATGGCGTCATTGCCCTGACCCGCCCATATGGTCAGGGCGATCTAACCGTGCTTACGACACCGCAGTGGCTGACCAATGAACATATCCTTAGTGCGGAGCATCTACCACTGTTGCTCGCCATACTAAACCATTTGCCGGTGGAGACAATCTGGTTTAATGAGTATTTCCATGGTCAACTCAGCCTCCTGGCCTTGCTCGGCCTCTATCCGAAATGGTATATTATTGCGCTCATTCAGGGCGCCCTCTGTCTGCTCATCATCATCTGGAGCCGGATGCGGCGGTTTGGTCCGCTTCGTCTACCCCGGGTTTGGACCGTCCGGTTTGGCGACGAACGCATCAGAGCTCTCGCCTCCTGGTATGAGAAAAGTGCTTTCTACCGCGAATCGCTGCGCATCCAGGACCAATACCTGCGCCAGCTAATGCGTGAACGCTGGAATCTCGCGCTCAAAGCTGACGATCCTGAGATCGTGGAACAAGCCCGCCGCCGGGTACGCGCCCTCGCGCTAAGCGAGTGGTTGAGTTATTGGCAAGCCCGCCGCGAGCTGGAATCCGCCGGTAAACTCTCTGCCCGCAGGTATCTGCAATGGTCCCAACGTTATGCATTTATGCAAAAAGAGGTGGAACAACGATGAATCCCCACATTGAACAAATACTCCAAGTGTATGAACAAACCATATTCGGACAGCGGCAAAACTTACAACTGCTGATCACCGCGCTCCTGGCCGGAGGGCATGTCCTCTTGGAAGGGGTCCCCGGCGTTGGTAAAACGAAAACTGTCCGCACGTTAGCCGAACTGATTGGCGGCAGTTTCAAACGGATTCAGTTCACACCCGATCTGCTGCCCAGCGATATTACCGGCAGCGCCATATTCAATATGAAGACCGGCGGCTTTGAGACCTTAAAGGGCCCGGTCTTCGCCAATATCCTGTTGGGGGATGAAATCAACCGTACTCCCCCCAAAACCCAGGCGGCGCTGTTGGAGGCGATGGAAGAAACGCAGGTCACCATCCAGGGAGAGACGTATCTCTTGCCGGAGCCATTCTTCGTGGCGGCCACGCAGAATCCCGTGGAATTTGAAGGCACCTACCCGCTGCCGGAAGCCCAAAAAGACCGTTTCCTCTTCAAACTATTGATCGATTATCCGAATCTGGACGCCGAAATACAGCTGTTAAAAAGCGCTCAGCGGCCTGAGCGCGCGCCTGTGCCTGCCGATCTGACCAGCCCATGGCAAAATTTAACCGGCTTCCGCCAAACACAACAAGAGGCCGCACAAGTGAGTCTGGATGACAAGATCATCGGTTATGTCGCCGCACTGGTACGCCAGACACGCGACTCGGAGCAACTACGTCTGGGCGCCAGTCCCCGCGCGGGTATCGCTCTGACCAAGGCCGGCAAAGCCTGGGCTTATCTGCAAGGGCGGGATTATGTGACCCCCGACGATATCAAAGCGGTCATACGCCCCACGCTCAGACACCGAATCATCCCTGTGCCCCAGATAGAATTGGAGGGAGGCAGCAGTGACCAAATCATTCAGGACATCGTGGCTGCGACCGAAGTTCCGCGCTGAGCGGTTCCTGCCCTATCTGCCCACCCGGCGGCTGCTTGTCCTCATGCTGGCCACGACCCCGCCGCTAATCCTATTCGCCTACTGGAGCGAGCATTGGCTCTATGTCTTCGGCGCCGATCTGGCTGTCTGGCTCTTGAGCCTGACCGATTTACTGAGACTGCCCCGCCGGCGGGAGTTCCAGGCCAAACGTTGCCTGACGGAGGAGATCGAGCGGGGACAGGGGATTCAGGTGGTGTTGAAATTTTCCTGCCGTACGTCCGCCGCACTCCTTTACTTTCGTCTGATTGATTGTCTGCCGGAGAGCTTCGCCGATCCTTTTCCGCTCAGCGGAATGGTCAGCCAGACAGCAGCGTGGGAATGCGCCTATGAAACCCAGGCGAGCGTGCGCGGGGATTATCTGCTGGATAGCGTATACTTGCGTTATCGTTCACGCATAGGGTTCTGGGAGAAACAAATCGTCTTTCACCCGGTGAGCACGCTGCGGGTGATCCCTAATCTGGACAGCGTCCGTTCTCATCTGGTCACACTGCGGCAAGCGCTGCTGACCGATGGCTTACGGATTAAAAGAAATCATCCGGGCAGCGGTGAATTCGCCCAGGTACGCAGTTATGTTCCCGGAGACGACCCGCGTATGATCAATTGGCGGCAGAGCGCCAAATGGGCGGAGCTGATGAGCAATGTCTATGAACCCGAACACGGTAAGAATATCACGATCCTGATCGATTGCGGACGGGTGATGGGGATCGAGCTACAGGCAAGCAACCGCTTGGAAAAATCGCTGGAAGCGGCTCTGACCGTGGCGGCGGTCGCGCTCAAACACGGCGATTATGTATCTGTGC
>JAITOV010000091.1 GCA_031289735.1 Peptococcaceae bacterium
GCGACGGACAGGGCGTCGAGCCGGGGATGGGTCAGCTTGCTGACATTTTTGAGCAAAGCCGCGCCAAAGAGGAAGCACAGGGCCGATAACGCGGCGAAAAACCACAACAGGCTATGCCAGGTGAAGACGGACAATAAAGCGCCGGCGATGACGATGCTGAGCGAAGGGCCGAGGGTGGTCATGGCTCCCATCAGACCCATACAAACCCCCAATTTCTGCCGGGGAGCCGCGTCCAGGGTGATATTCATCCCTACGGGAATCAGTAAACCCGTACCCAGCGCCTGGATGATCCGCCCGCTCAGCAGCACCGGAAAGCTCACAGCGAAGCCGCCGATGATACTGCCGATGATGAGCAGGGCGACGACTGCCAGGAACAAGCGTCGGGTAGGAATACTGCGGTAGAGAAAAGCGGAAATGGGAACCATCACCCCGGCGCCGTGCATATACGCGCCCGCAAGCCATTGAACGGTGGACTCACCGATGCCAAAATCGAGCATAATCGGCGTGAAGCTGATATTCATGAAGGTTTCGTTGAAGGTTGCTATAAAGGCGGCGAACGCTGCCACCGCGATGATCATTTTATAGTTGCGCCCTGTTGAAGAATCCGGTGTTGTTGCAGACAATGTTACTCCTCCTTTGTTTTCGGGTAATAAAAAATACGCAGAACCCCCCCTTCGGAATTCTACGCATTTCTGCTGGCCGATTTTCACATTTTATCGTATCCGGCGTCCAAAAGTCAATTTTTATTTTTTCGCATGTGCTTACCGAGTGGCTACCGGCAAATATTTTTTTTAAAAAAGCGGTTGACAGAACAATACATCTCCGTTATACTAATACTATAGATTTTTCAATCGGTCAGTGAAAGTACATCCTATGTTCGGAAAGCTAAAGGCGTAAGGTTTCCCGCAGAGTTTCTCCATCGTTATCCGGTAAATTTGGTATTCAGGTGTTTAACACAGGGTATTCCAAGGGTAAACAAGGTAGGTTCTGCAGGTATCTGGTTCAGTCTGTTAGGTTTAGACCGATGTCAAACGAGACAAGTTCAGTTAACAAGGTATCCAGGGTAAAGCACGACCATGAGTTCACGGGAACAGTCCAGAGTAACTAGACAAAGTAGGTGACAATTGGAAAGTTCAGTTATCCGGAGAAACTCTGCGGGATTTAATACTCAAAGGCTGTCAAGAATTTGACAGCCTTTTCATTGCGCCAATCTGTGAACATATAATGATTGACGCGTTTTTTTCGATATAATAAATAGTGGGCTTACATACTTGATCAATACTTGATCGATACTTCCGCTCACACATCACTCCTTGACCAAGGAGAACGAATGGTGAAACAATATGAATAACGCAGAAAGCCAAAATCAGAAACGTTTTGATCCGGTCCCAGATGCCTATCTATACGGACGGTTCAGACGAGATGAACAGGGCAATTCCGTGGATTGTGACATTCTCGAAGTCAACCTCGGCTTCGAAACACTGTGCGGTCTAGCAAAATCCGTTTTGCTCAAACAATCGTTGCGTGAGATCTGGCCCAGTGCCGCCATCCGGGACAGTATTGACTTACCTGACCTGTTACATCAGTGCGCCAGCTCCGGCCAATCGATGATCACCGAACGATACTCCGACGATCAAATCCGCTGCTACCGCATTCATCTGGATCCGCAAGCGGATGATGGCTTTGCCGTGCACATTCAAGATATCTCAGAAACAAAATATCTTGACGCCGAACTCATTCAAAGATACCGTGATATCGACCATTTGCAGCATTTAACGGATGAATTAAAGAAACGCCTGTCTTCTTCCGACCAACTACGTCATGCCAGTAAAAACATCTTGGAACTCAGCGACCGCCGCTTCAAGGTTATGGTCAATCACTTTGACGCGATTGCTTATACGTGCAATCTGGATGGCGCCATAACCGCTGCCAACAAAAAATTCTGTGACGGGGTACAGACCTCTGAAGAGGATCTCATCGGCCGAAGCATCACCCGCTTTCTGTATGTGGAACCGCTCACGACGATCTGGGAAAACGCGCTCGCCGGAGTGATCCGCACCCAGCAAACGCAATGGGGCGAGTATACCTATAAAGACGCCCAAAGTGAAACGATTCGCCATTATCAGCTCAATCTCACCCCGATCTTGGACGCGGAGCAAAACACGATCATCGGCGTCTGCGGCTTAAATCTCGATATTACTGATTTTAAGCAAAAAGAAAATAGGATGACGCGTCTGGCGTACTACGATTCCCTAACTCAGTTACCCAATAAGACTTTGTTTACGGACCGTCTGAACCGAGCGATCTCTACTTCCAAGCGAACGCATTCCATTACCGCCGTCGCCTTCATCGACATCGATGATTTCAAGAAGTTCAACGATACTTATGGTTATGAGTTTGGTAACCAGCTATTGGTCCATGTCGGTCACACACTGCAAAGGTGTATACGGGAGTGTGATACCGTCGCCCGCTCTAGTGAGGATAAATTTCTGCTCCTGCTCCAGGATGTCCGTCACATCAACGAGTTGTTTCCCATCTTAGACAGGATAAAGTCCTTGATCCACAAACCCCATAGGATCGCTGAGCAAGAGATTTGTCCGACCCTCAGCATGGGCATCTCCGTCTATCCCAACGACGGACTCAGCTCGGAGGAGATATTGATCAATGCGGAAATTGCTATGTATAAAGCCAAAGATCTGGGCAAAGACATCCAGCATTTCTTCAATTACAACATCAAGCAAATCATTATCCGCAAGACTCAGTTGGAAGCTACGCTGAAACACGCGATGCAAAACAACGAATTCATCCTCTACTATCAATCGCAGTACGAAGCCCACACACGCCGGCTGCGCGGATTTGAAACACTCATCCGCTGGAACAATCCCCAAATGGGCCTGGTATTGCCTTCAGAGTTTCTGCCGGTCGCCGAAGAATACGGCTTGATCCTGGACATCGGTCGTTGGGTCATCGAGCACGCTTGCCAGAAGATTCATGAGATCATCTCCGTTTATCAATATAACCCGATCCTAGCCGTCAACATCTCGGAGAAGCAGCTATTGCATCCGGATTTCATCTCTATCGTCACAGACGCGGTACAACAAGCTGAAATCCCTGCCCATTGCCTGGAATTGGAAATTTCAGAAAGTATCGTCGATAACCATTTCCAGCAAATCCTTGATGTGCTAAAGTCCCTGGATAGTATCGGGGTACGGATCGCTATCGATAAATTCGGTTCCGGCAAGCTGTCCTTTAATCATTTGCTGGAGCTGCCGATCCGTTTAGTCAAGATGGACAAATCATTCTTCGACGAAACGAATACGTCTGATCCACGCAACCTGATGACTGAGCCGATCATCTCTTTCGCCCACAAAATTAATATCGAGCTGCTGGCCGAGGGCGTCGAAACCCAAGAACAAATCGATCACCTGATTCGTGAGCATTGCGACCACATTCAAGGCTACTTCTTTGAAGAACCGGTTCCGGAGGAAGGTTTGGCTGAAATCATTACGAAAGGTATCCAAGAAAAGAAAGCCCTGACCCGCAAAAGCCACAAGGCCGGTTTGACCTACGAGGGATTGCTCAAACAACGCAAACAACAGGTCGGCGGCTATTGGGACGAGAAACAATAACATCAAACAATGAAAAAGGGCGTACTGAAACTTATCAAGTTCCGGCACACCCTTTTCTTCCCTGATACAGGAGCACATCCTATTTAATTTCGACCGAAGCGCCGGCTTCCGTCAGTTTTTCCTTGATGGTATTGGCTTCTTCCTGATTCACTTTTTCTTTGACTGCTTTTGGCGCGCCATCGACCAATTCCTTGGCTTCTTTCAGACCCAGGCCGGTGATTTCCCGCACAGTCTTGATGACATTGATCTTCGCTTGTCCGGCGGAAGTCAGAATAACGTCAAATTCCGTCTGTTCCGCTTCAGCAGCCGGAGCGGCGGCGCCTGCGGCGGGAGCGGCGGCTACAGCGACCGGTGCGGCAGCGCTGACGCCGAATTCTTCTTCAAAAGCTTTCACCAGTTCGTTCAGTTCCAATACGGTTAACCCTTTAACCGATTCTATAATCTCATTCACCTTGGACATTTTCATTTACCCCCTAATTTTAATCTTTTTCTTACTTCACACTTGTATCGCGCTGATGCCGCTGTTCTCTAAGCTTCTTTTAACTTACGCACTTCTTCCAACGCATAGCCGAGTTTGCGAATCGGCCCTTGCAATACATTGGCCATACCGGTTAGCGGCGCCTGTATACCACGCAGCACCATCGCCAGCAATACTTCGCGCGCTGGCAGATCGGCCAGAGCCTTGACCCCTTCCGCATCGATCACTTTACCTTCGAGAATACCCGCTTTGATCGAGAATTTGCGATTCGTCTTGCTGAATTCGCTTAACACTTTCGCCGGCGCTACCGGATCTTCACTGAAAGCTACAGCGGTCGGGCCTGCTAAATAAGGATCTAAGCCCTCCAGTCCGATTGCGTCAGCCGCCCGTTTGACCATTGTATTTTTCAATACTTGGTACTCCACACCCGATTCACGCAGCTTAGCGCGCAGTTTCGTATCTTCGGCTACGGTCAGGCCGCGGTAATCGGTCAAGACCACTCCGGCGGATTTTTGCAGATTGGCGCTGATTTCAGTAACGATCTGTATTTTTACATCCAGATTTGACATCTTTGTCCACCTCCTTCATGTCCTGACGACATCCTGATTCAACAACAAAACCTCCGCGATTAGCAGAGGTTAAGAAGCTTACTTCTCCAACCTCGGCAGGATCATTATGCGCGACGCGCCCCTGCTGTCTACAGCTGTCCTTGATGATTTGTGTATTACCTTGTATCAACGAGCAATTAGCGTACCTTTAAGGGATTAATCTTGACTCCCGGTCCCATCGAAGAGGATACGGTAACACTGCGGACATATTGCCCTTTCGCTACGGAAGGTTTCGCTTTCACGACGATCTCAGCCAGCGTGTTATAATTCTCCAGGAGTTTATCCTCGTCAAAAGAGACCTTGCCGATCGGGGCATGGATGATTCCGGCTTTATCCGCCCGGTATTCAATCTTACCCGCTTTAACTTCCTGCACGGCCCGGGCGATGTCAAAAGTAACGGTGCCGGTCTTCGGATTCGGCATTAAGCCCTTCGGACCCAAAGCGCGTCCCAGCTTACCCACTGCGCCCATCATATCCGGCGTAGCAATCGCTACATCAAAATCAAACCAGCCGCCAGTGATCTTCTCGATCAAATCCTCGGCTCCGACGAAATCAGCGCCGGCAACTTCAGCTTCTTTGGCTTTGTCTCCTTTAGCAAATACGAGACAAGAGCGGGTTTTCCCGGTTCCATGCGGCAGGACAACCGCTCCACGGATCTGCTGATCCGCATGACGCGTGTCGATCCCCAGTCGGAAAGCCGCCTCTACCGTCTCATCAAATTTGACCTTAGATGCAGATTTAACAATCTGCAGAGCTTCCGCCGGTTCATACAGCGCATTGCTGTCCAAACCCTTCAGGGCTTCCTGATATCTTTTTCCTCTTTTAGCCATTCTCGTATACCTCCTTGTGGTTCAGCGGGTATGATACCCTCCCACATCATTCGCGCAGTCTATCCTTCGACTACTTCGATCCCCATGCTGCGCGCTGTTCCTTCGACCATGCGCATGGCCGCTTCCACACTGGCGGCGTTCAGGTCTTTCATCTTGGACTCCGCAATCTCGCGCACCTGGTCCTTATTCACCTTACCGACTTTCTGGCGATTCGGTTCCGCAGATCCGGAACTGACATTGGCTGCTTTCTTCAGCAGCACAGATGCCGGCGGCGTCTTGAGTACAAACGTAAAAGAACGGTCTTCAAAAACCGTTATCTCTACCGGAACGACGAGTCCGGCTTGATCTTTGGTTTTCTCATTATATTCTTTACAGAAGCCCATGATATTGACTCCGTGCTGGCCTAAAGCCGGTCCTACCGGAGGCGCCGGAGTCGCTTTGCCTGCTTCAATCGCCAGTTTAATTAAACCCACTACCTTTTTAGCCATTGCTTACACCTCCTTCATGCTGATTCCGCGAATTTTTTAATCAATCTTTTCCACTTGGCCATATTCTAATTCCACAGGGGTATCCCGCCCGAACATGGAAACCGAAACGCGTAATTTCCCTTTGTCTTCGAGAATCTCTTTGACTCCGCCGATAAAATCCTTAAAGGGTCCCGTGATAATCTTAACGCTTTGACCCACAACCACATCGATCTTCGTCCGGACTTCATCCATGCCCATCTGACGGAGGATATGCAATACCTCACGATCCTGAAGCGGGATCGGCTTAGATCCTGTGCCAACAAACCCGGTTACTCCGGGGGTATTGCGCACCACATACCAAGAATCATCTGTGACATCCATTTCCACGAGGACATAACCGGGAAAGATCTTCCTTTTCATAATCTTTCTTTTCCCGTTTTTGATCTCAATCTCGTCCTCCATCGGTACCAGAACGCGAAAGATCTTGTCTTCCATATTCATGGATTCCACACGTTTTTCCAGATTGGTCTTTACTTTATTTTCATAACCGGAATAAGTATGGATAACATACCAGTTTTTTTCCATATTCCCAGTGGGAACCCGTTCCTTGTTCCCGGCCTCCTGACACGATTACTTTATACTCGCTCCACTGATATCAGTGGCATACTTGACAAAACATTAGAAGAGCTGCGTGAGCTGCCCTAAGAGAAAAGCCAAAATTTTATCGACGATCCCGAGAAGCGCCGCCACGATCACAACCGCCACAAACACAACAATCGTATAGGTAATCAGTTGCTTACGTGTCGGCCAGTATACCTTTTTTAATTCGCTCCATACACCACGAAAATACTCCGCGG
>JAITOV010000022.1 GCA_031289735.1 Peptococcaceae bacterium
GCGATATTAAACTTCACACCGGTCGTATTGGACGTGGCGCCTCAAATAGAATTAAGAAATGTTGATCTGGCTGTGCACATGGAAGTTTTGACCTTCAATATAAATAATCGTTGAGTAACAATAAGGGGGATCCGCATGGCGGGGCAAACGGATCAGAATAGCAACAAGATCACCGTTTATGATACAACCTTGCGAGATGGGGCGCAGGCGGAAGGCGTCTACTTTTCTCTGAAGGACAAGATCCTGTATTTGAACAAGCTGGATGCAATGGGCGTACCCTATATCGAAGGCGGTTGGCCCGGTGCCAATCCCCGGGATGCGGCATTGTTCAATCAAGTTAGCCAACTCCGTCTGACTCAGACAAAAGTCGTAGCCTTCGGGAGCACCTGCAAGGTGGGGGAAAAAGCGGAAGAAAGCGAAATCTTACGCCAATTACTCTCGTCGGGCGCTCAAGTGATTACGATTTTTGGTAAGGCTTGGGATCTGCATGTGGCGGAAGTTCTGAAGACGACGCTGAAAGAGAATTTACGGATCATCAGAGATTCGATTCGCTTTCTGACGCGGCAAGGGCGGCGGGTGTTTTTTGATGCGGAGCATTTCTTTGACGCTTGGAAAGATCATCCGGGATACGCGTTATCTTGTGTTCAAACGGCTGTGGAGGCGGGCGCGGATGCGCTCGTCTTGTGCGATACAAATGGCGGCGCTTTGCCGGAAGAGATCAAAGCCGGTGTAGCGGCGGTCAAAGCTCGCTGGGGAGATATTGAAATTGGGATCCATGCGCACAACGACGGGGGTTTGGCGGTAGCGAATACCCTGGCGGCAGTCGAGGCGGGCGCGCGTCAGATTCAAGGAACCTGGAACGGCTTTGGGGAACGTTGCGGCAATGCCAATTTGAGTACGATCGTTCCTTGGCTGCAGTTGAAGATGCATTGGGATGTCTTTCCTGATCCCTTCCTGTCCCAAATAACACATCTGGCGCGCTTTGTGGCGGAATTAGTGAACACGACCTTTGACGACCGGCAGCCCTATGTGGGCCGGAGCGCGTTTGCGCATAAAGCCGGCATGCATGTAGATGCGGTCATCAAAAATCATCGTACATTTGAGCATATCGACCCCGCACGCGTAGGGAACGAGCGGCGCTTGTTGATCTCCGATCAATCTGGCAAGTCCAATGTTTGGCAGAGGATGCAACGTTTTGCTCCGGACATTGCCAAGGATGACAAGCGGGTGAAGAAGGTCATTGCTCAGATTAAAGAGATGGAAAACCGGGGCTTCCAGTTTGAGATCGCCGAAGGAAGCCTGGATCTGTTAATTCTGCGCAGTTTAGCGGCGTTCAAAGAGCCTTTTAAACTATTGGATTATCATGTGTTAATTGATCCGATTCGTGGAGAGGCTGATTCTGTAGCCGTGGTGAAGATTCAGGTGGAAGAAGACGTTGTGCATGTCGCCTCGAATGGGATTGGACCGGTGAACGCCTTGGATATGGCTTTGCGCCAAGCTTTAACGCCGTTTTTCCCGCAGTTGGAAGAATGTCAGCTGGTAGATTATAAGGTGAGGGTGCTGGACGGATCCAGCGGGACGGAGGCTGTCGTGCGCGTCGTGGTAGAAACCGCGCTCCCGAACGAGACCTGGGGGACAATCGGCGTGTCGGCAAACATTCTGAAAGCGAGTTCGCAAGCCTTGATTGACGGATTGTATACCGCGATTATCAAGACGCAAAAAAGCAGATGAATTTGCTTATTATTTGGGAAAATGATACACTTGTCCTACAATGACATCGGCCAGGGGAATATTATATGCCCTGGCTCATTTGTATGGCGTTAGGAGGATATGGCATGGCGGGAGGACGTAATTCTTCTGGCGCCGGAAGACCGATCATTTTGATCCTAACGGGCGCAGCCTTCGGAACGGTGATCAGCTTCGCTTTGGAAAGCTTCGGAGTGTTAAAAATCATCCTGCGTCCCTTTGTGCTAGATATCCCATCCCATACTTATTTGGATTTTTTCTTTCTCTCCTTTTCGTTTGGCTTGCATTTGAATATTACGATAGCAACGATTGCCGGCGCATTAGGAGGGTATTATCTGGCAAGGAAGTGGTAAAAGCGTGTTGGTGCTGGCTTCCTCTTCTCCGCGTCGGTTAGAATTGCTTACGGCATGGGGGTATGTGTTCCGAACGGTTGTCACGGAAGTGGATGAATCGATCGCCGGAGTTACCGATCCGCCAGAGAACGCCTGCCGGTTAGCCGAATGGAAAGCTGCCGCGGGCGCGGAACTGTGGCGCACTCTGGGCGGAGATCCGGCAGATGTGGTGATTGGAGCGGATACGACGGTAGTGCTGGATGATCAGATCTTCGGAAAACCGCAGGATCCGCAAGACGCGGCGCGAATGTTAGCGCTGTTGAGCGGTCGGAGGCATCGGGTTTTGACCGGCGTAGCGATCTGTCGTCTGAACGGAGAAAAAAAGACAGAAGTCGTAGAATCCGATGTATACTTCAACCATTTAACCTCTGAAATGATCTCAGCTTATTGCCGTACGCCGGAACCATTGGATAAGGCAGGAGCCTATGCTCTGCAAGGAGCAGGCGGGCATTTTGTCTCCCGGGTGGAAGGATCTCGTACGAATGTGATCGGTTTACCGATGGAGTTTTTACATGAGACTCTAAAACTTTGGGGCGTGGAACCGCGAGACGCGAGGTTTTCAGGGTGAGGTGAGAGATGTCGTATCGTCTGAAGGATATGCCGGAAGAGCTGTTCCCACGGGAACGATTGTTACACTACGGTTCGGAAAGTTTATCGAACGGAGAGATTCTGGCGATCATACTGCGGACAGGGGTCAAGGGAGAAAATGTGTTGAACCTGGCCGAGCGTATTCTCAGTGAAAGCGGCGGCATAACGGGGCTGGCTAAGTTATCCGTACACGAGATGATGCAGGTGAGCGGTTTGGGGAAAGCGAAAGCCGCCGGGCTCAAAGCGGCTTTGGAATTAGGCAAGCGGGCGGCGGCTACGGATCCGCAGGCGCGGCCGGTGATCCGAACACCGCAAGATGCGGCAGGTTTGGTGATGGAGGAGATGCGCTATCTGGATCGTGAGCATTTCCGTGTGATGACCTTGAACGTAAAAAATCATGTTCTGGGGATTAGTCCGATTTCCATCGGATCGCTGAACGAGTCTTTAGTACATCCGCGCGAGTGTTTTAAGGAAGCGATTCGCCGTAATGCGCACGCGATTATCCTGTTGCACAATCATCCCAGTGGCGACCCGGCGCCCAGCCAAGAAGACCGGAATGTGACCCGGCGCCTCATGGAAGGAGGCAAACTTCTGGGGATTCAAGTTATAGATCATATCATCATTGGAGATAATCGCTATATCAGTTTAAAAGCAGAAGGGTTATGTGAATGAACAAAGAATGTTTCTCTTCAGGAAGGGAGTAACCATACATGTTTTTTAGCAGGGATTTGGGGATTGATTTAGGGACAGCGAATACGTTGGTACATATGCGGGGCAAAGGCATTATCGTGCGCGAACCCTCGGTTGTAGCGATGGATCTGGACAAGAAAGTTCCACTGGCGGTAGGGGATAAGGCGAAAGAGATGATTGGCCGCACGCCCAGTAATATTGTGGCGATCAGACCGTTGAAAGACGGTGTGATCTCTGATTTTAACGTGACGCAAAAAATGTTGAAATACTTCATTGCCAGGGCTTTGGGTTCTGAGTCGCCGTTTGTGCGGCCCAGGGTAGTGATCTGTGTGCCATCCGGAGTGACGCCGGTTGAAGAACGGGCTGTGAAGGAAGCGGCTTTAGCGGCCGGCGCCAAGAACCCGATCATTATGGAGGAACCGATGGCGGCGGCGATCGGCGCTGGATTGCCGGTCAGTGAACCGACCGGAAGTATGATTGTGGATATCGGCGGTGGGACGACGGAAGTGGCGGTCATCTCCTTAGGCGGGATTGTGACGAGCCGCTCGATCCGGGTGGCCGGAGATGAACTGGATGAAGCGATCATTGCGCATATTAAGCGCAACTATAATCTGATGATCGGTTATCGTACGGCGGAAGAAATCAAAATCCAGATCGGTTACGCCTATATGGCAGCGGACAATCTGGAATATGACGTGCGCGGACGCGATCTGCTGACCGGTCTGCCGAAAACCATCATCCTGACTGCACGGGAGGTGCAGCAAGCGCTGTATGAGCCGGTGGCCGCGATTATCGAAGCGGTGAAATCCTGCTTGGAAAAGACTCCGCCGGAGTTGGCCGCGGATATCATGGATCGCGGGATTATGGTTGCCGGAGGCGGCGCTTTATTGCGTAATATTGACCGCATGCTTTCTGATGAGACCGGTATGCCGGTACATATCGCGGAAGAGCCGCTCTCTTGTGTAGCGCTGGGAACAGGCAAGGTCTTGGAAGATACGGAGATATTGCGCAAAATCTCTATGCTCCAGAGAGATTAATCGGACGCGGCGTAGACACTGGGGAAGGATGCGGCGAGCGTGAGAAAACGGGCCAATGTGACGGGAATCACGATTCTCGTCTTCTTTCTATTACTAGCAATCCTGATTAGTATGCGGCTAACTGGTTTAGACCGTAGTTTTCCTAATCCTGTAGGCAATGTATTACAGCGGGTGGCGGCGCCCGTGGAGTATGTGATTCTCAGTGCCGGAAGGTCGGTCAGTGATCACTGGAAGATGCTCTGGAGAATTCCGCGGATTGAAACGGAGAATGAAACCTTACAGCTGCAAATGGATGAATTGATGGCTGAAAATCTGCGTTTAAAGAGTCAAATTCTCGCCGGATTGCGTTATAATGAATTAGATCAAGCACAGTTCAGGGCGCCGACGGCAGATAAATATGAACAGATCGGGGCCAGCATCGTCAATCGCAATCCTTCGGCTTGGTTTCAAACCTTGATCTTGAATCGCGGCAGCCGGGACGGCGTAGCTGTGGAGGATCCGGTGGTCGCTCATTCCGGTTTGGTGGGCAAGGTGATCTCGGTATCCGGCGGTACGTGTGAAGTGTTGATGATTTTAGATAGTGAAGGGCAAGTCAGCGCTTTAGTGAGGGAGAGCGCGGGCGAAGGGGTGTTCGGTATTGTACAAGGTACCTATGACCGCAGTTCCCGTTTGACGGCGGAAGGGAATCTCCAGATGACGTTTCGCCGGGAAGATCCTGTGAACAGAGGCGATCTCGTGTACACTTCCGGCATCGGCGGCGTGTATCCTAAAGATATACCGATCGGGAAGGTCGTTGAAATCAAACTGGACCGGTCAGGACTCATGAAAACCGCCTATATTGAACCGATTGTTCATTTCGACTCTTTGGAAGAAGTCTATATTATCAAGACCGTAGGGGGCGAGTAAATGCGCTATATACGCTACCTCCTCTTGGCGGTATTGTTTTTCTTTAGTTTAATTCTCCCGGGGACGCTGTTTCATTTTTGGTCCTGGGGAGGTGTGAAACCGGATCTGGTGATGCTGCTGACCATTTATTTTGCCATGCATCACCGTTCCGCAGTATACGCTCTAGGTACAGGAATCATCTTTGGTTTATTACAAGATTTGTTTTTGGGAAAATATATCGGCATGTATGCGCTGACCTTGATGGTGGTAGCGGGGTTAAGTTTCTGGCTGGCGGGACGCTGGTACCGGGAGAACCTTTTTTTGACCCTGGTGCTGGTGTTTGGCGTATCTTTGGCCGGTCAAGCGATGATCGGATTCTTAGGATTAGCGGTTGGTTCGCTGTGGTCTCCCACTGAAATTCTCCGTCTGGTGTTGGGGATTGCCGTCTACAACACCATTTTGACGCCGATGACCTATCCGTGGATCCATCATTCGTTCTTATATGGCTGGCTGCGCTATCGTCCGAAATATGAACGCTAGGTTGATTACAGTTGGAGAGTGGGGTGAAGCAGACGTGGAAGATCAAGAACGCAGGGTGTATTCCCGCCGTTTATGGTTCTTGGGTATCGGGACGGCGATGATATTTGTCCTGCTAACTGCGCGCCTGGTCTGGTTGCAGATTTTTAAAGCGCCTGTCTATGCGGCTAAAGCCGAAGGCAATATCACCCGGTTTATTGACCTGACGCCGATGCGTGGGGATATCATTGACGCCAAAGGAACGTTGCTGGTGACCAGTATACCGCAGTTTACTCTGACAGTGGACTGGCTGGATCTGCAACAATCGAAGGACAAGGATTGGCAGGCGGTGATCTATGCTTTGGCGGGTTATGTCAAACCCTACTGGCCTAACCCGAATGAATCGCTGGATTCAATCTATGAAGATATTCTGGCGATCAGCCAAAATCCTCAGTGGGGCTATCGTCCGGTAGAAGTGTTAAGCGGCGAGCCGGAAGCCATGACTCCTCTGAGGGCGATTGTGGCTGAGCACCAGAATGAATTACCGGGGGTTTCCGTGGAAGTGCTGCCGCTACGTTCTTATGTAAGCAATGATTTAGCGGGGCAGTTGCTCGGTTATGTCCGGGAGGTCAGTGAAGAGGAACTGTCTCAGTTTAACGCCCTGGCGGAGATTGAGGCCGGCGGCGTGAAATATCAACAAGGGGATCTGGTCGGCAAGCAGGGTGTGGAAAAATCCTATGACTTTTATTTGCGCGGGGATAAGGGCGTACAGCAGATTGAAGTGGATAACAACGCGCGCCCGATCCGCAAAACGACGATTCAACCGGCGCAACCGGGCAAGACCGTCCAATTAACGATCGACGCCGATTTGCAAGCGGCCCTGGAGGCCAGTTTGGATGAACAGATTCTGGAGGTGCAGAAGAACTATCCCGATTCTCATGCCGGCGCCGCCGTGGTGCTTGACGTCAATACCGGTAAGATTCTAGCCATGGCTTCCCGCCCGGCGATGAATCCCAATGATCTGATCGGGCTGATCTCTGAAGAGACAGCCTATCGGTATTTCCTGGATGAGAGGGCGGCTTCCTATAACCGGGCGTTGTCCGGCACCTATGCGCCGGGTTCGACGTTTAAGATGCTTACGGCTATGGCCGGATTGAAAGCCGGCGTGATTACGCCGCAGGAGAAGATTTTGGATGAGATGTCGTCTTTGGGATCCTTGGCGGCGCAGCAACAGGGCTTTCCGGAATGGGGGAATCACCACTTCGGCTGGGTCGATCTTCTCTATGGTTTGGCACAATCTTCGGATATCTACTTTGAGGTGGTGGGACGCCGGGTCTTTGAGGCGGCGCCGGAACTAGTCAAACAGCTGTGCAACGAATTTGGCTTGGGGGTGTTGTCCGGCGTCGATCTGCCCGGCGAGGCGAAAGGGATCGCGCCGTCCGCCGAATGGAAGAAAGAGAACTATATTCCGTTGGACGTAACCCTACAGCGTAAGACCCAATTGAATGATATCGAAACGCGTTATGCCGCTAAACTGGCCCAAGCTGCGGACGAGCAGGAACGGCAAAAGTTGGCAAAGCAGAAAGAAGCGGATATCGCCCGGGTAGAAACGGCGTATCAGCAGAATTTGGCCAGAGAGAAAGAATGGAAGCTCTATGATAGCTTTAATAACGCGATCGGGCAGGGATACAATGACTACACGCCGTTACAATTGGCTCAGTATGTAGCGACCATGGTCAATGGCGGGACGCGTTACCGCCCGTACCTCGTTGATAAGCTCCTGGATCCGGTCAGCGGAGAGGTCGTACTGGAGAACCAGCCGAAAGCCTTGAATACGGTGTCGGTATCCCCGGAGATCTTGGAAGTCGTGAAGCGAGGAATGTCCGGTGTGACTAGCGGGGATGGGACGGCGAAGTGGTTGTTTGGGGATATGCCGGAATTCACCGGCGGCGGGAAAACCGGTACCGCTCAGCTCGGCTCGGTGCATACGATCTCCGAGAATCAGTTTAATGGGATGTTTGTGGCCTTTGCCCCCTATGATCAGCCGCAGATTGCCTTTGCCGGGGTGGTGGAATATGGGGGACATGGCAGTGAATCCTCAGGTTATGTCGCTAAAGCCGCTTTTAAACAATATTTTGGTTGGTAATAAATGGAATGTAGCTGAAAAGCGTGTAATAACGAGCTCGTTTTTTCCTTGGAGAAAAAGGGATTTCAGCGGTATTGTAGAAATGACAGGATAGGAGTTATACCAGATGAAACAGACGGAACATGTATCATTAAAGGGCACGAAGGAGGGGTTGGTGCTTTATCTCGATCCGGGGCAGGATTTTAGTCCCCTGATGGATGAATTGAAGCAGCATTTACGGAAATCAGCGGGATTCTTACAGGGCGCTAAGGTGCGTTGCTGTGCTGGAGCGCGGGCTTTCGAGCCGAAGAAGCAGGCTGAGATTGAGGATGTTTTAAGAGAGAACGGGTTGGCTTTAACCGGATGGTTTACCGCAGAAGAACTTGGCTGGACGGCCAGATCCCAAAATGAACCGGTGGCGCGAACAGATACGGGTCAACAGATATGGGATGAAGGGATGGCTGAAGGAACCTGTGTCGTGGTGGACCGTACGATGCGTTCCGGTCAAAAGGTAGTACATAGCGGTCATGTGATCGTCCAGGGGGATGTAAATCCGGGAGCGGAAATTGTGGCCGGAGGAAATATTTTTGTCATGGGCGCGTTACGAGGCGTGGCGCATGCCGGAGCTATGGGAGATCGTCAAGCGTCGGTCAGCGCGTTTGTCCTGATGCCGACGCAGTTGCGCATTGCCGATCTAGTGACCCGGGCGCCGGATGACAATGAAGATTGGCGCGGTCCGGAAGTCGCGCGGATCAAGAATCAGCAGTTGATCGTGGAGAGCTTGATCAGCGGCGGGCGACGCAACAAGGCGCGCTGATATAATTAAGGAGGTTATTGGAGTGGGGGAAGTAATCGTCGTTACTTCGGGTAAAGGTGGTGTCGGAAAAACAACGACCTCAGCCAATCTCGGAACCGGCTTGGCGGCTGCCGGACATAAGGTCGTATTGGTAGATACGGATATCGGCTTACGTAATCTAGATGTAGTTTTAGGTTTAGAAAATCGCATTGTTTACGATATTGTAGATGTAACCAATGGCAACTGTCGTTTGCGTCAAGCGTTGATTAAGGATAAACGCTTTGAACAGATGTTTTTACTGCCGGCGGCTCAGACGAAAGATAAGACGGCAGTGAATCCCGAACAGATGAAACAGCTGGCGGCAGAATTGAAAGAAGACTTTGATTTCGCCGTGATTGATTGCCCGGCCGGTATTGAACAGGGTTTCAGGAACGCGATTGCCGGAGCGGACCGGGCGATTGTGGTGACCACGCCGGAAGTCAGCGCGGTCAGAGACGCGGACCGCATCATCGGTTTATTGGAAGCCGCGGAATTATATAATCCTAAATTAATTATTAACCGCATCCGCCCGCGCATGGTTAAACGTGGCGATATGATGGATATCAATGATATTCTGGATATATTGGCCATTGATCTGCTTGGCGTGGTACCTGAGGATGAGAGCATCGTGATCTCAACGAACCGGGGAGAACCGGCTGTCCTTGATCAGGGATCTCAAGCGGGTGAAGCCTATCGCAGAATTACTCGCCGTATCAGGGGTGAGGAAGTGCCGTTAATGAATCTTGACATTCCTGATGGCTTATTCGACAAGCTGAAGCGTTTAGTGGGACGCCGTTAGCCGCTTGCTAAGAGAGGAGGAATGATCCTTGATCGATTTTATTAGCAAGATCTTTGGTAGGGACAGCACATCCAGCAAGAATGTGGCAAAAGAGCGGTTGCGTTTGGTATTAGTGCATGACCGGGCCAGTATCTCTCCCCATATGCTGAACAACTTGCGGGAAGATATTATCAAAGTCATCTCCAGCTATATGGAGATTGACGAATCAACGATGGAAGTAAACCTGAGCCAGGACGAACGCGATGTCGCCCTTGTGGTGAATATCCCGGTGACCAGGCTGAAACGGGATTACGCGGGAAAAGCATAGAGCATGTACATTGGAATACCAGTGAACGCGGAGCGCAAATGGAGCGCTCCGCGTTTCGCCTGTGCGCCCGGCATGGGCGCAATCTAACGGGTGAAAGTCCCGAACCCGCCCGGTAGTGGGAAGGGTATAGCTGAACAGCAAGGGTGTCCATCGCGAGGTGGAATCTGAAGGAAGC
>JAITOV010000033.1 GCA_031289735.1 Peptococcaceae bacterium
CCTTCTTCATTAGGGGCGGTTTTATGTTTAATGATAGGAGGAAGAAACATGGATTACCGGGATACATTGAACCTGCCGGAAACGGATTTTCCGATGCGGGGCAATCTGCCGCAGCGTGAACCGCAGATTTTAGCGCGCTGGCAGCAGGAAGACGTGTATAAGAAAGTTCAGAAAGCGAGTCAAGGCCGGACGAAGTTTATTCTGCATGACGGGCCTCCGTACGCGAACGGAGACATTCATTTGGGACATGCGCTGAATAAAGTCTTAAAAGATATCATTATCAAATACAAAACCATGCAGGGTTTCGCTGCGCCGTATGTGCCTGGCTGGGATACGCACGGCCTGCCGATTGAACAGCAGGTGATTAAGAAATTGGGTTTGAACCGCCACGCGGTATCGGCGCTGGAATTCCGTGCGCGCTGCCGGGAGTATGCTCTGAAATATGTACAGACGCAGAGTGAGCAGTTCCAGCGCTTGGGTGTGCGCGGCGATTGGGCACACCCATATCTGACCTTGGAACCGGACTATGAAGCAGCCCAGATCGGCGTTTTCGGCCGGATGGCTGAGAAAGGGTATATCTACAAGGGGCTGAAGCCGGTCTATTGGTGTCCCTCGTGTGAAACCGCGCTCGCCGAGGCGGAGATTGAGTATGCGGATAAAACCTCGCCGGCGATCTTCGTCAAGTTTAGTGTGCGCGATGGCCGTGGGTTGCTGCCTGACGGTTCCTTTGTGGTGATCTGGACGACGACCCCATGGACGTTGCCGGCCAATGTCGCGATTTCCCTGCATCCGGAATATACCTATGTGATGGTACGCGCCGAGGGACAGATTTGGCTTGTGGCCGAGGGAATGCTGGAGAGTCTGCGCCAGATCTGGGGGATGGAACTGCCGGTGGAACAGCAATTTCTGGGGCGTGACCTGGAAGGGATTCTCTGTGTGAATCCCTTGCTGGAGCGTGATTCCGTCCTGATCTTGGGAGAGCATGTGACACTGGAACAAGGGACCGGATGTGTGCACACCGCGCCGGGACACGGGGAAGACGACTTTATCGCCGGCAAGAAATACGAGCTGCCGGTGATCTGCCCGGTGGATCATCAAGGCAAGTTTACTGCGGAAGGCGGCCCTTATCAAGGGTTAAAGACGGATAAAGCCAACCTGGTGATTCTAGAGGATTTGCAAAATAACGGTGTACTGATTCATCAGGAAAAAATTAAGCATAGTTATCCGCACTGCTGGCGCTGCAAGAATCCGATCATCTTCCGGGCGACGGAACAATGGTTTGCTTCGATAGACGGTTTCCGTCAGGAGGCGCTGACTGAGATTGACCGTGTACGCTGGATTCCGGCCTGGGGCCGGGATCGCATCTATAATATGGTCGCTGACCGGGGGGATTGGTGTATTTCCCGGCAGAGGACCTGGGGTGTGCCGATCCCGATGTTCTATTGTGCTCAATGCGGTAAAGAACTGATCAATTCAGCGACGATCGCCCATCTTCAAGAGATCTTTGCCAGGGAGGGTTCGGACGCCTGGTTCGCCCATGAGGCGGTGGAACTGTTGCCGAAAAGGACTGCCTGCTCCTGCGGCGGGACAGAATTCCTGAAAGAATCGGATATCATGGATGTCTGGTTTGATTCGGGCAGCAGCCATGTGTCTGTGCTGCAAGCGCGCCCTGAGCTGTCCTTCCCGGCGGATCTTTATTTGGAAGGCTCGGATCAGCACAGGGGCTGGTTTAATTCTTCCCTCTCGACAGCCGTGGCGGTGTTCGGGGAGGCGCCCTATCATACGGTTTTGACGCACGGTTTTCTGGTAGACGAACAAGGACGCAAGATGTCAAAATCCGGTGGGAACGGCGTCGATCCTCTCCAGGTGATTAAAGACATGGGCGCGGATATCCTGCGCTTGTGGGTAGCCTCGTCTGATTATCGTAATGATGTGGCGGTGTCGCATCGTATCATGAAGCAGATGACCGAAGCGTACCGCAAGATTCGCAACACGCTGCGTTTCCTGATCGGCAATCTGAACGGCTTTGCCCCGGAGCGCGACCGGGTGGCGTATGCCCAATTAGAGGAATTGGATCGCTGGGCGCTGACCAGGCTGGCGGGGACGATCGAACGGGTTCGTCAGGCGTATGAGAACTATGAATTTCACGTCGTGTATCACACGATTCATAATTTCTGTACGGTAGATTTAAGCGCGGTCTATCTGGATATCGTCAAAGACCGCTTATATGTAGAGGGTCGCGATACCGAGAAGCGCCGGGCGGCCCAAACGGTGCTGTATGAATGCTTAAATGCAATCACGCGTCTGATCGCTCCGATTCTGACGTTTACCGCAGATGAAGTCTGGCCGTATATTCCCGGGGACAAAGAAGAATCGGTGCAGCTGGCAGACCTGCCGGATGCTCAGACCGCATGGCGGGATGTCGCCTTGACGGAGCGTTGGGAGCGGATCCTCGCGCTGCGTTCGGAGGTCTCGAAAGCTTTGGAACAAGCCCGTCAGGAGAAACTGATCAATCATCCGCTGACCGCTCAGGTGGAACTCTATCCGACTGAGGAACAGTATGGATTGCTGCAAGGGGCGCCGAATCTGGCGGAGATCTTTATCGTGTCCGCCGTGCAGCTTCATGCGCCGTGCGGCGACCGGCCGGAAGGTTCCGCACCGGCGGAAGCCGGCAGTGGTTTAGGTGTGCGGATCACTTCCGCGCCGGGCGAGAAGTGTGAGCGATGCTGGATGTATCATCCCGCTGTGGGGGCGGATCCGGAACATCCGGCACTTTGCCCGCGCTGCCTATCGGTAATCCGTCAAGGGCAGTAGGGGATTATTTCACTTCACTTGGCATATGCTAAGGTCAAACTGATGTGATGAGGTGATGGTGTGGCGGATCAATCCGAACGGGAACATAAGAGAGATACCCCCGTTTCACCTGAAGAATGGCGGGCTCTGCGCAAGCAAGTGGAGGAGTTAGCCACTGTCTTGGAAAAAATGCGTTTAGCCGATTACCTCATGTATCTCAATCGGCCGGGACGTGTGATCTGGATGAATTTCCTCATTTCACTGTTCCGTGGGCTGGGCGTGGCTTTGGGCGCCAGTATCTTAGCGGCGCTGGCTTTCTATTTGCTCAAACAACTGGTGATTCTGAATCTGCCGGTGATCGGCGGGTTGATCGCGGAATTGATGCGTATCGTTAACTTGCAGAATTGACGCATAGGAGGAAGGGTTTTGCTTTTTTGGATCGTTGCGCTGGCGGTGTGGTTCATCGACCGGGCGCTGAAGGTGTGGGTAGTGGGCCATTTTGTTCTGGGGGAAAGCGCCGCCTTGATTCCCGGTTTCTTTCATGTGTCCTATATTCTGAATCCGGGGGCGGCTTTCGGTCTGTTGACCGGGCATACCGGGTTACTGGCCATCCTGTCGTGCGCGATTCTCGCCGGACTCTTCTTCTTGCAGCGATCTTGGGGCCGCGGCCAATGGCGGGTGGGCCTGATCTTCGGGATGATCTGCGGCGGGGCGTTAGGCAATCTCTATGACCGTTTGACGCTGGGTCAAGTGGTGGATTTTATCGATGTGCAGATCTGGCCCTATATTTTTAACTTTGCCGATAGTATGATTGTCCTGGGGATTATTGGGATCTTAATGGATTTATTTGTGAAGGAGCGCCGTGAACGAGCAACAGGACGTCTTGATGAACAGCCAGACCGCACGAACCTCTGAGCTGAGAACTGAATATCTAACCCTGCCGGAAGGTGTCCGTCTGGATTTGGGAATCGCCGAAGCCTTGAGCTTGAGCCGCTCGGCAGCGCAGAAATTGCTGGAAGCCGGACAGGTAACTGTAAATAACGTACCGCGGAAAGCGAATTACAAGGTTCGTTCGGGTGATCAGGTTACCGTGGGTATAGTGGAGCAGCGATTGCCGCCGGCAGAGCCGCAAGAGCTGCCGCTGGATATCGTCTATGAGGACGACGACCTGCTGGTGGTGAATAAAGCGGCAGGTATGGTAGTGCATCCTGCTCCGGGGGCGTGGAGCGGAACCCTGGTGAACGCTCTGCTGTTTCATGTACAGAATCTATCCGGGATTAACGGCGTTCTGCGTCCGGGGATCGTCCACCGGATCGACCGGGATACGTCCGGGCTGCTGGTTGTCGCCAAGAACGATGGAGCGCATCAAGGTTTATCCGCGCAGTTGCGGGATCATCATATCGAGCGGCGGTATTTGGCGATCGTACACGGCGTGATCGACGAACCCGGCGGTACGGTGGACGCGCCGATTGGCCGGGACCCGGCGGAGCGCAAACGCATGGCCGTCAGACCCAACGGCGGCAAATCCGCGCGGACGCACTATCAGGTATTGGAACGTTTTGCCGCGGCGACCTATATCTCAGCGCGCCTGGAGACCGGACGCACGCATCAGATCCGGGTACATCTGGCGTATCTGAAGCATCCGGTTTTGGGGGATCCGGTGTACGGCCCGAAGAAAAATCCCTATGACCTGCCCGGGCAGCTGTTGCACGCTACGCAGCTGGATTTTACCCATCCGCGCACCGGTCAAGCCCTGACGTTTACAGCGCCGCTGCCGGAAGTTTTTTTGCAGACGTTAAGCTATTGCCGGGCAACTTAAAGTTGTTTAGGTCGTGTTTTAACGGAAAATTATAAAGGATTTTGGTATTTTTGAGCGAATAACTTAACGTTATAGTATCACAGAGTAATGTAGGAGGGAATGTATATGGATTTCATTCAAAGTGTACGGGCCAAGGCTCAAAAAGGGTACAAGACGATCGTGCTGGCCGAGGGCAATGAAGAACGGACCGTTAAAGCGGCGTCGCTTGTGAATCAGGAAAAAATCGCGCAGGTGATCCTGCTCGGTGATCCGGCGGATGTGCAGGCCGTAGCGCAGAAGCAAGGCGCGGACATCAGCGGGATCGAGGTGCTAGATCCCGCGAAAGCGTCTTACTTCAAAGAATTTGCCAACGCGTTCTATGAAATGCGCAAAGCTAAGGGCGTCACAGAGGAACAAGCCGCGAAACAAATAGAAGATCCATTGTATTTTGGCTCGATGATGGTCAAACGGGGCAAAGCCGACGGCATGGTCGCGGGCGCGCGCAGTGCGACGGCTAGCGTACTGCGCGCGTCGTTGACGATTATCCGCACCGCGCCGGGCATTTCCTCTGTGTCGGGAGCATTTATCATCATCAGCCCGAAGACGGATCTCGGGGATGGCGGGATGCTCGTCTTTGCCGACTGCGCCGTCACCCCGAACCCGACAGCTGAGCAGCTGGCTGAATTCGCCTATATTTCGAGCCAGACAGCGGAGAAAGTGGCCGGGATCGAACCCCGTATTGCGATGCTTTCGTTCTCCACGAAGGGCAGCGCGAGCCACGAGTTTGTCGATAAGGTCGTAACGGCGACGAAGCTGCTCAAGGAAGCGCATCCGGAATTGAAGGTCGATGGCGAATTGCAGTTAGACGCCGCTCTCGTACCCTCCGTCGGACAGCAGAAATCACCCGGCAGCGCCGTCGCCGGTCAAGCCTCTGTGCTGGTGTTCCCGGATCTGCAAGCGGGCAATATCGGCTATAAGATGGCTCAGCGTTTTGGCGGCGCGGAAGCCATCGGACCGATCCTCCAGGGGCTGGCTATGCCGGTCAACGATCTCTCTCGTGGATGTAACGTGGAAGACATCGTCAACACGATCGCGGTAACCGCGTGCCAAAGCATCTAAAATAAACCATCATCAAACAAAGCGGACGCAGGGAGCCTATCCACGGCCACCCTGCGCCCGCTTTTTTAGTTTCCTTAATAGCCGCTCCTCGCTATTTAAGTCGTCGCCGTATATTGCTCGAGCTTTGCAAATTCTCGCTTAACGATATACGTTGTGCCGGCGACGTTATTGACTTGTTTCAAGGTGTTTTCGCTCATATTCGCGGCTTCTGTAGAGATCGCCAGAGATTCCTCGCTGGCTGCGGAGAGGTCATTGACGCGCTCCACGATCGAAGCGTTGGCGTCGAGAATATCCGTGACTTTAGCCATGACGTTCTGCATGTTGGTTTCGATGCGGTTCATGCTGTCGCCAATCTCGGAAAAGATCGTGATCACATCGACGACGAGTTTGGCCTGCTCGGTATTGGTGTTGACCAGGGTTCCGACGGAGACGACGGTTTTTTCCGTATTATCAACGAGTTGGCGGATGATCTCAGAGATATCGCTGGCCGATGCTTGACTCTGTTCCGCGAGCTTGCGTACTTCCTCGGCGACGACGGCGAAGCCTTTGCCTGCTTCCCCGGCACGGGCGCTTTCGATCGAGGCGTTCAGCGCCAGAAGGTTGGTCTGTTCAGAGATGCCGGAGATGATCTTGGTGATGGTAGTGATTTCCTGACATTTGGTACGCAAGAGTTCGATGGTCGTATAGACTTGCTCTCCGTTCACCTTGGCTACATCGGATTTAGCGCGCAGGTTGTCAACGATCTTCAAACCGTCGGTTACCATGTGCAGCGTCGCTGTCGAGATTTCGTCCGTATTGCGCGAGAGCTGGGAAGCGTCGTCAATCAAG
>JAITOV010000063.1 GCA_031289735.1 Peptococcaceae bacterium
CAATGAGATGCTCACCAGAGCTGTTAACCAGAACCGACATTTTTTCATGTAATACCCTCCTCATTCTTTCTGTTATTATCAAGGATTATTCAAAATAATTATATAATTATTTCGTGCAAAATACCAGTCTTTTTTTAATGAAAACCCGCGCGGATTTACGGCGGATTTACGGCAATTTAGGCGCAATAGCAAAACCACAGAAATAGCAATACATTTCTGTGGTTTTATATCATCTATGGCTACAGTTGCTTGATTAATGCAGATGAATATGGTCCGGATCGATCACTTCCCGGATCATTCTTAATTCTTCCGCCGCCGGCGGCGCGGTCTCAGGCACGCCAGCCACATCCACGGCAAAACCTGTGTTATCAATAATATCCTGCGGAGTGTTTCCCGGGTGAATGCTCAGCAATTTTAGGCGTTTCGTAGTTTCATCTATCCCGAATATCGCTTTATCCGTGACCACGCGGCTGACTCCGCCGCCTTTGACCCCTGCTGCCGCACGGCTGCTACCACCTTCCAAAAATCCCGGGCTAGTGATATATTCAATACTTTCTTTTAATTTGCGTTTGTCATGTTTCGTGACGACGATGGTACTTTTGCCTAACGTTGCGATGTCATTGGCGCCGCCGCTGCCGTTGAAATGCCGCAATTTCCCATTAATCGTTACCTGCGTACTATTCATATTGCCGTATTGATCTACTTCCAAAGCGCCCAATACGCCGCAATCCAGGCGTCCGCTGTGTACGATCTGTCCAATGACCCCTAAGAAGCCATCAAATTTAGGCGCCCGGAACCAGGCGCGCGGGTCTGCCGCGCCGACACTGGGATCGACCGGTAAACTATCAAAGACTCCGCACTCAAAGAGGATGCAAGCATTCGGCGCGTGCATACTTTTAGCCAGAAGCGCCGCTACATGCGGCATACCGATCCCTACCAGGATGCGATCCCCGTCCTTAATCTCTCTGGCCGCGGCACAGACCATGATTTCATCGTTACTATATTCCATTCTTTTCCCTCCCGGCTTTAAAATAAATTTAGTGCGTAACTGAACTGCTCAACGACGAACCATCAACCACTCTATAATTTTAGTAACCTTTATAAGGATCCGCCGTCAGGCTTAAAATCTTCTCTAGGCCGAATTTGTTGAGATATGCCAGATGATTAGCCGTTCCCAGTACATACTCGTTCAGATAAGCGTCAACCTCGTCCTGCGATCTGGTCAATTGACCAAATTTCTTCAGATGCTCCGCGTCATAATCATACACGCCATGTATCGCCGTCGGATAGGCCGCGTACGGCAATTCCACCAGAGAGTCCACGGTCGTGCCCGGGATCACTGTTTTCTCCGGGTAATTGCGAATCCATTCCCTAGAAACGATCTTCTCAACAATCACAATCAGATGTTTCGCGGCTAAAGCCATTTCCTTCGTATCCCAAAGCGGTCCGCTAATGACGGTATTGCCGTCCTCATCCGCATAATTAGCCACGACAACTCCATAATCAGGGCGTTTCGCCCGCAGCAGCACCTGTTTTTCCCCGGTGAACGGGCATACCGCTTCCTTGACCTGATCCGGATATTTCTTCTCCAGGTTACTTAAAATATCCGAGCCCAACAATGTGTTGCAAGGAATATAAGAAATCCCCAAACTCCCGGCAAACAGGCTCAAGGTGACGGATAAGCCGCTATGTTCCTCCAGTTCCAGCCTACCCTCATGAAAGGCTCGGTTTACACAGGACAGCGGGCCAAAGCGATCCAGCGACCCCGTACTATAAATGAGCTTTTTCACAGTCCCCGCGCCAACGAGCAATTCCGTATCCATACCGCCTATGCACTGAACGAGCGTCAAATCCTTTTTGCCCTGACGAATCATTTCATGGGCAAAAGCAATCGCGTTTCTGGCGACTGCAAATCCTGGTAAACCGATTTGTGCGCCATCCGGAATCGCGCTTACCACCTCTTGAATGGTTTTAATTTTTCCCGAAGATACCACGAACATACCTCCCTACTTCATTATCTGTGCAACCCTAAAAACAAGCTTTTTAACCATCTATATTATATATTTTGTCAGACAATATGACAAGCTCCTTTTTTTCGGCGGCGAAAAATTAAAATTGATCATAATTTATGTTTAACTTTGTCATTATATCCATGATAATATATTTTATAATAGCTCCCATCCGCTCATTCCAGACCATAAATTAATTACAAAAAATTCATTTTTTGCGAATAATATGTTTAATTGGGTCTTATCGTCTAATTGTGACTGTTTTTTTGAAAATAACCAATTAACGACAAATTCGTTTCTTTACGTTTTAGCTCAAACAAGTTAAAATAGTTTTAAAGTTATAACACAATAACATGATACCATCATTCAAGAATGGGAGGGTTGTTGTTTATGAAAAATATTAAGTGTTTCGACGCTTTCCCAAGAATTAAGGCGTTTTTTGCTCACAATCGCCTATTGGATTTTCTTCCGGATGGATTTGCTGTTGCCTGTGACTCTATATGCCAAACGATTCTTTTCGATCCAATAGCGGCAGGCTTTTTTCAGTTAGAGCCCTGGCGTCCTTATTCCTGGCTGGACCTCAGTTCGGATCCTAAGAGCAAGGCGTATTTCTGCGGGCGGATTCTCGCTTGGGGAGACTCGCCTTTTCAGTATGTTGTCCGCTCCGGTAATAAAGTACATAATCAAAATATCACCGTCGTCTGGAAAGACGGACATAGAAAAACCTTGAAGTACAGCTGTTCGCCCCTCATGGAGGACAACTGCGGCGAGGTTCTCGGGGCATTAGCTCTACTCCAAGACATTACATACGATTTGTCACTTGCCGGTTCCTATACGACGGAAACCCCTGCGACCTTACACGAAAGTATTTCGCGTCTCGACCGTTTGAACCTCATCGGACAAATGGCTGCCAGTATCGGTCATGAAATACGTAATCCCATCACCATCGTCAGGGGGTATCTCCAGTTGATGGGCGGCAAACCGCTTTTTTCCGCTTATCACTCGATCTTTAAGACCATGATCGGCGAACTTGACCGTGCCAATTCGATCATCTCCGAGTTTATATCGATAGCCAAAGAGTTACCGCCTCAGCAAGCGCACCAAGACTTGAACGCCATCCTGGAAAACCTCTATCCCTTAATTGAAGCCGACGCTTTCACAAAAAATATGCGAATTTCTTATCAAGCAGGCTGTTTGCCCAACGTTTTCATCGACGCCAAAGAGATTGCCCAACTCATTCTAAATGTCTGCCATAATGGACTTGAAGCAATGGCCATGAACGGGAAACTCAACATTCGGACTTATACGGATGGCCATGAAGTCGTCCTCTGCGTTCAAGATGAAGGCGGCCTCATTCCGACCGAAACCCTGGAAAACATGGGTACGCCTTTCTTTACCACGAAACCGGACGGGACCGGGCTCGGTTTAGCCATCTGCCACGATATCGCCAATCACCATAACGGAATCTTAGAAATAGCAAACGACGCGCATGGAACCACAATCAATTTGCGGCTTCCTATCCCGGAAACAACCATTTGCGCGGCGCAAGTATAACCGGCTTTAACCGTTTTTCCCTAAACGCCGCAGGACCAAACCCATCGTCTGTGCAAATTCTTCCATACGCATCATTTTGCTCAATCCGGCAAAAACCAAGGCCCCCACGCCGGCGCCCAATACCAGAGATGCCAGCGAAGCAACGCCTTCCGTCCCCAACATACGCGCGACGCCATATTGGCTCAGCCATACCGCCACACCCATGCATAAAGAGGCGATCAGGGTTTGTCCAGTGGTTTTCAATATTTGCCCTCCACCGATACGTCTCATGCGGCGACGCATGACCGCAAAGAGCAGGAGCATGTTGACCGCCCCGGCTAGTGAAGTCGCCAACGCCAATCCACCGCCGGCTAACGGCTTGACGAATAGAATCATCGCCAGCACATTGACGATCATCGACAGGATGCCTAAGATCACCGGCGTCCACGTATCGTTAAACGCATAGAATACCCTGGGCAATATGTTCGTCACAGATTGCGCCGTGATGCCCAAACAAAAAAAGATCAGCGGTACCGTTGTATCCGCGGTATTTTGCGCCGTAAATGCTCCGTGCTCAAACAACAAACGGATTAAAGGATAACGCAGGATGATCATCCCGACAGACACCGGTAAAGTAATATAGATCACCATGCGCACGGCCAAAGAGATCGTTGCTTTCAGTTCGCGTAAACGCTTCAAAGCCACCTGTTCCGTCAACGTAGGAAATACGGCCACCCCAATGGCCAAAGCAAAGATTCCAATCGGCATTTGAAATAAGCGATAAGCGCGATTCACCGCGCTGACACTCCCTGGTGGCAACAGTGAGGCTAAATTCGAATAGATCGCCACTGGAATCTGATTGATTGCGTAACCTAAGATAATCGGAATCGCCAGGACCAGTATGCGGCGTACTCCCGGATGACGCCAGTCGATGACCGGATAATAGCGCATGCCCAGGCGGCGCAGAGCTGGGATCTGCACAGCGATATTCGCCACAGCCCCGAACACGACGCCAAAAGCGAAGCCTTCGATGCCCATATGCCAGCCGGAAACCAGCAACGGTCCGACCAGAATGATACCGGCGTTATAGAGGAGCGTGCCTAACGCGGACGGCCAAAAGATCTTATAGGAATTCAAGATCCCCATAGCAAAGCCGCTGAAGGCCAGAATCAGCGGCTGAATCAGGATAATTCGGGTCAGGAGTACTGCCAGCGACTGATAGTCCTCCGATAAGCCCGGCGCTTCAAGCGCCATAAATTGCGGCGCCAGGATCAGTCCCAGCAGCGTACAAAAAGACAGGGCCAGAAGAATAATATTCATCGTTGAGCTGACGACGCGCCAGCCTTCTTCTTCCTGTCCTTTAGCGATGTATTCTGAAAACACCGGAATCAGCGCTGAACTTAAAACTCCGCCCATCAACAGCCAATACAACAAATCAGGCAAAACGAAAGCGATATTGTAAGCGTCTGTAGCGCTTTGTTGACCAAAATAACCGGCAATCAAGGTTTCGCGCAAAAAGCCCAGAAGTCTGGACCCTAAATTCACTAACATCAAAAACCCGGCTGCCTTAGCCAAGTTTTGCATTCCCGGCATAGTACTTGGACCCACTTTCTCTTTTCCCAGCGGTTATCGGAGCGTATCATAGCCGCTTTGCGGTCATTATACCACGCTTCTACCCGATAGGAAAAGAGTAGCTGTAGCTCTACGGATGCGCTTTCAGCCAGTCAGCGATGATTTCAGCGCAAGCCCGAGCAGCAGCCTCCGCTTCATCCCAAGTGTTCAACTGGCTGCCAAATTCCAACAATAACGCGCCTTCCATCAAATGTTGGTTATAACGGGCATCCCCGGCATAACTGATATTCGCGTTAAACAAACCGGGATATTTCTTTTCTCCCAAGGCGATGAGTTCTTGCGCCAGAGCTTCGTTTTTTGACCACTGAGGGTTTTTCTGCCCGATGACGACCATGATGCGCGCCGCAGTATTGCCGCTAACTGGCGCCGTAGATTTCTTGACTCCCGCCGGCAACCCATCCCTGTGCAGATCGAGCAACAAACGAATGGAGGGATAGTCTTGCTGAAGTTGCGCCGCCGTCTTGAGGGAAGCGCTATAGGCCTTCATAAAGTCTGTCGCGTCATGGATCGCTAAGGATTGTACGGTTCCGATCCCTTGTGTCTGCAAACTCTCTTTTAGCGTCTTGCCCACCGCTACAATGTCTCCGTTACCTACCTTACGCTCGCTTCCACCGCCTCCGGCATAACTCTCAGCATTATGCGTATGATAAATCCCCACCACAACCTTGCCGGGATCCGGAGCGGTCTGTTCAGGTTGAGACAAGCCTTGCGCATCCGGTTGTTGCTGTTCCGGCTGCCCTGGTTGTGCATGCTGAAGTTCTTCCGCCGATAAATCTGTGATTTCTCCTTCATGCTCCGGATCTTTGGAATTGTAGGCCCAACCCAGCCACACCGGACCTTCCGGAGGAGGGGAAAAATAGCTGAGGAAAAACGTGCGCTCATCTGCAATATTTACTCCGGTCAGCAAAAACAACGTCAAAGCAACCCCTTGTTGACGTGAATGATCCAATCGTTCACGCTGTGCGGCAGACAAGCCAGGCGCCCCTTCTAAGAGAATTGTCTCAAAAGGAACCTCCTGCTCGCTTAACACACGCACGAATTGCCCGGCCATGCCCTGATTCAAGACATACATCATCCCGATACAACCGCAGACGATGAGCAAAACGCTCCATAGCCCTTTCAACCAAGCCGCCTTGCGCGTCCTGATGTAGAGTTTTCTTGTACCGATTGCTTCATAATGAAACAACGACTTGTCCCTCCTTTCCGCTTTCCTCTTTATAAAGAAGAATTATGAGGGACAAGTCGTTTCTAGACCTGATACTGCCTTCCGATATAAGGTTTTTCTGGTTTATGGATAATTATTTCAATTCCGTGGGCACGATACTATCAACGATTCCGATGACCAGCGATGCCAATAAGGCGCCTAGAATGCTCACATGAATCGCGGATGGCACGATGAATTGGCTGATATAAATAATCACAGCCGAGGTCACGAAGCCAATGATTCCACGATGCATCCGCGTAACCTTATTCTTGCCGAAAGCCAGCTCGATCACCCAGCCCAAACCAGCAATGACCAGCGCGGCGATCAACGCCCCCGCAAATCCGGCTATTTGCAATCCGGGAACGAGATAACTGACGACCAGCAAGACAATTGCGGATACGATAAATCTGACAATTGCACCAAGCATTTTGAAAACCCCTTCCAAAAATTATTGCAGAATAAATTCTGCCCATCAGCATATAGTTTAAACCGTTTTGCCTAAATTTATTTATTTCCCTTGAAGATTCTTGCTTAAAATTCCGCGGAATGTTAAAATATAATTCGTGTACATCTGTTCAGCCAATTCTGATCAGCCGGTCAGGATCGTTTGATCTTCGCTTTGATCATAGAGAAGATTATATGAAGGGGGTGACTGACTTGCCTAATATTAAATCCGCCATTAAGAGGGTAGAGATTGCCAAAATCCGTACGATTAAGAACGCGTCGGCCAAATCGGCGTTGCGTACATCGATTCGCCGTTTTGAGGAAGCTTTGAGTACCGATCTGGAAAACGCTACGAATGCCTTGAAAAAGACATCTCGCGCTTTGGATAAGGCGGTTTCAAAAGGGCTGGTGCACAAGAATCTGGCAGCTCGCAAGAAATCCAGATTATCCAAGAAACTTGCTAAGACCTATCCGAAGGTCAGCTAAACGCGTAACACAACAGCGCCTCACATCTGCCAGACGGATGTGAGGCGCTGTTTTTATTTTTACTACGGCTCACAGAAGCGAACCACCATCATCGCCAGTAGGATTTCTACAGCGCCCACGCCACTCTTCGCGCCCTGCTCCGTCTCCAAACACAACGCCATCCCCTTGACCAGCTGTACATACGACCAGCCTGCTGATTGCTGCCAAATCTTCTGCGCCCGATACGGATTGACTCCCAGCGCAGCGGCAAGTTCCGCCCCTTTACCGCCCTTCTGCCGCCAGACTACCGCGCCTAGCAGTAAACGTACATGCCCGGTCAGCGTCGCCAAGACTTTTAAAGCGTTTTCCGTCCTCAGAATTTCTTCTAATTTCCCTATCGCTTGCGCGACCGACCGCTGTCCTACCGCGTCCAGCAAATCAAAGATGCTGACCTCCACATTCGCGATCACTACCTCCTGAATATCCGCGGCGCTGATCTTGGCTGACGGTGTACAATAGACGGCTAATTTATCTAGTTCCTGGGCAATCATCCCGGTCTGATGCCCGGTCTGGGTCAGAAATAGCTCAGCTGCCCCAGGTTCCATGCTCAAGGCGCGTTGTTCCAATTCCCGCTTCAGCCAGATCAGCCATTCCTGATTGCGGCGCGGAGAGAGAAATTCCAGTACGACGCCGGATTTTTGCAGCGCTTTATAGAATTTACTCCCTTTATTAACGCTTTCCGCACAGAAGAGCAGACAAGCGCCCGGATTAGGATCGCGAAAATAATCCAGCAATACTTGCAGCTCCGCCGTATCTCCGCTCTGGAAATAGGGCGGATCCTCTACGATCACTAAACGTCCGGAAAAGAACGAATAGGTATTAACCCGCTCAACGATGACGCTTGGCGGCGCTTCCCGGGCGGAAATCACTTCAATATTGCTTCCGGACGGGTCTTCGGCGAGGTAAGGACGTTTGATTTCCCGCAACGCTTCCTGAATCAAATAGCGATCTTCACCATACCATAGATAGATCAGCGGCAGCGTATTTTGCGCTGCCAAACAGACTTGATCAATCTCAAACACCGCAACGCCCCCTTCCTTCCCCATCCATTGTACCTAAGACGCACGAAAAAGCCAATAAAAAACCCCTTCTGACATGACAATACGCCATTGTACTGCGAAGGGGTAAAGAAAGAGGAGGAGAAAAGAGATGTTCTCACCTATTATTGCCATTTTTCGCCTACCTATACATGTTGCTGAATTTTATCTCCCTAACCGCAATTCTGCGCTGCCAGGATCCAGATAGAGGCGTATGGTTCCCGACTCCAGCGTCTGATAGACCGGTACGCCGCGCTCCGCCCAATACGCCATCACCTCCGGCGACGGATGTCCGAACGTGTTTCTGCCAACGCAGATCAATACCGCTTGCGGATGGATCCCCTCCAGCCAATCTGTATTCAACGAATACTTACTGCCATGATGCGGCTGTTTGAGAAAATCCGCCTCCCAATCCCTGAAATACTGCGCTTCCAGCATACTGTCCATCTCTTCATCTTCGATATCCCCCGTCAGTAACACCGTTTGATCATAATGATGCAGCCGCAGCACCAGCGAATTATTATTGGGATCCGAACGCGTTCCCTCCAGCACAGCATTCGGCGCCAGCACTTCCAGCCAGCTCTGAGGTCCTAACATGATCCGTTCATCTACCCGCAGTTCGTGCAGATCTGTGCGCACTCGGCCGTTCACCGTCAGGCCCTCTTGCCACGCGTCATTCATTAAACGCTCGCCCACCGCCGGAACGCCGATCCGCTCCACCGGAATATTCGCTAACACCGCTCCGGCGCCACCGATATGATCGCTATCTTCATGGGTTAAAATCAACCAGGTTAATTCTTTCACGCCGGAATACAATAAATACGGCACCACGATCCGCTCCCCCGCATCATAACTCTCCGTACGCGGTCCGGTATCCACCAATACAGCGCTCCCTTGCGCGGTCTTGATCAGAATACTGTCGCCCTGCCCGACATCGATAAAACTTAATTCCAGCGACCGGGATATCCCCCAGGGACGCCAAACCAGCACAATCAATAAGACAACGATCGCCCAGCGGAACGACCTGTCCGGCTTTTGCCGGTCGAACCACGATCTCAGGCACAATAAACGCCGCGCCGGCAATCCCAAACGCTTCGCGCCGTACAACCCCCGGTGAAAGCCCCGGCGCAACCAAGCGCTCCACATAAAGCGCAGCCGCTCCCTACCCAAAGGGATCGCCAACAGGCAAGCATAGCAAAACACGATCAGGCCCGTTCCCGGATCGATCACCCAAACATCCGCCCAAGGCCAGACGGCTAATCTGGCTAAGATCACCTGGACGCCGCGCAGCAGCCAGAGACAGGTTTGAAACAACGGGTAAGCCAGCGGCGGCCAAAAAGACAAGAGCACCCCGATCATCCCCAATTCAAATACACTACTGAAAACCAGTAGAATGCCGATATTGGTGAGCAAAGCGATCAGGGAAAGCCGATGAAACGCATAGATCATAATGGGCAGCGTCGCCGCCTGAGCGGCTAGCGTAACCGCCAGCATCTGACGCAACGAGGCGGGCAAACGCTGTAGGCGCGCCTTCTTCCCCAGGCAATCATCCAAGCGCGGCGCCAGTACGCTAATCCCCCAAGCCGCGGTAAAAGACAGTTGGAAACCCACATCAAGCAGGATCAGCGGATTCTTCACGAATAACGCCAAAGCCGCAAACCCCAGCCAGCGCATGTTGGCCATATGACCACGGTTAAACCATCTTCCCGCCAGCGTGGCTACCCCCAGAATCGTCGCGCGAATCACCGGGGCGTTATTCCCACACAACAGCGCATAAAAGATCAGCGCGCCTATACATAACAAGATCCGCACACGCCGCGGAGCCCAACGCAATAAACTCCAGCTGAGCAGCAAGATAAAAGCCACATTCGATCCGGAAGCAGCAAAAACATGCAGCACCCCAGTCACCTTATAAGCTTCCTGCAAGGCCGAAGGGATACCGCGAGAGTCTCCGAATAAAATGCCCTCTAAGACTCCGCCTTCCGCTGCCGGCCACCGAGTGAGCACTTGATGAACATGACGGCGTACCCGCCAGGAGAACGAAGCACGGCCGGTCTGTAGGCAATCCGCCTCCCCCCGGGCTATGATGGAACCATTTAAGCCACGCACAGCATAATAAACGCGCAGATCCATACTACCGGGAGTCCCGGCAGACAACGGTTGTTCCAACCGTCCGTTGAAACGCAGGATATCTCCCGGCTCTACCTGATCCCAGCCCGCCGGTAAGTCTCCCTTGCTGTCAGGATAGACGGAGATCCGATATCTTCCGCCTGCGATATTCTCCGGCTCCATCGAGACCTCCGCCTCCAACCGGATCACTCCGCTCGCTTGATCCTGATCTGCTCGCCACTCCAGTAAGGTTCCGATCACATTGACCTGATCCAGGCGCAACGGCTCAGGCAGCATGTCCCGCGCGGCCCAGGCATAGCAAAATCCGGTCAGGAAACAAAAACAGAGGATCACGCTCCAGGGCTGTAAGATCCGGCCGTAATAATCCCGCGGCTTCCAGAGCAGGGCGCGCACAACAAATAAAAGGATCAGCGCACTGACCCATAAGCCAACGGA
>JAITOV010000117.1 GCA_031289735.1 Peptococcaceae bacterium
TTGAGCCCGGGATGCCTGGCGTGGCTGTATGCGGTCGCGGCGCGTGATCGCGGAACTCAGAGAGCCGGCGATGAAGGCCTGCTCACCGGCTGCTTGGCGGGCTAAGCGCGCGGCGGCACGATTGATTTCCAGGACTTTATGTTCTAAACCATAGCGGGAGAGACCTTCCCGGTTGGCGCCGAACGTATTGGTTTCCAGCAGGTCAGCTCCGGCTTCGACATAGGATCGGTGGATGGAATAGACAAGCTCAGGGTTACTCAGGCACAGTTCCTGGCAGCAGATCCCGGCTGGAACGCCCAGTTTATATAGTTGCGTTGCCATAGCGCCGTCGCCGATGATCAGGCGCGCGCGCAGTTTTTCTAATAATCCGGACATGGTGGCGTCACTCCTTGTCTTTTTGCTGAGACTCGTATCAGGTCAAATACATATTTCGTGATCAGCAAAGGATATCCCTTTTACGATCGTCTCTATTCCGGTACACATCCGCTGCATGTCGTGTATTGTCAGAATCCGTCGCTTGTGTTAAACTTGGAAAAGCACAAAAAAATGGCGCAAGCGAGGGTGTGGATCCGAAGGGATCAGCGGAGGTAGAACGGCGCATGAGAGTGATCCGAAAAATTGCCCTGACGGGAGTGTTGGTTTTGCTGGCGGCCGGAGCTTTCTTTGCTTATCAGACTTATATCGCGCCGAGCAACCTCTCGTATGTAACTTCGCTGGACGGCGCGGTCAAGCATGAAGTGGCAGTTACCGCGACGTATGCGAATCTTGAAACCCTCTTACACGCGCCGGCTGACGGACAGATCCAATGGGCCGGGCCGGATGGGTTCAGGTTGCGCCGTTTTGAGACGGCTCTGAGCATCGTGCCGGATGGGATCTCGCCGGAGTCGACTCCGCCTTCTGCGGATCTGACCTTGATGGCTCCGGAGGGCGGCTTGCTCTATCGTTCGCTGGACAATCTGGAGTTGGTGATAACGCCGGATAACCTGATGAATATGGATTTGGGTAGTTTATTGCGTTTCGATGCGGTCTTGCTGACTCCGAATCGTGTACAACGGGGAGAGCCGGCGGGCAAAATCGTCGATAATCTGAGTTCGACCTGGGCCTTTGTGGCGTTACCTAGCGTAGAGAATATCCAGGTAGATCAAACCTTGCGTTTGGTGGTTGACGCTCAGATGCAGACGGGCAAAGTCAAACGTAAGAGCGCGAATCCGACAGGCGTAGTGATTCAGTTCGCGCAATTTATTGCCTCGTCGGTGCAGCAACGGACAACGGAGATTTTATGGAGCGAACGCCCGCAGAGCAACGGCACGATTGTACCGTTGTCGGCCATTGTCACGCACGGTGAAGAACAGGGCGTATATGCGGTATCAAATAATATTATTCATTTTCGTCCGGTAAAAATAATCGACGTTAATGAAAAACAGGCGTGCGTGAGCAATCTTCCTGTCGGAGTATCGGTGGTTGTAGCGCCAAAACCGGGGTTAGAGGGAGAATTCGCTCGGAATTATAAGAAAGAATAGACGGCTAATTTTCTTGCCTTAGCAGGAAACGCGTGTTCGGTGTCGAACAATATTCCAGTGGTAGGTGCTGCATAATAATGGATATTAAGCATAATTTCGAGTCTGTTCGCCAGCGGATCACTGAAGCGGCTCTGCGTGCAGGCCGCGATCCGCGCGATATCAAACTGCTGGCGGTTTCGAAGTATCAGCCCCTGGAAGTGATTGCGGCAGCCTATCAAGCAGGGCAGACTTTGTTTGCCGAGAGCCGGGTGCAAGAGTGGCAAGAGAAGGCGCGCCAATTGCCTAGCGCGTGTGCGTGGCACTTTGTCGGCAGATTGCAGACCAATAAGGTTAAATATCTGGATGATCGTATGTCCGTACTGCACTCTTTGGATCGCTTTGAATTATTGCCTGAACTGGAGAAGCACGGGCAGCGTTTAGGGCATATTTGGACGGCGTTGCTTCAGGTGAACATCGCGGAGGATCCGGCGAAAGCCGGTCTGCCGGTCGCGGACGTGCAGGATTTTCTCGCGGTATTGCCGGATTACCCGCATGTGCGGGTGCGCGGTTTGATGACGATCGGTAGGTTGGGCGCTACACCGCTAGAGACCAGAGGGTTTTTCCGCGCCTTGCATCAGCGCAGAGCGATCTGGCAGAGCCAGGCCCCGCCGGGCATGGATTTATCTGAACTGTCAATGGGTATGAGCGACGATTTTGAGATTGCCGTGGAGGAAGGCGCAACCATTGTCAGGATCGGGCGGCGCGTTTTTGCGGAACTATGAGGATTTTCAGCGAACTTTCCGATAACATAGGCAGACGAAATATTTCAGGCGAAGATTCAACAAATTTTTTATAGATGGAAGGGGTAGCACCATGGTAAAATTATTCGATAAAATCATCGGCATGACGGGCCTGTGGGAAAATGAAGAAGACGACGAAGAACTGTTGGACGAGGAGGAAGAAGAAGAATCGTACGAACCCGAGCGAGAAGACAAGAGAGGACGGCGTAACGCTCAGGTATTGAAGATCCACACGCAAAAACAAGTGAAGGTTGTGGTAGTTGAACCGGCTTGCTTCGAGGAAGCGCAGGGGATAGCCGATCAGATACGCAGCCATCGGGCGATGGTTGTGAATCTGGAGAATATCGACCGCAATCTAGCCAAACGGATCGTTGACTTTGTCAGTGGGGCGACGTATGCTTTGGGCGGTAATATGCAAAAGGTCGGCGCCGGGATTTTTCTCTTTGTGCCGACGAATGTGGAACTCTTTGCTGACGCGAAAGAGGATGCCAAAGACCGTATGTTTTTCTGGCAAACGAAGTAAGGAGGGAGTCTGATCATTTACTGGTTGTTTTGGCTAGGGGATAAGATACTGCTGTTGTTGATCTGGGCAATTATTATCCGGGCATTTAGTTCTTTTTTCCCAAACGCTTATCGGAATCCGCTTATCCAGTTCATTTACCGGATAACCGATCCGCTGCTTAGACCTTTTCGCCGCTTCACGCTGAGGATGAGCGGCTCCATGGGGATTGATTTTTCCCCGATTATTGCGGTCTTGATTCTGGGCTTCCTGCAGAATCTCTTGCATCAGTGCTTCTTACGAATGATGTTGTATTAGCATACTGGCGGCGGAAGCGAATGTAGTTGGTAATTTTCTTGGTCCGGAGGCAGGGTTATGGCTATGACGCCGATTGATATCAGTAAAAGGGAATTCTCCAAAGGATTTCGCGGCTATGTGACGGGAGAAGTAGACCGCTTTTTAGAGTTGGTTACTCGGGAGTTCGAGGAGCTGTATGCGGAGAATTTTGACCTGAACGACAAGCTGAACCAATTGGAGAATGAACTGAGTAATTATAAACAGATGGAAGAAACCTTGAAGCATACCTTGATTTTGGCGCAGAAGACAGCTGAAGACCTCACTCAGACGGCTAAACATGAAGCGGGCTTACTGTTGCAAGAGGCGGAGCAAACCAGAACACAGCGGTTCAGGGAAGATGAGACCAAGAGGATGGCGGCGTTGGCCGAGGTGGAAAATACCTTGCGTAAGCGCGATTTGCTGCGCATACAATTAAAATCCTTCTTGACGCTTCAATTGGAATTGCTGGAGAGTCAGAGTGACGATTGCCTGGGCGCGTTGGCATTATCGCAGGAAACGCCGTTGCAGTTGATAAATAAATAGGCAGTATGGTATAATACAGACGTTCTTTTGCTGGATTCCGTCCCTTCTTCATTAGGGGCGGTTTTATGTTTAATTATAGGAGGAAGAAACATGGATTACCGGGATACATTG
>JAITOV010000088.1 GCA_031289735.1 Peptococcaceae bacterium
GGCGCAGGGGGGGGGCTGAGCTGAGCGTCACCGCTCAAGTTAAAGCGTACATAGAGTTTAAAGAGACGCAATGCTGGCAGAGAAAAAATCTCGTCCACGCCTGATTGAGCGCGCAGGTCTGTTAAGATCTCTTCCGCCCGGCTCTGGGAAGGCGCGATCAGGGTAAACCACATGTTATACGCGTGTGCGCGCAGATAGTTATGCGTTACGCCCGGTAATTGATTGAGCCGTTCCGCCAGCCGGTCGATCTTCTCCGGCGGCACTTTAGCCGCGCAGAGTGTGCTGAAATAGCCCAGGCTACGCGAATTCATGATGCCGCCGATCCGCCGGATCAGTCCTGCCTGGCGCATACCGCGAATTCTCCGCAGCGCGTCTTCTTCACTGACGCCTACGGACTCCGCCAATGCTCTATACGGGCGCAGTGTCAGGGGAAATGTACCCTGCAACTGATCCAGCAACAGTTGATCCGTTTGCTCCATCCGCCTTACACTCCTTTACGTCCATGATACAAACACCAAGGTTCTTCAGCCATGTAGTCTCCATCGTGGTAGAAAGCCGCCCTAGCCCTGCATCCGCCGCAGATGCGTTTGTACTCACATTTCCCGCATCCGCCTTGATAGTCCAGCGTGCGTAATCTCTGCATGACTTCGTGATTCCGCCAGATCTCAGCAAAAGGCGTTTCCCGAACATCACCCAAAGGAATATGCAGATAGGCGCACGGCTGCACCTGCCCTTTGGGATTGATGATACAATAGGCGGTTCCAGCCAGACAGCCGCGCCGAAAGCGCAGATTCATACCCATTTGCTTGGCAATACGCATAAACTGCGGCGCGCAGGTAGGTTTTAGCTCAATATCCACTTCTTGCTGCTTCTTCAGAATACGCGTTAATGTATCCTCATAGGCTTCGGCTTTCAAGCTTTCTTCTTCAATGGATACCGCCCGTCCAGCCGGTACCAGGAAGAAAAAATGATGCGCCACCGCGCCTTCTCGCACAGCGAAATCCGTGATTTTTTCGATTTCTTCAGCGTTCCAGTCCATGATCGTCGTATGGATTTGAAAAGGCAACCCGGCCTCGCGGCAGTTGTGTATGCCTTGCACAGCGGCTTGCCAGGCGCCGGGCACACGCCGCAGTTCGTCGTGTTTAGCTGCATCTAAGGAATCCAGCGAGATGCCCATACCCATGGCTCCGGCTGTTTTCAGTTGTTGCGCCAGATCCAGCGTCAGTAAAGTCCCGTTCGTACCAAACACCGCCCGCAGTCCTAACGATGTGGCGTGCGCCACCAATGCGACAATATCCGGGCGCATCAACGGCTCTCCGCCGCTGAAAATCATGATCTTGAATCCAGCTTGGGCGATTTGTTCCAAGAGCGCCTTCCCCTCTGCGGTATTCAGTTCTTCATCCAGCTGACACCCGGCATCCCGATAACAATGATCACAATACAGATTACAGGCGTTTGTCGTATTCCAGGAAACAATCATAACCCTTCACTCCCATCTTGCAACCAGGCGGCGACATCCAGCGCATAATACGTGATTAACAGATCCGCCCCCGCGCGTTTCATGCCGACTAGCGCTTCCAGTACAATCCGGCGTTCGTCAATCCAGCCGTTCGCGGCGGCGGCTTTGATCATGGCATATTCTCCGCTGACATTATAAGCAGCCACAGGGAGTTGGAACCTCTGTTTTGTGCGATAGATGATATCCCCATAGGATAACGCGGGTTTCACGATGACGATGTCCGCCCCTTCCTCGACATCCAATGCCGTTTCCCACATCGCTTCGTTCCCGTTCGGCGGATCCATCTGATAGGTCTTCCGATCGCCGAACTGCGGAGCCGACCCGGCGGCATCCCGGAACGGCCCGTAAAACCCCGAAGCGAATTTGGCCGAATACGCCATGACCGGCGTATGGACAAAGCCTTCTCGATCCAAAGCCCGGCGGATCGCCCGCACACGCCCGTCCATCATATCGGATGGCGCGACGATATCAGCTCCGGCCCGCACATGAGAAAGCGCTGTTTGCTCCAGCAAGGCCAGGGTTTCATCATTGATGATCTCCCCTTGCCGTACAACGCCGCAATGCCCATGATCGGTATATTCACACAGACAGACGTCCGTAATCAGGAGGATGTCCGGATAGAGTCTTTTCGCGGCGCGCACGCTCTCCTGAACAATCCCGTCTGCGCGGTGAGCCTCTGTGCCCAAAGCGTCTTTCATCTGCGGAATGCCGAAGAGCAACACGGCCTTGACTCCCGCCCGGCGCACTTCGCCTAGCGCTTCAGTGAATTGATCCACAGAATATTGATACACCCCAGGCATGGATGGCACCGCCACTTTCTGCTTCTCGCCGGCCATGACAAACATCGGATAGATCAAATCATTCACCTGCACACTGTGTTCTCTCACCAGCGAACGAATCTCCGCACTCGTTCTTAAACGGCGCATCCGGCGCATTAATTCCATCTCTTATTCCCCTCTCATGATCAGAGCATCACTTAAACCAAGCCAATCTCCTCATCCGTTAGATAACAAGCCGGATCCGCAGCCCAAAAATCTCCGGTCACCGCCTCGGCTCGCGTCCTGAAATTTCCGTTGCAACGATCTAAAAAACGGCAAGCGGCGCACCGGCCCTGCAATAAACCCTGGCGGTTCTTTAACCCGGCCAGGATCGGTTGGCTTAAATCTGTCCAGATCTCGCCGAATTTGCGCTCCCGCACATTCCCAAACGTATGATGCTGCGTGAATTGGTCAGGATGCACATAACCGCACGGATCGACCTCGCCAAACGCGATCCCTGAACGGTTACCGCCATTGAGTGAGATCAGTTGTTTGATTCTTGCCGCGCGCTGCGGATCCTCTGGCAGCATCTTCAAATACATATAGATCCCGTCACAGTGATTGTCTACCGTCAGAATCTCCTTTTTTAGACCGCGTTGTTCAAAATCGACCGTCCGCGCGATGATTTTATCCATGGCGCGCCGGGATTCCGCCGGACTGACGTCTTCATCCATCATCTGTTGGCCCCGTCCGGAATAGACCAGATGATAAAAACACACCCGGTCGATCTTCTCTTCTTCGATGAAGTCAAAGATACTGTCTAATTCCTGTAGATTATGCTGATTGACCGTGAAGCGCAGACCGACTCTCTGCCCTACAGCCACACAGTTTTGAATCCCGTTCATCGCTGCGGTAAACGCGCCTTGCTTACCGCGAAAATGATCGTTGACGTCACGCAATCCGTCTAGGGAAATGCCGACATAGCCGACTCCGATCTCCTTGATCCGCTGGGCAACCTCGCGGGTAATCAAAGTGCCGTTTGTCGATAACGTCGGCCGAATATTCTTATCCGCCGCATAAGCCGCCAACTCAAAAAAATCCGGGCGAATCAGCGGTTCCCCTCCGGAAAACAAGAGAACCGGCACACGAAATTCCGCCAGATCATCGATGAAACGCTTCGCTTCCGGCGTCGTCAGCTCCCCCTGATAGATGGAAGCATCCGAATCCATATAACAGTGACGGCAGCGCAGATTACACGTGCGCGTAGAATTCCAGACCACGACCGGCCCGGCATCATGCGTCACACCGTGCCGCGCACCCTGCGAACCCTGGCTATAACGCAAGGAATCGCCAAAATACTCCGTATCAAAAAGAAGTTTCGTAACGCTAATCATCTTAACCCCTCCGTAAGCGCGTCCATTAAACCCGCTATTGTATAGACTTGCGCTTCTTTGTCGACCGTCAGATTCATTTCCCGAGCCGTCTGAGAAGTGACCGGTCCGATCGTAAACACCTTGACGCCTTGCAGGAGTGAGCGATCCTCTCCTAATAGCGCGAGAAAATTGCGCACTGTTGACGAACTGGTAAAAGTCAGCGCATCGACCGATCCTTCCCGCAAGCCGCCCAACAGTTCCTGAGACGCGCTTTTGTCTACAACCGTACGATAGACGGGAATATCCCAAACCTCCGCGCCCATTTCGCGCAGAGCGTTCGGCAGTACATCCCTGGCTTCCTCCGCTCTGGCTAGGAGGATTTTCTGTCCAGGTAACACGTGTCCCGCTAATATCTCCACGACTTTTTCCGCCCGATATTCATCCGGCACCCAAGAGACACGCAGGTGTTTGTCCGTTAAAGCCGCTTGCGTAGCCGGACCGATGGCCACGAGTTCCAGTCCCGCCAAATCGCGAATATCGTATCCATACTCTGTCAAAACCTTAAAAAAATAGGCGACGCCATTCACACTGGTGAAGATCAGCCACTGAAATTCCTTGATCCGGCGCAAGACCTCTTGCCAACGCTGGCGCTGTTGCTGCGTCGGCGGCTCCAGCTCGATGGCCGGTACTTCCCAGGCTTGTCCGCCTAATTCTTCTATACG
>JAITOV010000094.1 GCA_031289735.1 Peptococcaceae bacterium
ATGGACTTCGTGAAGCAGGTTGCGGAAACGGTTACTGTTTTGCACCAGGGAAAATTGTTGGCGGAAGGAACGTTCGCCGAGATTGAAACGAATCCAGAGGTTATTCAGGTGTATTTGAAGAAAGATTAGCGGGTGATGCGTGATGGCGGCGAAAAGAAACGTTAGCGATAAAGCCTTCAGAAGACTGCTGGAAATAGAAGATCTCCATGTTAATTACGGCAAGAGCCGGGTGATTCATGGTATATCTCTGGAAGTCAGTCAAGGGGAAAAGCTGGTCATCATGGGCAGAAACGGCATGGGTAAGACGACTTTGGTCAAAAGTATCGTTGGGGTATTACCTGTTGTAGGCGGAGAAATATTCTTTGGCAACGAAACGATTGCGAAGCGCTCATCCAGCTGGCGCTCGAAAAAAGGGATCGCTTATGTTCCGCAAGGCCGGGAGATCATTCCTGATTTTACGGTGAAGGAGAATTTGGAACTGGGCGCTATCGCGCATATCAGTGAATCCGGGCAGGGAAAATATACCATGGAACAGCGCATGGAAACCGTATTCACCTACTTTCCGGCGATCAAAGAGCATTTACATCGCAAGGGCGGCGTCCTATCAGGCGGACAGCAACAGCAGTTGGCCATTGGGAGAGCGCTGATGTCACGCCCGGTCATGATCTTGCTGGATGAACCGACAGATGGGATACAGCCAAACGTAGTAGCGGATTTAGCGGATACGCTCAATCAGATTCGCAAGGATTTGCACGTGACGATCATCATCGTCGAGCAGAATCTGAAATTCGCCTTTAAAATAGCGGAAAGATATATTATTATTCAAAAAGGGATGATTGTTTCGCGGGGCCAGGTCAGTGAGTTGACGGATTCTCTGATCTCGAAATATCTATCGGTATAATCGGCGAGAGTAATAAAGGAAGATTACGTTGCAAATGGATTGGCTGAGTGGAAAAAAACGTGAATTATCCGCATTCTTGCTCGGACTCATGGCTTTTTTCCTGAATAATCACTACATGATATTGGCGGATAAAGCCAATGACGTCTACTTTTTTCCGGCGCTGATCATTCCGATTCTTGTGGCTCTGGCCTGGGGATGGCGTTGTGGTTTGATTTGCTGCGTGCTGGGCTTAGTGGCCTTTTCCCCATTTTGGGCCGTACCGCTCAATGGTTGGGGCAACCTGTCTACCGCCTTGGCTTATGCGGTCTGGGTTTTTCTACATGGTTGGTGTGCCCAGATGCGCCGGTCAGGACGGTTGGCGTTTTACAGTTTATATATTGCTCAGTTAGCATTTGTGCTGGCGTTCTTGCTGAGTAACGGGATACTAACCCAGTTTCTGGTGCGGTTCAATCCGATCTATGCCGGAGCGGTATCGTTAAAATTCGTGTCCATGAGCACCATCATGGTCAATGCGCGGGCATTCATCCTCTATACGACGCTATTGACCTTTGTGGCTAACAGCCTTCTTTCTCTGAAACCGGTGGCGAGAGCTTTTGGACTGCCCGAGGAAGCCAGGAGTAGCGAGTTTTTTATCATTACAGCGCTGGCCACAGTGCTCGCGGTAATGGCTGACGAGTATTTTTATATGTATGCGCCGACGTATTACAATGTATATATCCATCTATCCCAGATATTGCGCATCATGGCTACAGCGTGCGTCATTTATTTTTTGGGAGATATATTTCGAGCGATTCTGGAGTTTCAACGTCTCGAACAAGAGAGCAGTGACCGGCAAACCAACCTATATTCGAACATCTCGGATATTTATCTGGAATTGGCTGAGGGCGGACGCATTATGGAGATGTCCAACGCCGCTCCGCTGATCTTCAATTGCCGGCGGGAAGCGTTGCGGCATAGAAATCTCTTTGATTTCTTCGTCTATCGGCACCAGGCGCTGCGGGTACTCAATGGGATTCGCAATGGAGAGGATCTGAAGAATGTAGAAGTGCAGATCAAACGTGAGGGTGAAGCGGAGCAGGCCGGCGTGTTGCTGATCCGCAGCGCGGTGAAGCAAAAGAACGGGCGGGTAACATTTTTCGCCAGAGATATTACGGATTATAAGGAACTGAAACACGCGCAATTAGAACAACAGGCTGTGATCAATACGGTATTTGAATGGTGCGATGATCTCATCTGGACGGTGAAGGACCAAGACAATCGGTTGGCGGTTTTCAACCGGGCTTGCGGAGGCTATTTTGAGGAACGTTTTAACCTGGTTTTGCAAAGCGGTATGACCCCGGATGAGATGTTTGGTGATGAGTCGGGTTTTTGGCAGGATTGCTATAAGAGCATTGTCCGCTATGAACGCTGGCGGGAAACGTATACGGACACAAATAACGGGCGCGTTTATGAGATCCAAGGGTATTTAATGATGCATGACGACCGGACGCGCACGCTATCCGTCTTTTTGCAAGATGTCACGACTATGGTGGAGAAGACGAAGAATATGGAGCTGATGAATCAGGAATTAGAATTGAGTGTCAAGAAACGGATCAAGGATATGGAAGAAGCGCACAAGGAGTTGGATCGCTATAGTTATATCGTGTCCCATGAGATCAAGACCCCGATCCGGGCGATTCAAGCGTATAATCAGATCATCAATGAAGAGTCTCTAAGCATTCTGAATAATGAGGCGCAGATGGCTGTGGTGGGCATTGATCGCATGTGCAATAGTACGTTGGTATGTATAGAAGGTTTGCTGGCGCATACGAAAGTGAAAGCCAGAGAATTACAGTTAGGTTATGTCGATATGAATCGCTTAGTTGAGGAAGTCTTCGCCGAGTTTGGCGTAGTGCATCAGGGACGCCAGATGGAGTTGATTCGGGAAAATATGCCCTATACGACCGCGGACGCCTTTCTCATTAAGCAGGTCGTTTACAA
>JAITOV010000095.1 GCA_031289735.1 Peptococcaceae bacterium
AGAAGTGTACTCCAATACCGGCGGTCAATCCTCAAAATCCACCCCGCTGGGCGCAGTAGCGAAATTCCAAGCCGCCGGAAAACGCGTCCGTAAAAAAGACCTGGGCATGATGGCCATCAGTTATGGTTATGTCTATGTCGCGCAAGTCTGCTTAGGTTCCAATATGGCTCAAGTACTGAAAGCTTTCCAGGAAGCGGAAGCCTATGACGGCCCGTCCCTGATTATCGCCTACGCTCCGTGTATCAATCACGGCATCTCCGCCGGCATGAACAAGAGTGTCAACGAAGCAAAACGCGCTGTTGAAGCAGGCTACTGGCATCTCTATCGTTATAACCCTACGCTGCTTGACAAAGGCGAAAACCCGTTCACCCTGGATTCGAAAGAAGCAACCGCTTCCTTCCAAGACTTCATCCTGGGAGAAGTACGCTATGCTTCCCTGAAGAAGCTCTTCCCAGACGTCGCGGACGGCCTATTCAAGGGCGCGGAAGAAAATGCTCAAATCCGTTATCAATCATACAAAACTTTAGCCGACAGAAAATAATTTCACTATACGCCCAAAATACGCAACACGATCAAAACGCCCAGACCGGGCAAACCCAATAAGCCGACAAAGAGCACCGAAAAGGTGTTGATCGGAATACTGATATCGGCCACGCTGAGCACCAAGTTCAGCAGCCAGAGACCAGCTAGACCGAGAATCACATGCAAACCCATTCTGATCAACCCTTTAGGCGCTCGAATGTAGGTCACCAATAAAACGGCCATAAGAATCAATGAGATTCCTAACAAAATCAAAGTCATGGTAATTCCTCCCACATCTCTGCTAACACATCCTATGCAGCGATTGGACAAGGAAGAACCATGACTCATTTATTTCTGGCAACGTAGCGACTCAGCCGGTTTCCCTACAGCGCTCGGCGCCCTTCCAAGGCGCGGGCAATCGTCACCTCATCAGCGTATTCCAGATCACCGCCCACCGGCAAACCATGCGCGATCCGGGTCACTGTAATCCCCAGCGGTTTCAGTAAACGAGCTACATACAGTGCCGTAGCCTCCCCTTCGACCGTCGGGTTTAATGCCAGCACGACTTCCTGTACCCCGCTCATACGCGTCAATAATTCCTTGATCTTGAGTTCATCCGGTCCGATGCCGTCCATAGGGGATAAGACCCCGTGCAAAACATGATAATACCCCTTAAATTCGCGGGTCTTTTCCAAAGAGGCGACATCACGGGGCTGCTCGACCACACAGATCAAGGTCCGATCACGTTGCTCACTGCGGCATATGGCGCAGGTATCCGCCTCGGAATAATTACAACAGATCGTACACTGCCGGATATCTCGAATTCCCGTCTCGATCGCCCGGCTCAAAGACTGCGCCGTTTCGGGGTTTTGCAACAAAAAGAAAGCCAGCCGACCCGCTGTTTTCGGCCCGATGCCAGGTAATTTCGCCAATCCGGCAATCATTTCGGCTAACGGTTTGGGGTACACGAAAAAGTCTATCATCAACTGATACTAAAACAGACCGGGGATCTTCAACCCGCCAGTCACTTTCCCCATTTCACTATTGATCAGTTCCTGCGCCTGGCGAAAACCTTCGTTGACCGCTGCTTTGACCATATCTTCCAACATTTCCGCATCTTCCGGATCGATCGCTTCCGGCTGAATATGTAATTCCAGTAATTCCATATTCCCGTTGACCACGACTCGGACCGCTCCACCGCCGGCAGACGCCTCTACTGTTTTAGCTTTCACTTCTTCCTGCGCGCGCAACATGTCCTCTTGCATTTTTTGCGCTTGTTTCAGCATTTGATTCATATTCCCACCCATACCGCCGAATCCTTTAGCCATGTTCATACACTCTCCTTAACTACTCTATTCATTTCTCTGTAACGACAACCAAATCCTCACCGAACATTTCCCGGGCTTTATACACGAGGCGTTGTTCCACAGTTTCTTCCGGTCTCCCGCTGATTTTCTCTACCAGTTCAGCTTGCATTAGCGGATATATGATTAACGGGCATTGAAATACTTCCCGCAATATGGTTTCAATCGTTTGACGGTTTTCCGGTTGATCCAATTTATCCCGATGAAAAGTAAAGCCCTCTTTAAAAACGATATAGAGCGTATGCTCTTGCAATTCCGCCGGATGTCCTTCCAATAAGAACGCATGCGTCGATTTTTTGGCGCCGCGCACCCGCTTTAACACCTCTTCCCAACGCGCTTGCACGCTTTCCAGAACTAACAGCTCCGCTCCGTCTGTGCTTGACGCCGCTTGGTCCGCAGGGTTTGGAACCGCTGGCGGCGTTTTTGCCGCTGCCGGTTTAGTCTTTTGCCGGGTTGATGGTTTCATCAACGTTTGACTTAGCGTTGCCTCCGCCTGCGTTTGGAACGTATGAATCGTTTTCACGAGAAGCATTTCCACGGCCAAACGAGCATTCGCCGCGAACCTTAATTGGCTCTCCCCTTGCAGCAACACGCTCAACCATCCCAAGATCTTGGTGATCCCCGCCTGCTGCCCTTGCTGGCGCACCCGTTCCTCCAGATTCGGTTCCACCTGCGGCTTCTGGCCAGAAGTCAGACTCAGCATGACCTGACGCAGATAATCCAACAGCTCAGTCAAAATCTGCCGCGGATCACATCCTAAACTCAATCCTTCCCCTAACACACCTAAAACCCGGGCATAATCCTCGGCTAATAACCCATCGACTACATCCGCGCTATAGCTCTCACCCGCCATACCCAATATCTGATAGACCAAGGATACATCCAAAAACTCATCCGCGATCAAGCACTGATCCAAAATACTCAGCGCGTCACGCAAACCGCCTTCCGCTTTCAGTGCAATCACCGTCAAAGCCGCCACATCTACCGAGCGTCCCAAGGCCGTACAGACCTCCATTAAGCGCCGCTCAATATCTTCCTGACGAATCCGGTGAAATTCAAACCTCTGCACCCTGGAGAGGATCGTTACCGGGATTTTGTGGGCCTCTGTCGTCGCCAGAATAAAGACTACCCTGGCTGGCGGTTCCTCCAGCGTCTTCAATAACGCGTTGAAAGCTTCCGTAGTCAGCATATGCACTTCATCGATAATATAGACTTTATAGCGATCCTGACCGGCGCTTAGATTGACCTTTTCACGCAAATCACGGATCTCATCGATGCCGCGATTCGAAGCGGCGTCAATCTCCAGAACCTCCATGGCCACACCCTGATCAATACTGACACAGGACGGACACTGATTACACGGTTCCACCCCAGCGCGCTGCTGACAATTCAACGCCTTCGCCAGGATCTTGGCCGCCGTCGTTTTACCGGTTCCTCTGGGACCGCTGAATAAATAAGCGTGGGCGATACGCTCTTGCCGCAAAGCGTGCAGGAACGTTTTCGTCACATGAGCCTGCCCCACAATTTCAGCGAAAGTTTTCGGCCGCCACTCCCGATAAAGCGCCAGATACGCCATTGATGCGCCTCGCTTTCCTCCAGAAACACAGAACGATCTGTCAAAAAAAGATGGCGCCAAGACCACCTTACTTGATTCATAGATAAAATGGCCATGCACCTTTGATCGAGATTACGCGTCCGGACGTTCATCAAGCCCTCTACTCAGTTCAGGCGAACCCACGGCACACGAAGCGTAAACCTTAGTGCTGCTTCCGTCAAGACCTGACACGGTTCGGAGTACTCCGTTGCGTGGGACCAAAACCTCAGCATAGAATGACGTAATACTGCTCCACACACGCAGCCCTCCCGCAGGAATTCCATCTCGCTATAGCGGACTGCGAGTAACAGGGAACCGCTACCTCCCCATGTAGCATGGCCACGTCCATTATAACAATAACTCGGCTAAATGACAAACCAGAGCGGTGTAAACTCTTCATGTTGCCTGACTAAAAAGCCAGAGTAGAAAAACCGCTCGCCGGATCTTTCATCCGGCGAGCCGAACTGTTCAGCAACTCATAAATGACGGCTTCACCCATCAACCACACATTCACACCTTCGCGCGTGCATCCGGTTACGCTTCTATGCTCGCGCCCGAATGCCGCGTGCATATGCAGTTTGGGGACGCCTTGTTCCTCATCGATGAATAGCATACCCACGCCAAAAGACTCACTCACGCCTAATAACGGGATCACCATCGGCTGAATATGACTTAGAGAACGCTCCTCGGGCCCGACGACGAGACGGCTGTCACTGTCCGCGCCCCCCACAAAATGTACGAGCGCGGCCTGGATCTTCTGCTCCTGAGCAAAATTCTCAATCACCTCGGGAATCCTATCCCCATGCTCCAGGCTCAAAATAAAGATTCTGCCTAATTGCGCTTGCGTATAGTGCATACTTAACCCTCCGATTCTTCTTCCACAATATCGATGAGTTCCGGCGCCCGGTGAATCAGGCGCCGGGCGCCCTGCGCAGTCAGCTCCGCTTCAGAGCGATATCCCCACAGCGCCCCTACCGGAAACATGCCTACCCGAACCGCCACCTGCATATCTACCCCGGAATCCCCAAGATAGATCACCTCACCCGGCTGTACAGACATCCGCTGGATAATCCGCCGCGCTCCTGTCGGATCCGGCTTGCGCGGCATCGTCTCGCTCGTGCCGATCAGCGCGTCAAAGGAAATATCGGGAAATAACTCCCCGACGATTTTCTGCGTCATATCATCAAATTTATTCGACAATACAGCAAATTTCATGCCGCGCTCTGACAAGACCCGCAGGGTTTCCGTCATCCCGGGAAATGGTTTTGTTTTGTCCAGATAGCGCACCTGATACTCCCGGCGCAATTCTACTAATAAATCTTCAATTCTCTCAGCCGCTCGCTGTTCTACAGGCAAAGCGCGCCGAATCAACATGCTCATTCCATCTCCGATAAACTGAGCGTAAGCGGAGTAGTCATGCAGCGGAAATCCGTTTTTCTCTAATACAGCGTTCAAAGAATCCGCGATATCTTCCAACGAATCAATCAACGTCCCATCCAGATCAAAGGTCACTCCGCGATACATCATGCGTCATCTCCTCTTCATAAATTACAAAATACACAACCAATCACGCCGGGCGTAGAAGATACGTTCCACATCGACAACATTTTTTTCGTCCATGGTAAAAAAAGCGATATAGTTTTTCACAATCAGCTGGCGATACCCCACGGCTGCCAGCCGTTCATCAATAATGAGCGGACAATATCGTGTAAATCATTTTCGGCAGGTTCGGATATCTCTACCCTATAGCCGCCCATCGGCAATCTCCTTGCGGATATCGCTCATCGCGCCGGCAAAAGGACGCTTCCGGCCTTCTCTTACAGCCGTCCGGCCCTCGTCAAGCAAACGGTAGAGTTCAAGTTTGCCATTCAGCATTTCGTAAGTTTCAATGCTCATCACCGCCAAATCACCCTGTCCGTTCTTGGTGATAAAAACAGGTTCACGATTCCCATGGCAAAACGCAGATATATCATTATAATTGTTTCTCAATGCCGTGTTGGATTTAATGTTTGGCATAGGATCCACCTCCTTTTAATCTAAAGATATTCTAGGCGAATTTCTTTAGATATGCAATCTTGAGCTGCAGAGTTGTGAACGAGCCCTTGACATGGTATGGGTTTAGGGAAAAATAAAAGAGGATTTATTATGCAAAATGCTGAATTAATTTACTATGACTTTCCCACCTCTCTCACATAAACAAATCGGATATAACGGATTTGCCTATTAAGCTAATTCTTTTTGTAAAATCAAACAACTGAGCATATGAGAAAGAGTGGCGCGTCGCAATGCCTTTTTTAAGTGAACAGTAAAAGAGAGGTGACAATATGTCAAAAATTCACTATCAAGGACACGATTCATATCGGCTCACTGACGACGACGAATGCGTAATTGTCAAGCGCGTCAGCTGGTACACCGAACAATGAACAACGAATTTATCGTGAAATCTAACGGACAACTCTTGAACATTGTGCGCGAACAGCTTTCCGATATGCCGTCCGGCAAAGTGAAATCGTACCTTGAGCATCGGCTAATCTCAGTGGACGGAACAGTAACTTCACGCTACGATTATCCGGTACATGCGGGTCAGTTGATTCGCGTGCGCCGTGCATCCGCAAACGAGCAGCAGTCGCCGCTTGACGTGCTGTACGAAGACGCGGAACTGTTTGCCGTGAACAAACCGGCGGGCTTGCTCACGGTTGCCACAGACAAGGAAAAAAAGGCGACTGCGCTCCGCATCTTGCGCGACAGCGGAGTTACGCCGTTGTTCGTTGTGCATAGACTCGACCGCGATACGTCCGGCGTGCTGTTGTTCGCCAAAACGTTGGCTATCCGCGACATGCTTCAGAACGCGTGGGGCGATATTATCGCGCGCCGCGAGTACGCTGCCGTGTGTGAGGGTGTTTTCACCGACAAATGCGGTCACTGCGACACGTATTTGCGCGAAACATCCGCGCACGTTGTGTACTCAGTACCGCACGGCAACTCCGGCGGGAAACGCGCTGTTACGGATTACGAGGTGCTGCACGAAAACGCACATTATTCCTACCTGCGCGTGTTGCTGTCTAGCGGGCGCAAAAACCAAATCCGAGTGCATATGCAGGACTTGGGACACCCTGTCGTCGGCGACAAAAAGTACGGCGCAACTTCTAATCCGTTGCACCGTATTGGTTTGCACGCCAGCGTCTTGGAACTGAGGCACCCGGTAACCGAATTGACGATCACGATGAGCGCACCGCCTGACAAGACGCTCCGACTACCGAGGGCGCGTGCCTGAACCTATGCGCCACGGACGGTATGCTTCTATCTTGCCCTACCCTATTTATGATAAGGCTCGCCCCGCTGAATCTTCAGCGCCCGATACACTTGTTCCAGCAACATTAAACGCATGAGCTGATGCGGAAACGTCAGGCGAGAAAAAGACCACAAAAAGTC
>JAITOV010000097.1 GCA_031289735.1 Peptococcaceae bacterium
ATGTAAACCGGGAAACGCCGGCAGCAAAGACGGATGGATATTCTGGATCGGGAATAACGCCCGGGTAATAAAATCAGCGCTTAAGACACGCATATATCCTGCCAGAATGAGCAATTCAGTATGCCGCTCATTCAACCAGCGCAAAATGTCCGCTTCCTGCCGCGTTTTATCTCCATAGGACTGTAGAGGAAACTCCTTGTGCGGAATCCCTGCCTGGGCCGCCTTTTCCAGCGCCGCCGCGCCCCGTTGATCGGATCCGACCGCCACGAATTCCGCTCCCGGCAGATGACCCGCTTGCCACGCGTCAATGAAAGCCTGCAAATTACTGCCGCGTCCGGAAGCTAATACAGCGATCTTCATTTATACGACACTCCTTCGCCGGAGACGACGCGACCGATCTTCCAACACCGTTCTCCTTGCGCCTGGATTCGTTGAACGAGAATCTCTTCGTCTTCCGGCCGGGCGACGATCACGATCCCTATGCCCATATTAAACGTGCGATACATCTCATCCTCCGAGATACCGCCTAAACGCTGAATCAAGTTGAAAATCGGCGCGCGCTCCCAAGCCGAACGCTGAATGCTGATCCCCAAACCAGCCGGCAGCAACCTAGGAATGTTACCGGTTATCCCTCCGCCGGTAATGTGCGCGATCCCCAGAACCTTATCATCCTGTAAACACGGCAGAAGGGTCTTCACATAGATCCTGGTGGGACGCAACAAAACATTGCCCAACGGTTCGCCCAGTTCTTCAAACACCGTATCCAATTCGTAAGGCGCAAACACCTTGCGCACCAAAGAATACCCGTTGGAGTGCAAGCCGGTAGAAGGCAAACCAATCAGCACATCCCCCGCACGGATCTTGGATCCGTCGATGATCTTCCCCTTCTCGACGACCCCTACCGCAAAACCGGCTAAATCATATTCGCCTTCACCATAAAAGCTGGGCATTTCGGCTGTTTCTCCGCCGATTAAGGCGCAACCGGCTAATTCGCAACCGGCTGTCACGCCGTTGACGATCGTGGCTACTTTCTCGGGAATGAGTTTACTCAAAGCCAGATAATCCAGGAAAAATAACGGTTCCGCTCCTTGCGTCAGTACATCATTGACGCACATGGCCACCACGTCCTGCCCCACCGTGTCATGGCGATCCAGCAAGAAAGCATAACGCAACTTCGTGCCCACGCCATCCGTCCCGGATACCAGAACCGGTTCTTGGTATTTGGCGATATCTAATTGAAACAGTCCCCCGAATCCGCCCAAACCTTGCAGTACTTCCGGACGCATCGTTCTCTTCACCGAAGATTTCATCAGTTCAACGGCTTTTTCCCCCGCTTCAATATCGACGCCCGCCAAACGATAGGTCATGTCCATATGCTCACCTCTCAAAATCATATTTTGTGCGGTCTTCTTCGGTGATCGGAGTCGGATAATCTCCGTTAAAGCAAGCCAGACAGGCTTCATCTACCCCCAGCGCCCGCAGTAATCCTTCTTCGGAAAGATAATAGAGGTAATCCGCGCCAATATGCTGACGAATCCCCTCTACATCCATTTGTACCGCGATCAAGCGTTCCCGCTCCGCCGTATCAATACCATAATGACAGGAATAACGCACCGGTGGTGAACTGATTAACAGATTGACTTCTGTCGCGCCGGCTTGTCGCACCATTTCTACAATCTTGGAACTCGTCGTTCCCCGGACGATCGAATCATCAATCATGATCACCCGTTTCCCCTTCAGAATACGCGAATTCGCATTTAACTTCATCCGCACAGCGATCTCGCGCATTTGCTGGGTCGGTTGGATAAACGTCCTGCCCACATAGCGGTTCTTCAGTAATCCTTCTTCGAATTTAATCCCGGTCGCTGTCGCATAACCGATCGCCGCGGCTGTTCCGGAATCCGGGATCGGGATCACGATATCCGCGTCCAACGGACACTCTCGGGCCAATTCTCCGCCCATACGGCGGCGGCTCTCCGTGACATTGATCCCGCTGATCGTACTGTCCGGGCGGGCAAAATAGATATACTCAAACGAACAGACGGCCTTTCTCATCGGCGGCAAACCTTGCCGGCTGCGCAAACCCTCTTCATCAATCGTGACGATTTCTCCCGGTTCCACCTCCCGGATGAGTTCCGCGCCAATCGTATCCAGAGCGCAACTTTCTGACGCCAGACAGTAATGCTCGTCCAGCTTACCGATACACAACGGCCGGAATCCATACGGATCGCGCACCCCCATCAGTTTGCCTTCGGCCATGATCGCCAGCGCGTACGATCCACGCAGATCCAGCATGGTTTTAACCAAAGCGTCTTCGATCGAGCCGCGACGGTAACGCGCGATGAGATTGATGATCACTTCTGTGTCCACAGTGGTTTGAAAAATCGCCCCATCCTTGGCCAGCTCTTGCCGCAGTTCCTGCGCGTTGGTCAGGTTTCCGTTATGGGCTAAGGCCATCATGCCGTGCTGATAGTAGACGACCAGCGGTTGGGCATTTAACAGACGGCTGGATCCGGTGGTCGAATAGCGCACATGGCCGATAGACATTTTACCGCGCAGTTGCGCTAAGCGTGCGTCGGAGAACACATCGGCGACCAGCCCCATCCCTTTGTAGACATCGATATTACGTCCATCGGAAACAGCGATACCGGCGCTTTCTTGTCCGCGATG
>JAITOV010000113.1 GCA_031289735.1 Peptococcaceae bacterium
ATCCGGTTTGACCGGTTTAGTCAGATGATCGTTCATCCCGCTTTGCAGACAACGGTCAATATCCGCCACAAAGGATTCCGCCGTCATCGCTACGATCGGGATGATCGCGGCGCGTGGTATATTCGCCATGGCGCGTATACGGCGCGCAGCCTCATGTCCATCCATCTCCGGCATATGGATATCCATCAAAATGAGATCATAGCGCTGAGGATTTTGTTGAAACAGCTCAACGACTTGCCGTCCTGTCTTAGCATGCTCAACCTTCATTCTCGTCTCTTCCAAATAGCGGGTCAAAATCCGCCGGTTGATATCCAAATCCTCAGCCAACAGCACCGTATAGCCAACAAAGGAGTAACGATTGCTAATATTGACTCCTGAGCGGTTTTGCGTCAGCCCGATCACTTGATGGATCGTATCCAGCAGAACCGAAGGAAACAGAGGTTTCGTAATGGCGCAATCCGCTCCGGCGGAGATCGCGTCCTCGGCTTGCTTACGCATACGCTGATTCGTGATCAAAACCACCCGAACACTGTCAAATCTCTTTTTCAGGGCGCGCAGAGCTTCCAGTGAACTATCGGGCATCTGCCAACTGAGAAAGACGATATGATAAGGCGCGCCTTTAGCGTCCGCTTGCTCCAATTGGTTCAGACCGGCCTGCCAACGATCAGCGGTGTCGACCCCAACCCGGAATTCGTTCATAATCGTCGCGAAATACGCTCTCGTCTCGACCTCATCATCCATCAACAGGACACGCAGATTACTGATATCGATCTTTTGCACATTCAAAATATCATTCTGGTTTTCTTCCACTTCCAGGTTGACCGTAAAGACAAACGTACTGCCTTCATTTTCCTGACTCCGGAATGTGAGTACTCCGTCCATCAGTTCTACGATCCGCTTGCTGATCACTAACCCCAGCCCAATCCCACCGTGCCGGCGCGTCGTACCTCCGTCCGCCTGTTCGAATGTATCAACAAACAGCGACTCTTGAAATTTCTCCGGAATTCCGATGCCCGTATCCGATACCGCTACCTGAATCGTGGATATTTTTCCGGCGCGTCTCTCTTCACTGATATCCATATAGACTTTGCCGAATTCCGGCGTAAACTTCACGGCATTCGAGAGTAAATTGCTAATCACTTGAGACAAGCGGAATTCATCGCCGCGATAATAGCGCGGCATATCCAAATCCATGCAAATATGTAGCTTTTGTTGTTTTTTATTGATCAGCGTGGAGGTAGCATTCGCCAGATTAATCAACATGCGTTCGAAATCAAACGGCTCCAGATATAGCCTCAGTTGATCCGATTGGATCTTAGACATATCCAGAACATCATCCACAATCACCCGCAATTGTTTCGATGAAGCGTCGATCCTTTCGACACACTGATGGATTTTATTCAGATCATTGGCGCTTTTGGCAATACGCGCCATCCCAATAATCGCATTAATCGGCGTACGAATCTCATGGCTCATCCGGGAGAGAAAATCTGTTTTGACCTGGTTCGCTTTCTCCAATTCCAACTTAACCTGGTTCAAATCCTCGTTGATATTGCGTTCCTCAGTGATATCCACCGCATATTGCAGATGCGCTGTCCGGCCATCCAGCCATTCGATCATCCAATGGGTTGCCCGATAGTATTTCTCACTCTTCGGCTCGTATTTAATCCAGACATAGGGATGATAGGGATCCTGACCCAGACGCATCAGCGGGCATGATTCGCACCCGCCTTCTCCCAGTACCTCACTGCATGTTTTACCGATATCTCCGGCGCTCAATCCATACTCCTGACGCATTTTATGATTCACAAACAGCAGTTCCCTGCTTTCGACATCAGAAATATAGACATGGGCTTCCATCTCATCCAGTACTTTCAGCAATTCTTTGATCGGTTGTACGTGTCCTTGGTAAAAAAGATCATTATAAAACAGAACCGCCAGCATATCGGCGTAAGTTTGTAACTCCTCGGTAAATTCCGCCGTACATTCGACAGAATCCGCAAAGATACAATACAACGCCCCATACACCTTCTCCTGATACATGATCGGAGTGAAAACTTGCCGGGTCGCGCCGTGCTCTGCCCATTCTTCCAATGAGGTAAGCTCCGCCAGATCTTGTCCTGTCTCTATACTACCCTGTAGTTTCAAGCAGGTTAAAGCCAGCAATTCCCTATGTTCTCGATCTTTGTCCGTCGCACAGGTTTGCTCTTTGGAGCAGTAAACGAAGTTCTGCGCCCGATGCGTCAAAGAAACGACGCACATTTTCTCGGCGCCTATGCTCTCAACCAACTGCGCTAAAATACCATGAACTTTTTGTTCAAAATCTCCATCTAAAGCAAACCAGCTTTGCCACTGATGATAGTTCATGATATCACCTCGTTTCCTTCCGTGCGGTATTTCGACGATTTGGTGTTGGTTATTTTTCGTTTGCAACATTTTTCTACATTATATTATTGTATTTATTTTATATTTGTATTTATTCTACATCAAATAGCGATTTTCTTTTTTATACTTGCCTATTTTTTAATTATTATAGCCCAATGAAAAACTCCGGGGATTTTAAATATTTATCGTTTCCACTGTTGTCCCAACGGCGCAGTATTCTGCCCACTACCCGAATATGCTTCCGCTACTTGATGCTGTCGTTTCGCCCGCAAGGATTTGGACTGCAATTTCTGCGCAATCTGCTGATCGATCTCAGCGATCTCCCGCAAGAATTCCTGTCCGTCCAGAGAAGCCGGAAATATATCATCCGGCTCTTTTTCTATCGCGCTTTGCAATTCTCCCCGTTGATTTAATAGGGCATAGAACAATTCTAAATCCTGATCAATAAACTTTTCCATTTCCCGTGTTAGGAAACGGTATTCCTGCCAATGTTTCGGCGCTTGTGCCTGTGTTGTCATCATTTCAACCCTTCATGGCTTCCGCCGGTTTTTCTTTGACAGCCGTTTCTTGCATCGCGCCTTCCCAAGCATCGCGCATTTCTCTTAAGATATCCCGCGCTTCGTTTAGTTTCTGCACATCCTTCTTGATATTTCCGTGAATGAGACAGTACTCGGTATATTCATAGAGCTGTGCCCATTGATGCGAGATTTCATAATCCATATTCAACGTACGGATAAATTCTTTGACGATATCCTGCACGCGCAGATTCGCGGTATGTGACTTCTCGACATCACCCTGTTCCAGCGCCTGAATGCTCTCATTTAAGAAACGCAAAGCGCCGGTATACAGCATGAGGGTCAGCCGCTCCGGCAGAGAGAGCATCACCTGCTGATTTTTATAGATATTCACCGCTTGAGAACTTACCATATTCACCTAACCTCCAAAAACTTAATCAACTCGATGTCGTCGTATACAGGGAACTCAACCAGTTGCTCTGTTGCGAGAGAGATTGGATCGCCACTTCCATCGCATTGAAACGTGTATAGTACATGCTCTGCAAGCTATCAAAGCGCAGCGTTTCATTACTAATCTGCAGGTTATACCTGCTGATGGTTTTTGCCAAACTGCTCTCCGTATCGTAGCTCTCATTAGCCGTCGTCCCCGCTAAAGTAGAGAGCTTTTTCAACGAGCTGTCGATCCCGTCATACAGACGAGTCGCGATCCCATTTGCGCCGGCAAACAGATTCATCAACGCGTCCGGATCCGCTTCCAGCGCCGCCGTCAGCTTGGCGGTATCTAAGTAAAGCTTACCGCCCTCGCTGTATGAACCGGTTGTGATCCCGATCGTCGAAGCCGAGGTATAGATGCCGCTGATACCTGAGACGGAATTAGACAGGGCATTGCGCATCGAACTGACCAAGGCCGTCAGCGTACTGTTATTACGCAGCAAACCGCTTTGGGCTTTAGCCGTCCAGAGCAAGATTTCCGTATCTTTCATCCCTGCCTTCTGCGTATCCGTCAACGGGAGATAATCCTTATACCGCGTTTCCGCGATCTTACTATTAATGCTTTCCAGTACCTTATTGTAGCTATCGACCAGAGCCTGAATGCTTTCCACTGCTTTTGAGGTGTCTTTCGTGATAGTCACCGCGGTCGCCTGTCCGGAGAAAACTCCGTTCGCTACATCTGTGGCCAGGGTACCGGCGGAGGTCCCGGTTAAGGTATAATTCACCCCAAAAATACTGAAGCTGTTCGTGCTTTGCGTGAAGCTGGCCCCGTCCAGCTGGAACACCGCGTCTTTGCCGTAGACCGCCGCGTATTCCGTCGTCGTCGTCGTCACCATACTCACTCCATCGGTCACATCACTCGTCACCGGAGGATTGCCGAAGATGTTTAAGGCGTCGATGAATATCTTCCCGTCATTCGTGCCGTCCACATTCGCGCTGACCGTCTTCATGCCGATACCCGCCGCAGTGCCTGTGTTCGTCGTCGTTATGAAGAAGCGGTCCATCCCGCTGTCATAACCGGCGCTTACACCGATACCCGCTTTATTGATCTTGCTGACCACGTCGTTAATGCTGTCCGATACGGAGATATCGATCGTTGTCTCACTGTGCCCGTTGAAGAGGATCAATGAAAAATCATTCTCTACGCCAAACTGCGCCCCCAGGTTGGCCTTACTCGCGCCTGCCGGTGTGATCGCCGCACTGCTGGTCAGATTCACTCCCGAGGCTAATTGAGCGACGATCAGCGCGTGGCTGGCCGCCAGAGCGTCACCACTCGCCGTAGCCGTGACCACAGAGGAGTTACTGGATGCGACCGTCATCGGGCTTATGGTCGATTCTAAGCGATAATTAAATACCGTTTTGCTAAAATTATTGACCAAGTCATAGATTTCATTATAAGCGGTCTTTTGCCATTCGACTAAAGTCTTTTTCTGTGTCAAGGAATCCAGGCGCGTTTGCTGCGCCTTCATTAAACTTTTGACAATCTCATCGACGTCTATGCCCGAACCGGATAACCCATATACGCCACCGACTCCACTTGTTGATATTGACATCATTCCTACCTCCTGACAAATTTCCTTTTAATATCCATAGAATACCGCAATTTATACTTTTCTGTCTAGCATAATGCCTACATATTTCTGTATTTCGGCCACCATATCCAGGAACTCATGCGTCGGGATCTCCCGCATGACTTCATCTTTCCACGGATCAATCACTTGCACGATATATCTGTTCGTGTCCTCGTGCAACACAAACTGGATCTTCATATCCATGGCCGAAACGACGCGATTCATCTCTTCAACTTTTGGCAACGCGGCCGTTGGATCCGCAGCTTTTGTTTCCGTGTTTTCATATACGGCTTTATGATCCGCAGTGCTGCCCGCGGACGTATTCCCTACCCCGGTGCGAATACCTTGCTTTGTGGGTAGCGGCCTCCACTCCCTGTTATTTTCTTTGCTCATGCCGCTGGCTCCAATCGCCTCAACTTTAAACACAAATATCACCCCAAAACATATTTCCTCTACTCTACTTATCGTCGGATTTGACCAGATCTTTAACCAATCCGCCCTTTGGGGAAGGCCCGCGCCCCTTTAGTCCCAAGAAATTCGGCCAGTGTATGATTCCCCAACCGGCTGAAGATACGCGACAGATTGTTCAGGCTTTCTTCCGCCGCATAATCTTGGGCCAGCGTCAGCTGATAGCACGCCAAGGCTTCAGGGATGCAACCCTGTTGTTCATAAATCACTGCCGCTTGCCGACTGAGCCGCAGGAGTCGCGTGCAGCGCGGCAGCGCCTGATCCCGGTCTAATAATTGTTGGAACGCTTGCCGGCTCAGCGCGCGCCAGGCTTTTTCATCCTGTTGCGCCACACGCCTGAAGGCAAGCTGCGTATGGATCACATCTTCTAATTCAATGATCTTATCCCAGACGGCGCGATACTCGGCATACAAGGCCCGCGCCGGCAATCCGCACTCCCCTGAACACTCGGAGATCACGCGCAGTTGGTGCAGTAATTCTTCCGTGAGGATTTCCCCAGCCAGCAAAGAGCGGATCTGCGCTAATGCTTCCTGATCCCGTCCTGTTCTAAGCAACGCTTCCACATACAGCATACGGCATTCATCATCCAAGGGGGCGATCCCCTCCGGCGCTTCGGCGGCCAGTGCGGCATATTCAGCATTCTCCACCAGATGACGCGCTCTGATCCAATAGCACATTCTGGGATCCGCCACAGAGAATACACGCAGGAAACGCTCGGCGATTTCTCTACCGGCTAGCAGCGCGATCCAGGGATAGAACATCAGCCATTTAGACTCTTCCCGGCTCAATTCCGGCAACGTACTTCCTGTGAAAAAAGCGTCCAGTAGGGTTGAGACATCCCTGAGTGTAGCCGCATGACGGCGATAACAGCCCTCATCTCCGCTGCAAACAACCAGTAAAAAGAGGTACCCCGTCACGAATTCCCGATAGTAATCGTTCAATGGTAAAGCAGCCAACGCACTGCGCAGCTGATCATATTGACCGCTGAGCAAGAGTTGATAGAGCACACTACCGTGAGAGGGAGGTTCCGAACTGAGCTGCTTGTCCAGGTAATAAGCATGGAGTTCGCGGTGCATGGGCAATCGTGTGGTATCCAGTAACATACGCAAGATTTCCGGCTGTTGGACATCCAATCCCCGGCTCAGTAATTCCGTCTGTAGCGAGGTTTCTTTCCCGCGCAAACAGCGCAAAAACAAGCGTACATCCTCCGCAGAGCACGCACGCAAGCGATAACGATATCCTTCCCGCATGAACTCCAGCGCCATCGGCACTGCGCCGCGACGCCAATAAGCTCTGGCCGCCAGGGTATACAGTTTTAACCTGACCATCGGAGGGGCCTCATTATAATACTCCGGGCAGCGGCGCGCCGTCTCCAGCGCCTCCGGCAGGTCCCGCAAGAACACTTCTTCTCTATAGTCAAAGAACAGGCGATAAACGAGTTCCAGCAGGGGAATCCCTTGATCTTCCGGGTCGATCTCGCGGAAGGGCAAGATCAACGTCTGGTAGATCTGACGCCGGCTAAATCCGCGCCGGTTTTCTGAGGCCACCACCAGCATGGCGAAGACCAATGGCATGAACTGATAGCGTTCTTGACGCCACAACTCCCGGATACGCGCCGGATATTGCAGAACCTTGCGCATATACGCGACGGCTTCGCTATGATGTTCCAGTTGATATTCATCCCGGACCAGATAACACAGCAAGAGCAATGCTTCCTGATCCGTTTGCGGCAATTCCAGCGCCCGGTTACGGGCCACGCTGAAATCATCTCGCACAATCTCGCTAGAAAACTTCATGAGCGCTGCACATCCTTCACCAAGTCTCTCTCCCTCTAGTATCGAAGGATGCCCGATGTTTCTACAGACGCTAACATCTATGGTTTTCATTCGCACGGATGTTGTTCACCGATTAAAATTTATGTTCCAACATCATGCAGAGCCGTTTACATTCCGTATATGGGCCGCTACTTTTGTATCCTCGCGCTTAATGTGGTTCATCAGCCAATCGCCAATACTGGAATTTACTTTGCCGACCAACACAATCGATGCCCCTTCCGCTTTGAGCTGACGCACCAAATCGCTAACCGTACCCTTAAATCCATCATGAAGCGTTTTATGCCGTGTAAAGTCGGCATATTTGGCTTGCAATTGTAAATTTTCTTCATCCGCGAAGTGTTTTGCCGTGTAGCTTGCGAGAAAATCTATCGTTTCACCGAGCGCGGCACGTCCTTTGCCCTGCGTACATGCTTCGAGCAGGTTGTTGATTGCCTGAATCAACTGTTTGTGCTGTAAATCAATCAATTCATTGCCTGTTGCGATATCTTTGCTCCATGTAAATGCCATATAATTCCACCTCTTTTCACCATGCCTACAATATAAATCCGCGCATTTACTGTAGTTTATTACCAATTAAAGGTATATGTATCCGGCAAATCACCCGTGCTCCGGGTTCTTCTTCGGCAGATCGTGTAACTGGGACCAATCCGGCAGGCCGGTCGCGCCGGCGGCTTCGCGGTTCTCGGCGACGATGGCGTCGAAGATCTCGCCGCGGTAGATTTTGACCTCGCGGGGCGCTTCCACAGTGAGCCGCACAGATTCCCCTTTGACGCTGACGACGGTAACGAAGATATCATCGCCGATGGCGATACGCTCGCCGGCTTTACGGGTGAGAACCAACATGCCGCGCCCTCCCTTCGTCTCCGGCAGGAATCATACCACCGGGAAAAAGTTTGTGGCGTACGGTGTACTCCGGATGGTCGAGAATCACCTGTCTGCCCACCCGCGCGGATAGATTGATCACCACGGGCGCCATCAGATTCACGGTACTCTCTGCGAAACTCTCTTTGATCGTCGCGATCAGCAAGACCTGCGGCGGCGTCTGGGCGGATAGGCCCAATTGCGCGGCGATGTTATCATCCAGCTCAAAATGGTAATCGGAGAAGAATACGAAAGGATCCGCTAGGACAAAGGTCAAATGCGGATCCGCCAGCGATTGCAAGAAAGCGAACGGACTCTCGGGATCCTGCCAGATGACGGCGAACTCCCGCTCTTCCGGAAATCCCGGTAGTCCCTGGGCAAAACTGATCATCTGGTCGTCCGCAACCTCAAGTGTTCCCAAACGGGTAGACTTAACTTTCATCTCTAAAAATTTCCTCCTGCATTGATTTTGTTCATTGAATGACCATTTCCCATGCTCCATGGCTTATGAATTTAAAGTTGTACGTCCAGCACACTGATCTGCGTCTGCGGATACTGCACAACCTGAATATCCAGACTACCCGGCTGATAGTCCCCTTGCACGCCGCCCGGCGTCACGGTATAACTGAGGACGCCTGGGATCGGGTCGAACTGCAACGGCGCGGGTTCATAGGAGATATCCGGGCGCTGGATCCAACCAAGCGTGATCTGTACAGGCTCTGAGATCGTTAAAGACGCCGCGTTCTCGGCAAAGGCGTCTTGCGGGTTTTCAATCTGCGCGGCGCGATACCCTTCCTGCACTACCCGGGAAACCCCGTCGAGAAACGCCTGACGGCGCTCGTCCTTCAGATCAGCGGTAAAAGCAGTCAGAGTCTTCATCCCCAGGGAATAACGGCAGGGCGTCTGGTCGATGCTCAACTGACCGATACCCAGCGCGTTCTTCATCTCGAGACGGGCCGGCTGCGCGTCGATATTGACCTGCGCCGGAGTGGAGGTCAGATTGAGCGCAGCGTTACGCCGGGTGAACTGTGTGAGAATCGGTTGCTGGCTGATTTGAATCTGCAGCATGGGTATCCCCCCTCGGTTAGGACTATCGCATGAAGTCAACGAGCGACGGCTCGATCATTTGAGCGCCGATGGAGAGAGCGGCTTTGTAGATATTCTGCTGGTTCTGGAAATAGGTGATAGTTTCGGCCAAGTCCGCGTCCTGGACATTCGCCAGGTTCGTCGTCAGGTTATAGGACATGGTCTCCAGATGCTCGCTGATGGATTCCATGCGATTGCGCCGTGCGCCCAGATCCGCCCGGATACTGAGACCGTTATCGATATGACCGTCCAGGTGATCCAACATGCCACTGATCGTCACGGGTTCCGTACTGCCGGTCAAACCCAGCAGATCCTTGACCTCATCTTGTACGGCAGTGTCGTAGGGATCCGCGGCTTTCATGATCGTACTCAAGGCTTTTAGGGTCTGAAAGATATCCGCCGTGGGAAACCCCTGGGAATTCTGGGTGTATTCCTCAGAGAATACGGCGACACCGTTGACCGAGATGGGCAGGTTATTATTGCTGGCCCCGATCTGATAGCAGATGCTCTCATTATTGCCCTGCCAGGTATCGTCCCCTTCTTCCAGCGGCAGATGATCCGAGCGCGTCCCGCCGAAGATGTAACGGTTCGTGACCTTGGTATTCGCGATCAGGCGAACGTGTTCCGCCAGCTGATCGATTTCCATAGCGATTTTCTCCCGGTCCTGCGGCGTCACAGCGCCGGTGTTCGCCCCATAGACTGTCAGGTCGCGCGCTTGCTGCAGCACCGTGTTCAATTCATTGAGCATCGAATCCGTGGTATCCATGATCGTGATCGCTTCATCAGCGTTGCTCTTCCAGTTTTCCACGTTGAGCAGGGAATTTCTCAGCTGCATGACGTTCTCGATCCCGACGGGATCGTCCGAAGATTTGCTGATCTTCACGCCGCTCATTTGCTTCTGATAGGTTATCAAGCGGTTCTCCGCTGATGTCAGATTGCGTAAGAGAGCATTCGGGATCATATTATTAGTGACTCGCACGATCGTTTCCTCCTTCGTTGTTCTCTTGTTACCTGGTAATACCCATGCCTTTGACGATGGTCTCGAGCATGTCGTCAAACATCGTGACCAGACGGGCTGCCGCGGTATAGGACTTTTGGTACTTGACCAGGTTCGTCATTTCTTCGTCCAGATTCACACCGGAGACGGCTTCACGCTGCACCGCTAACTGATACACCAGCATTTCCTGCGCGACGGCCATCCGGTCGGCCGTCTGCACATTCACCCCGATCCCGGCGATGAATGCGTTATAGAAATCAGAGATAGAGACCGCATCCAGCGGCTTCTGTCCTGCGGCGCCGAAGACGCCTGCGCCCATCATATCCGTGAGCGCGGCCCAACCGTCCCGCAAGGAAGCGATAGCGCTCGCCACAGTAGCGTCACCGGATTTGACGACGCCTGCCGCATTGATCGCGCCGGTAGCGATGCGCAGGGGATTATCTTGGATCAATTGATTGAGCGTGATATTCGCGGCGGTAATGCCACTCGGCAGGACACCCGGCGTATCGGCGGTCACGCCATCCGTGAAGAGACTGATACCGTCCGTTTCCACGACCATACCCTGGCCGGTTTGATGCAGCGCGTTGATGGCGTTGGCGACGCCCTGGGCGATCTTATCGAGTTCGGCGCGGATCGCGGGAATATAGTTGTCGCGAACTTCGATATTCGCCAGTAACAAGCCCTTCTGGGCGCCCAGGTCAAGGTCTGTTCCGGCGATCGCCCACTGGATCATAGCGAAACCGTTGGCGTCCACACCAGCTTTTAGATGGGTCGCTTCCTGATCTTGCACCAGCACTTGTTTCGGCACCGCGGTTTCACTCCCGATCACGAGCGTATAGGTATTGACCATGCGGTCGGTGAAACGCGGGTCGCGCTGTTCGATAACTGTGATATTAGCAATCTTGGAGAGTTCGTCTACCAAATTATCGCGACGGTCTAATAGATCGTTCGGAAAATCTCCGACGATCTGAGCGTTCTTGATCTGCATATTCAGTTCTTTGATCTGCTCGGCGTAGAGATTGATTTGGTCGACCTGGTTCAGGATATTATCATTGATATTTCTCTGCATATCGTCCAATTGTTGGGCTACATAGTGGAAGGTATCGGTCAGAGCTATAGCTCGTCCTTGTACCACAGAGCGCGCGCCCGTGTTTTCCGGGTTGGTCGCCAAGTCATTATACGCGGCCCAAAAACGATCCAGATCCCCTGAGATGCTGTATTCGCTGGATTCATTGAAGACGGTCTCGACCTTGCTGATCAAGTCCGCCCTGGATACCCAGTACTCTCCCTTGGTAAATTCCAAACGATACTGGCGATCGACGAAGACGTCGCGCGCCCGTTCGATACTTGCCACCGTTACTCCGCTGCCGAGACTGATGTCTTTGCCATTATAGGAGATGACATACGGCAGGGTAGCCTTCATATCCGTTAGCTGACGGGAATACCCCACGGCATTGGCGTTCGCAATGTTGTGCCCCGACGTGTTCAGCGCGGACTGCTGCGTTTCCAAGGCTCGCAACGCTAATTCCAGGCCAAAAAAAGTTGGTATCATATGAATTAGACCCCTTTATATTTTTTTATCCACAAGCTTTAATTTTGCGGTATTGCGTTCTTTAGCTCCCGGCCGTCCATAGATATGATCATCCGGCTGGGTAAAGAGGCTCATCGTATAATTCATCAGTTTCAGCGCCTGATTCAGCAGCATCTTGTTGGATTCATGCATGATCTGCAATTCCTCCAGGACGCTCTTGAGTTCCTGGTGCAATTCCACCAATTCTGGATATTGCTGCGTCAATTCCGCCAGGGTCAGCCCTTCAGGATTTTCGCTATGCGAATCGATGTAACGCTTGACGCAGGAGATACGTTCCCGTTCCAGCGCGCCGGCTTCCAGGATGAATTGTTCTTCCTGAGCCACGCATTCCGCCAAAGTGGCGATATCGTTGTTGATCAGGGCGCGTTGTTTGTTTTCCGCCAAGATTTTCAACTCACAGTAGCGTTCTACCTGACGGCACAAGATCTCATTGAGTTCCGGTATCATTTCCGTAATCATATTCTTTGTTACTCCTCTTTAAATAGCAGCGAGGTTATTCCGCGTTGACCGGCTGAATGATCATTTTCGCCGCGATCCGCGCCGCTTGAATCTCATATTTCCCGGAGCCGATCTGGTCACGAAGTTCCTGGACGCGTTCTTCACGCACAGACGGCAGCGCCTTGGCTTTCTGCAATAGCTCGTTAAAAACTTGCGCCTTATCGGAAACTGATACATGATCCGTGTTGGAAGCCGCGGTTTTTTTCTCCGTACGCTCCACCGGGCGAATGGCGTTAATCTGATTGATAGAGGCAACATGTTGGTTGTCGATTTTCATAGTGCCGCACCTCCTTGCTTTCACTGTCTATATCGGAAAAACTCAGGAAATGATTTAGCCAACTGCGCAGATTTGCCCATTAGTCGTGCATAGTTCAAGCCATTTTAACAAGTTGTCGGTCAAAAGAAATTATTTATCTGATTTAAGCGGTGATTTACTAGGTCTTTTGTCCTGACTTATCTGTTGATTATTTAAATTTTGGGATATATTTCGTATAATGTTTTTACAGAAAATGCTCGATCAGATGATTACCAGTTTTTTTATCGGCAACTGCCGTACGGATACCGCAGGATACATACCTAACGGATACATCGTCAAATGCCATAATGATCTGAAGTGCTTGCGCAAAAATCTTAATGACCAAAAAGGAGGTGTTTCGTCCGACGCCAGCCCGATTCGGGTCCGTCGCGGCGAAAAGGCATGGATTTAACTACCATTATCGGAATCCTGACCGGAGTATTGGCTCTGTTCTTCGGCTTCATATTAGAAGGAGGGTCTCCGGGTTCCCTGTTCCACGGGACTGCCGCCCTGATCGTCTTTGGCGGTACCCTGGGCGCGGTCGCCGCCAGTTTCTCGACGGCGGATCTAAAGCGCGTCCCTAAGTGGTTGCGTATCGCTTTTTCCCGTAATGACTCCGGCGTCACGCATACGTTCGCTCAGTTGATTCATTTCGCGGAACGCGCACGCAAGGAAGGCCTGCTCTCGCTGGAGCAGGACGTCGCTTATGTGGAAGACAAATTCACCCGTAAAGGGCTGCAATTAGTGATTGACGGCACGGACCCGGAGATCACGCGTTCGATTCTGGAGTCCCATATCACCGTATTGGAAAAACGCCACCGTGTCGGTATCCACCTCTTCGAAGCCGCCGGAGGTTTCAGCCCGACGATGGGGATCATCGGTACCGTCCTGGGACTGGTACACGTGCTGGGCAATATGGCCAATCCGGATCAGTTGTCAGGCGCGATAGCCGCGGCGTTTATCGCTACGCTATACGGCGTCTCCGCCGCGAACCTGATCTGGCTGCCTATCGCGAATAAACTGAAGCAGAAGGACCGCGCGGAAGTACAAGCCATGGAGATGACGCTGGACGGCATCCTGTCGATTCAGGCCGGTGAAAATCCGACGATTCTGAAGGAGAAACTGAATACGCACTTGGATGGAGGACTGCAAACGATTCCACAAAAAGGAGCGGGCTATCCCGGCCGGGTCAAAACCCCAAACCAGGCCAGATCGATGCCTAATATAGCCAAATGAGCAGACAGAGAAGACCAGAGATGGACAAGGATGATTCCGGACGCTGGCTGCTGACGTATTCGGATTTGATCACGCTGCTGATGATTTTCTTCATCGTGCTCTATTCGATCAGTAAAGTTGACGCCGAGAAGTTCAAGGCCGTAGCGGAGTCTTTGAATGTGTCCATGGGCAGCGGCTCAAGCGCCCAGATGAATATCAATGATATCCCCGGCGGGTACTCCATCCTGAATCCATCAGGCGAAGCCGACAGCAACGCCACGGACGATCACAAGGAAATTATGTCGATTGAAGCGATAAAGCAAAAGATTGATCAGTTTGCAGCCGATAATAATATCGAGAATCAGCTACTGAGTTCGATCGAGGAACGTGGTTTGGTCATCAGTGTACAGGATACCCTCCTGTTCGACAGCGGTTCGGCGCTGATCACCGCTAACGCGCGGGCTATTCTCGAGAAGATTGCCGTGGTTCTGTCCATCGCCCCGAATTACATGCGCGTGGAAGGACATACGGATGACTTACCGATCCATACGGAACAGTTTCCCAGTAACTGGGAGCTATCCGTGGCGCGCGCGACGAATATCGTGCAACTGATGATTAACAACGCCATCTCACCCGATCGTCTGTCCGCGACCGGCTATGGGGAATATCGGCCGCTGGTCGCCAATGATTCGGACGAAAACCGTTATCGCAACCGCCGGGTAGATCTGGTCATCCTGCGTTCGATCTATGACACAGTGGAACCGGGCAGCGCGCAAGCGCTCGGGCATCCGGTGGATCTCAGCGATCCAGCCCGCTAAATACCCTGATCCAGCAGAAGCAGCGCTTGGTAAACGAGTTCTTCCGCAGCGGATATTTGTTCCGGAGAGATGATATCCAGCGTATCCTCCGGTGTATGGTTCTTTGTCAACCACTCGCGCGCCAGCAAGGTTGCGGCCGGAATTCCGGCCCGCGTGAAACTGAGCTGGTCACTATTATGCCCGGAGGTATCATCGGGTAAAGCGCCAAAATTCAACGCGGCGCCGGCCTGACGCAAGGCGCGAGAGGTGAGGTTATCCCCTCCCCACAAACGGAAATCTCCGGTTGTCCCGTTCCCGACTGTATCTATGTTCAGGACGGCCCGGATGGCGGATAACGGCGCGCTCGGATGAGCGATGAAGGCTTGCGAACCGTTGAAACCGCTTTCTTCGGCGCTCCAAAACGCAATCAGGAGCGTATGATGCAACAGCCGGTTCTCACGCAGCAAACGGCGTACGACCGACAGGACACAGGCGACTCCCGAGGCGTTGTCATTCGCGCCGGGATAGAGGTTGCCCTGATAGACGCCTAAATGATCATAGTGCGCGCACAGGATCAGCAGTTCTTCCGTTTGGCCGGGAAGCACGCCCAGAAGGTTGGCGCTGGGTACGCGCAGATTGTCCGCGCTGCCTAAGGTAAAGGTCAAACGACCCTGGACAAATTGTTTATGCAACGCCGGTATCGTGAAGGTGTGCGCATAACCAGCGCCCAGATCACCGCGCGGTTGCAAACCCAAAGCACTCATTTGTTTGCTCAGATAGGCGCTCGCCTGGATCTCGCCTTTCGCTCCGGCTTCACGCCCTTGCATCAGCGGATCCGCTAAGGCCGCGATATCTTCCAGCGCCGTACGGTTCAGGATCTCCTTCCCCACCACGGAGGGAGCAACCGGCGGCGGTGGCGGCGGCAAAATCACGCCAGCTTGCGTCCCGCCGGTTAAATCAGACAAGGTTTGACTCAGCGCCTGCGGCAGAGGCGACCAAGGCAGAAGCAGCGCCCCGAAACCCAATAGATTTTTGAGAAAAACGCGTCTGGTGTGCATAATAACTCCCTAGTCCTTCTTCCCCAATATCTTACTTACATAATCAACATCGAATAAAACGGAGAAAGTCTCAAGTAAAAATGCCGAAAAGGAGTACACGTCTATGTCTTTCCGTATTGATTCCAGCCATAAGACCGAGGTCAGCCAACCGAATATTCAACCGAGCACAACGGGCAAGCTGTTCAGCCAGACGCTGCAAAACACCCAGAAACTGCAACGCGAGGAATTGGACGCTTTCCTACAGAAAGTTGACGCTCAAGCCGCCAAGTTGGAACAATCCCTCTCGATTCGCGATCTGGCGTTATTTCGCGATATGATTAAGAAATTCCTGCGCGCGACCCTTGGGCAAAGCCATTCCCTGCTGGAAGAATCATGCTGGGATGCCTATGACCGGCCTAAAATGATGAGCCGGATCAGCAAAATTGATCAAACCTTAGACGATCTGGGCCGCGAGCTCCTGGGCAATCAGAAAGAAACGATAGATATCCTCGGCAAAATCGACGAGATCCGCGGTTTACTGATTGATCTATTCGCGTAATACCTACTGAATGTCGCACACTGAGTACACCAGAAAGAAGGCGTTGCTTGTGGCTAACACAGCAGAATATACCTACGAGGATTTTATCAAACAATTTTATCCCAAGAGCGGGCTGGATCTGCATTATTATAAACAAACGCAGATGCAGCGGCGCATTGAGAGTTTTATGCGTACGCGTTCCTTCAATGGATACCGGGAGTTTCTGCAAGCCTTGAACTCAGACGCGGAGCTATTTGACGCGTTCTTTAAACATCTGACGATCAATGTATCCCAGTTCTTTCGCGACGCCAGTCAATGGGATGTGCTGGTCAAGCAAGTCCTCCCGCTGATTGTCCAAGGAAAAACGCGTCTGAAGCTGTGGAGCGCCGGTTGCTCCAGCGGGCAGGAACCCTATTCGCTGGCCATCATGATGCGAGAGCATTTCCCCAGCGTCTCCGCCAGCATCCTGGCGACCGATATTGACAAGAACATCCTGAAGCAAGCGCAAGCCGGCGTCTATCGGGCAGGCGACTTCAGCAGTACCCCGCCGAATCTGCTCAATAAATACTTCATCGCCCAGAACAACGCCTATCAAGTCCGGCCGGAGATTCAGCAGATGGTGACATTTCAAGCGCAGAACCTCCTGACCGACCGCTTCGGCAATGATTTCGATTTTATCGCCTGCCGCAATGTCGTGATCTATTTTACCGACGACGCCAAAGCCATGCTCTATCAGAAGTTTGCCAACGCCCTGCGCAGCGGCGGGGTGTTCTTCACCGGCAGTACGGAACGGTGCTTTGGCACGAGCGACTATGGACTGCATTCGGTGTTTACCTTCTTTTATCAGAAACGCTAGCGCAACGGCGCGCCAAAAAAAGAGCCCTTGGTGTATCTAGGCTCTTTTTTTGATTGGAATGACCTCTTATGATTTACCGGGCCAGCGCTTGCGCGCCACGATAGACAGCGGAGACGCCCAGTTCTTCTTCGATGCGCAAGAGTTCGTTATATTTAGCGACGCGTTCCGTCCGGGCCGGGGCGCCGGTCTTGATCTGACCCGCGTTCACGGCTACGGCGACATGCGCCATCGTCACATCTTCGGTTTCTCCGGAACGGTGGGAAATCACCGCGGTGTAACCCGCGCGTTTAGCCATCTCGATCGCGTCGAGCGTCTCGGTCAGGGTCCCGATCTGATTCAGCTTGATCAGAATCGAATTGGCGCAGCCGGAAGCGATCCCTTTCGCCAGACGTTCCGGATTGGTCACGAACAGATCGTCGCCGACCAGTTGAATCTTGCCGCCCAGGCGGTCGGTGAGTTTCTTCCAGCCGTCCCAATCTTCTTCCGACAGACCGTCCTCGATCGAGACGATCGGGAATTTCTGAATCAGGTCTTCATAATAGGCGATCATTTCTTCGGAAGTCTTTTTCAAGTTTTCGCTGGCCAGGTGATACATCCCGTCCGTATAGAGTTCGGTCGCCGCTACATCCAAGCCCAACGCGACCTGTACACCCGGTTGGTAACCGGCTTTCTCGATCGCTTGCACGATCAAAGCCAGCGCTTCCGCATTCGAACTGAGGTTCGGAGCAAATCCGCCTTCGTCTCCGACTCCGGTGGGCATGCCTTTCTCCTGTAAAACCTTTTTCAGCGCCTGATAAATCTCCGCGCCCCAGCGCAATGCCTCCTTGAAGCACGACGCGCCGATGGGCAGAATCATGAATTCCTGAATGTCTACGTTATTATCCGCGTGTTTACCGCCGTTCAAGATGTTCATCATCGGAACCGGCAGTTCTTTGGCATTGACTCCGCCTAAGTACTGATATAACGGTAAGCCAATCTCCTCAGCAGCGGCCTTAGCGGAAGCCAGGGACACGCCTAAGATCGCGTTCGCGCCCAGTTTGCCTTTATTATTCGTGCCATCGAGTTCCTTTAATGCGCTGTCCAGACCGGGTTGGTCAAACGGATCCAAGCCTTCGATCTCCGGCGCGATTAAGGTATTGACATTGTCCACCGCTTGAGCGACCCCTTTACCCAGATAGCGCCCCTTATCCCCATCGCGTAATTCCACAGCTTCGAAAGCGCCGGTCGAAGCGCCCGACGGCGCCGCCGCCCGGCCCAGTGTCCCATCTTCTAAGACGACATCCACTTCCACCGTCGGAGTTCCCCGGGAATCCAGAATCTCTCTCGCATATACCTCGCTGATTAAACTCATTGTTATGACCCCTTTCTTTAATTAAAACAGTGCTTGTCCGGTCATTTCAACCGGCTGTGTGATCCCTAAACATTTCAGGAGCGTCGGCGCAATATCGCACAGCGCCCCGCCGGCGCGTAATGATCCATCCGCATGCCGATCGTCCACGATGATAAACGGCACCGGGTCCGTCGTATGCGCGGTGAAGGGCAGTCCGGTCTGCACATCCTGCATCGCTTCCACATTGCCGTGATCCGCCGTGATGAAAACCGTCCAACCCTTAGCGCGCGCGGAATCAATGATTCTGCCCAGACAACGGTCTACCGTTTCCAGCGCTTGCACTGCCGCCTTGAAGACGCCGGTATGGCCGACCATGTCCGGATTGGCAAAGTTCAGGATCGCCACATCGAACGAATGCGCTTCCATCCGGCGCAGCATTTCTGCCGTCACCTGCTCCGCGCTCATCTCCGGTTGCAGATCATAGGTCGCCACCTTCGGGGAAGGGATCAGACAACGCTCTTCTCCCGCGGAGGGTTCTTCAACCCCGCCGTTGAAAAAGAAGGTCACGTGGGCGTATTTCTCCGTCTCGGCAATACGCAGTTGGCGTAAACCCGCGGCGGAAAGCACCTCGCCAAGCGTATTCTTCAGATTTTGCGGCGGGAAAGCGACCGGCGCGCCAATCGTCACATCGTATTCCGTCAGGCAGGTAAAATGCACCTGCGGCCTGTCCGGCCGTGCGAAGCCGGGGAATTCCTGATCGACAAAGGCCCGGGTTAATTCGCGCGCCCGGTCGGCCCGGAAGTTAAAGAACAGGACACTATCTCCGTTCCGGATACTGCCGACCGGCTGGCCCGCCTCATCGACGATCACGGTCGGCAGGACGAATTCGTCCGTCACTTGCCGGGCATACGCTTGATCGACGACGGCTAACGACCCGGCGGCCTGCTCTCCGGCGCCGTAAACGAGCGCCCGATAACCCAGTTCCAAGCGTTCCCAGCGTTGATCGCGATCCATCGCATAATAACGGCCGCTCACGGTAGCGATCCGGCCGATACCCAGTTCTTTGATCTTGTCCTCCGTATGCGTCAAGAATTCTTTCGCGCTCCGCGGCAGGACGTCCCGGCCATCCAGGAAGGCGTGAATGAAGACCTTGCGCAGACCGCGCTCCTTAGCCAAAGCGAGCAAAGCGAATAAATGTTCTTCATGCGAATGCACGCCGCCGTCTGAGAGCAGGCCCATCAGATGCAGCGCCGTGCCGTTACGCAACGGCACGTCCAGCGCTTCGCGCAGCACGGGGTTACGCGCCAGTTCACCGGTGCGGATCGCTTGACTGATCCGGGTCAAATCCTGATAGACGACCCGTCCGGAACCTATATTCAAATGCCCCACTTCGGAGTTGCCCATTTGACCGGCGGGCAAGCCGACGGCTTCCCCCGAAGCCTCGATGAGCGTATGCGGATAGCGCCCTTCCAACGCGCGGAAATTCGGGGTATTGGCCACGATACACGCGTTGCCCGTTGTTTCATCACAATATCCCCAACCGTCTAAAATCATTAAGATCAACGGCTCGTTCAATTAGCTTCACCTCCGGACCTGCGTACTAACGCGGCAAAATCAGCCGGATCCAAGCTGGCGCCGCCTACCAAAGCGCCGTCGATATCCTGTTGCCGCATGAACGCGGCGATGTTCTCCGTTTTGACACTGCCGCCGTATAATATCGGGATATGCTCCGCCGCGGCTGCCGGGACGATCTCCGCCAGGCAGGCGCGGATCGCGACGCACATTTCCTGCGCGTCAGCAACGGAAGCGGTTTTGCCTGTGCCGATCGCCCAAATCGGTTCATAAGCGACGACCAGACGCTGGATCTCCACAGCGTCCAAAGGCGCCAGATTCGCACGCATCTGCGCGTTGACGACCGCTACAGCCTGTCCTGTTTCACGCTGCGCCAGATTCTCCCCGACGCAAAGAATCGGAATCAAGCCCGCGCTGAGGGCGGCCTTCAGTTTACGGGCGACCAGTTCGTCACTCTCACCCAGAATCTCCCGGCGCTCGGAATGCCCGATGATCACATACGTACAACCGGCGTCCACCAGCATCTCGGCGGATATCTCTCCGGTATAGGCCCCGGCGCTTGCCCAGAATACATTCTGCGCGCCGCACCGCACATCACTGCCCGCCAATCCCGCCTGTAAACTCGGCAACGCGGTAAAGGGGGCGCAGAGCACGACTTCCGTCAGCGGAGCTTGACCCAGCGCCGTCAGAAATTCAGCGGCGTAAGCGCTCGCCTGCGCAGCGGTTTTATTCATCTTCCAGTTACCGGCTATGACTGTCTTTCTCGCCATTCTTTCTATCTTCCTTCCTCCGTTAATCTTTATCGGCCAGCGCCGCCACCCCCGGCAGGACTTTCCCCTCGATGAACTCCAGCGACGCGCCGCCGCCGGTGGAAACATGCGTATATTGCGCTCCCAATCCCACCTGCTCGACCGCAGTCACTGTGTCTCCGCCGCCAACAATGGTCGTCCCCGGACAAGCGGCTACCGCACGGGCGACGCCCTGGGTTCCCGAGGCGAACTGCGGTGTTTCAAATACGCCCATCGGGCCGTTCCAGATGATCGTCTTAGCCGCGGCGATATGGGAGGCGTACACCGCGACGCTCTCCGGTCCGATATCCAGGATCATCTCGTCAGGCGCAATTCCGCTGAGCTTCACCGTACGCGACGGCGCTGTATCTGTGATTTCCTTGGCCACCACCACATCAACCGGTAAGAGTATTTCTACGCCCTGTTCCTGCGCCTCACGCAAGAGTTCCCCGGCTAAGTCCACTTTATCCTCTTCCACCAGCGATTTACCCGTAGCGTTGCCCTGCGCCCGTAAAAATGTGTTCGCCATCCCGCCTCCGATGATCAGAGCGTCCACGATAGCCGTCAGGTGACGAATCACCCCGATCTTGTCGCTAATCTTCGCGCCCCCGATAATCGTCACAAACGGACGCTTCGGGTCTTCCAGCGCCTGGCTGGTGATACATACTTCCTTCTCCATGAGGAATCCGGCGACCGCCGGCAGGTATTGAGCAATACCCGCAGTAGAAGCATGCGCCCTATGCGCCGCTCCAAAGGCGTCATTCACGTACACTTCAGCCAGGGAGGCCAGCTGGCGCGCAAATTCCGGGTCGTTCTTTTCCTCTTCCGCATGGAAGCGTACATTCTCCAGCAAAAGCACCTGTCCGTCCGCTAATTGATCCACCAGAGACTGCACCTCCGAACCAATGCAATCCGGCGCCAGTGTGACCTTGACACCCAACAGTTTCTGCAAGCAAACACCCACTGACGCCAAGGAATACTTCTCCGCCACTTGGCCTTTTGGGCGACCGAAATGCGAGGCCAGAATCAGCTTGGCTCCGTTTGCGATTAAATATTGGATCGTCGGCAACGCCGCCTTGATCCGCGCATCGTTGGTGATCCGTCCTGCCGCGTCTACCGGTACATTAAAGTCCACCCGAACGAATATCCTGCGTCCTCGCACGGGAATATCGCGAATTGTCTTTTTGTTCATGTACACACTTCCTTTCTTACTTCCCTAATCTTACCATCGGTTAATCGCTTAAAAAAGTTTACGAACCGACGCCGGCGGCAACCCAATCTCATCACGGTATTTGGCTACGGTGCGGCGCGAGATCTGAATACCTTTCTGATCGAGGATATCCTTGATTTTCTGATCGGAATATGGATTGCGCCGGTCTTCGCCGATGACAATTTCTTTCAAGGTGACCTTGATACTCTCCGAGGTCAGATCATTGTTCTGATTTAACCCGGTCGCGAAGAAAAACTTCAGGTCTAAGATCCCTCTGCCGGTTTGAATATATTTGTTCGCCGTCGCCCGGCTGACGGTGGATTCATGGACGCCCACTTCTTCGGCGATATCTCTCAAGGTCAACGGTTTCAGATAACTGATCCCGTGCCGCAGGAAACCTTCCTGGCGGCGAATGATGGCATTCGCTACTTTATACAAGGTCAGGCGCCGTTGTTCCACGCTGCGGATCAGCCAGGCCGCTGAGTTGAGTTTGTTCTCGACGAATTTACGCGTTTCCGTCCCCTTGTCCTCTTTTAACACTTTTAGATACGTATGATTAATCCGTAAACGCGGTATGGAAACATCATTGATCAGGATGATGAATTCGCCGCTAATCTCTTCGACCAAGATATCCGGAGCGATATAGCGCACATCCTTCGGGTCGGAAAAGCGCAGCCCCGGCTTCGGGTCGAGCTTGCGTACCAGATTCGCCATCTCAGTCACTTCAGGCAACGAGACCTTGAGCGCGTGGGCTATTTTCTGGATCCGTCCGGCCGCCAAATCTTCCAGATGGTATAAGAAGCCGGTCATTTCCGAGGGACAGTTCGGCAACAAGTGCAGTTGCAAGCGCAAACACTCTTGCAGCGAGCGCGCGCCCACTCCGGCCGGTTCAAACCCTTGCAGGATGTCCAAGGCGATTTGCACGTCTTCCAGGGCGACATGCTGCTCGACGGCTACATCCTCCAGCGCGATGTTCAGATAGCCGTGTTCATTCAGATTACCGATCAGGTACTCGGCTAAATAGCAAAGGTTCGCATCCGTGATCCGCTTCTGGAGATTTAATTGTTCCAGCAAATACTCCTGCAAGGTAGGCGCAGGCGTGACGAATGGCTCCAGGAAGCGTTTCTCCATGACCTCATATTCATCGGAACGATTATATCCTTCATCGGCATCATTGAAATACTCCTGCCAATTGATTTCCGCGTGTTCTTCAGCGGCATCCGCCGTCTTCTTCGTCTGATCATCCGGGGCGTTGGCCTCCTCTTCCTCAAAAGATTCCAACAGCGGGTTCTCCGCCAATTGCTGATCTACATAGGCGGTTAACTCCAGCGTAGACAATTGCAGGATCGCGATCGCCTGACGCAGTTCCGGAGTCATCACTAGTTTTTGTGTCTGCTGCAAGTTGAGATCATAGGTTAGTCGCACGTGTTTCCCTCCATCCTACATCGTTCGCCGTCTTGACCCTTCAGTTGCTCCGCCAGTTCCTCAATCTTACGCATACGATGATTAATTCCGGATTTCCCGACTATCGGCGAAAGCAGATGACCCAACTCCGCCATGCTGATCTCCGGGTATTGCAAACGCAGGTTCGCGACCTCACGGATCGGCGGTGAGAGCATCTGCAACCCCACGGATTTCTCAATATAACGGATATTCTCCGCCTGCCGCAATGAAGCCTCCACCATTTTGCTTAAATTCGCCGTTTCACAATTCACCAAACGATTGACCTGATTGCGCACCCCTTTGACGACACGAATACTCTCAAATTCCAATAAAGCGCGATGCGCGCCAATAATGCCTAAAAAATCGACAATTTGATCGCTCCCTTTAAGATACACCACATATTTGTGCTTACGCACTCTGATCTTTGCGCCTAACATAAATCGGTTCAATAAACGGCACAGCGCTTGGGCATGCTGTTCATGATGCGTGATGATCTCCAGATGATAGGCGCCTTCCGGACTGTTCATCGATCCGCCAGCCATAAACGCGCCGCGCAGATAGGCCTTCTGATCGCAGCGGTGTTTGATCAGATGCTTTTCTATTCCCAATAGTATCTGCATGTTTTCATCGATTAATCCGATACGCCGCAAGTCGTCAATACCGCGCAGGGAGATCTTGACCATGTAAGAATTATTCTTGCGCAGATGCAGTTTGCGGCGCACAACGATTTCCGCTTGCGCTTGCAGCAGATCTTTGGCCAACCGATAGATCCGGCGCGCTACCGAGGCGTTCTCCGTACCCACGTTCAGCACATATTTTTGCCGCACACTGATTTGCAACATCCCGTCCATGCGCACGAGCGCAGCCAGCTCAGCCAGCTCACAGCACGGTTTGAGATCCGTTAAGCGCGCTAATTCTTCTTTCGTGCTGACACTGAAGGACATCGTACCCTCCCCTTTCTGTCTTACCTCTCTTGACGTGATTTGTAAGCCAATATGTAGGTGTCCAGCAAAGCTAATTTCTCCCCAATCGGTTTCATCCGGAACAAAATCCGAATCAGAGCTTTCGCTAAACGCCGCGAATCGTGCCGCACCACAGCCCCGTCGCTTACCAGATCATCGGTAAAACACTTGATCCCGAAACGTTCGATCTCCGCCGTTGTGCTATCTACCGGTTGAGAGCCTTCCTGTACATATCTATCCAGCAAACGCCCTGAGATCTCCTGGCTGTTCAGCAATACCGCATCCAGAACTCCGCTCCCGCAATGACTAAGCAGTTCACGCACATGATCCACGGCCTGATAGCCGTCCGTTTCACCGGGTTCGGTCATGATGTTGCAGACATAGACGCACGGCGCTTCCGCAGTACGGATCTGTTCACATAAACCTTGAACCAGTAAATTCGGCAGCACGCTCGTGTACAGGCTGCCCGGCCCCAAGACGATCAGATCCGCCTGGCGCAAAGCCGCCAAGGCTTCCGGTAAAGGCCGGCAATCCTCCGGCGTCAGGGAAACGCGCACGATCCGGCCCTCGGTGCAGCGAACATTGGTCTCTCCTGTGACGAATTTCCCGTTCGCCAATCTGGCGGACAAGGTCACTTGTTCCAGCGTAGACGGATAGACGTTGCCCCGCAGGGCAAAGATTTTGCTGATGCGATCCACGCCCACCTGGAAGTCTCCGCAAACATCAGCCATTCCGGCCAATAACAAATTCCCTAAACTATGCCCGGCCAGTGTCCCGGCTTCGAAACGATAAGAGAAGAGGTCTTCCATAATATCTTCTTTATCCGCCAGGGCTACCAAGCAGTTGCGAATATCTCCCGGCGGTAAGACGCCCATTTCATTACGCAGGGTTCCCGAACTGCCCCCATCGTCCGCGACGGTGACGATCGCCGTCAGATTGCTGGTGAAGTCTTTCAGCCCGCGCAAGAGCGCCGATAAGCCCGTTCCCCCGCCGATCACTACAATGTGCGGCCCGCGCCGCAAGGACTGGCGGCTATACACGGTATCAACGATTTTGATCTCCTCATCCGGCAACAGGATAGAAATAATCGAGCGCAACCCTCGGCGAAAACCCATCACCGTCAGCAAGATACCGCAAGCGCTGATCAGGATGCCTGCCGGTATAGCGTTGCTCGGCACATTTCCGGTCAGCTGATAAATCGCCTCACGGAATTTCAATTCCAAGTAGCCCAGCGCGATGCCGTTGTTCATGACCGCGAAGCCGGTGGCAAAGAAGAAGATCCCCACGGAGGCTAAAAAAAACCAGCGCTTCACCTTGAGGTTCGGATACAGCCATTTCCATTTGGACCAGTGTGATACAGGACTCTTCTGTTCTCTATTCACCCTTCTCCACACCCTTTTGATTCCTGACCGCATCCCGGTGCTTCACAGAAAATGTATATCCTTTCTCCTGTAGAATCTCCCCGATACGGTCAGCGATAGCTACCGAACGGTGCTGCCCGCCTGTGCAGCCGATCCCGATCACCAGATGCGGTTTACCTTCTTGCAGATAGTAGGGCAGAATGTAGAGCAGTAAATCTTCCAGGCGACGCATAAACGCCTGCGTAGTCGTTTCGTTAAAAACATATTCCCGTACGGAAGGATGCGCCCCGGTCAGCGGCCTCAGTTCCTTAATGTAGAACGGGTTCGGCAGGAAGCGCACGTCAAATAAGAGATCCGAATCCAGAGGGATCCCATATTTATAGCCGAACGAAACGAGCGAGATATGGAAACGGCTGATGGCGCTGTCTTCACTATACAACTCAGTGATTTGCTGGCGCAGCTCATGCGCGGTCAATCCCGTCGTATCGATGATCTTATGCGCTTGTTCCTTCAGATCCTCCAACTGACGGCGCTCGGCAAAAATCCCGTCCAGCACGCGTCCTTGCGGGGATAGCGGATGACGGCGGCGGGATTCTTTGTAGCGATGTACTAAGACTTCGTCTGAGGCTTCCAAGAAGAGAATCTCATAACGGAAGCCTTCGTTCTTCAAATTAACCAGCGCCTCGTTTAAAGACTCAAAGAATTCCCCGCCGCGCGAATCGCAGACGATCGCCACGTTCACTACCTTGCCCTGGGACTGGGCGCACAGTTCGGCAAATTTGACGATAAAGGCGGATGGCAGGTTATCCACACAGAAATACCCTTCGTCTTCCAAGCTCTGCATCGCCTGAGTTTTTCCCGCACCGGATAATCCTGTGATGACAACGAGCCTTAATTCCTCTTTATTCATCGCCTTCCACCCCTTCCGGTATCGGCTCCGTGTTACTCCATGCGGTCGTCAGCGTATGGATCAGGCGAATCCTGCCGCCGGCCTGAGCCAGTGCTGTCTCCGTAGACGCGGAGAGCAGGATGTCCTCCACGGTCTGCACGCCTGCGGCGTTATTGGCATTGACCTGATGCGCCGAAACGGCAATACCCAAGAGAGACCCATACGGTATCGACTGGTCCGCGTCCGGGATTTCCCCGGCGGTTTCTCCGGCGGGTTCCCCAACGCTTGCTTCCGTGGTTAGGATGACTGCCAGCCAGGGCTGGGCAATCATCTGACCATCCGTTTGAAAATATTCACGAGCCGTTTCCGGCACGCTTGCGCCCGCTCCGGGAAGCGGCCGCAGGGACCCTTGGGTATACAGTTGCAGCAGCGTCTGATCCGAGGCGATCATCATCTCCGGTCCGCGTCCCCCCGCTTGCGCCTGAGTGACGAGCCAAGCCAGTTCTTCATCCGGCACTTGCTTGAGCCGCGCCAGAATGCCCGGGTGAGCCGCCAACGCCTCTAACAGCTGATCTTGCAAAACATCCTCTTCCGCTGCGTTCAGCGTATGCCAAATGCTGATCACGACCGGCGCTTCCCCACCCGGCTGTCCCTGCTGAGGTCCTGAGATACAGCCGCCAAGCAATACCATGATACTCAAAACTATGATACTTTTGCCCAATCCATGCGTTTTCTTTCTCCGCACTGCTTACTTCTCTTTCTGCTCATGTTGTTCAGAGATCCCTCGCGTAGATACCAGAAACTCCGGCAGATGTCCGGAACGTTCACAACGTTCGTAGTCCGCGCGCAACGCCGCGAGTAAGCGTGCGCGCTGGGCCGGCGCGCAGGTCAAGGTGTCGAGATACTCCCAGATGTTCTGATACAACGCCGTACTTTTCCAGGCTCTTTTAAACCAGCCGCGCTGCCGCCAGAAGCGCGCCAAATCATTAAACAGGTCAAAAGCGGACGCGCGCAGAGACACCGCCTCATGCAGGGTAAGGGTGAATCTGCCTGAATTATAGTAACGCTCGACAAGTTCCTCGATCCGTTCCAACTGAACGATTTCCACGTAGCTCAGCCAGGCTGTTTGCAGGATGGTATAGGGCGGATCCGGCGAGTACACCAGTCCCCATTCTTCCCGCCGCTGATACAAGCCGGAACCTCTGAGGACTTTCAAAAAACCCAATTGCAGTCTCTGCGGCGTCAGCGCGTATACATCATTGAAGGAGTTACGGAATTCCGGCCAGCCTTCGAGCGGCAACCCGGCAATCAAATCCAGATGTAAATGAATGTCCGTATGGCGGCGCAGTTCACGCACCCAATGTGCCCAGCGGGTGAAATGCTGTCTGCGCTGAATCGCTTGCAAAGCCGGCGGATGTGTAGACTGCACTCCGATTTCCAATTGCACCAAGCCCTCCGGATAAGCGGCGAGATAATCATACCATGCCTGATCCAGCAATTCTCCAGCGATTTCACAGTGCAAGCGCACTTTTTTGCCTGGATAACGCTCCGCTTCCTCCTTGGCGATATCCAGAATTCTCAGGGCGCGCGTCCGCTCGGCGTTAAAGGTACGATCCACTAATTTTACCGTGGTGGCGCCACATTCCATCAGCCGGCGATAATTATGGCGGAAAACCTCCGGATCTGACAAGCTAAGCCCATTTTCCGCGGAAGAGAGGCAATATTGACATTGAAACGGGCAACCGCGCGCTGTCTCGAGATAAGCTAAACGCCCGTTCAGGTCTTCATCCTCTTCATAGGGCAACGGCAGCTGATCTAAACTCTGCGCCGCCCGCCGCGCCGGATTAGAACGCACCCGCTCTCCTTGCCGCCAAGTCACTCCCGCTACGCTGTCCAATGCACCGCCGGAGCGCCAGGCAGATAATAATTCCCGGAAAGTCTCTTCACCCGCGCCCCGGACGATCGCGTCCACATCCAGCTTCTCCAACCATTCTTCCGCGTTATAACTGACTTCCGGCCCGCCCAGTACAAAACGCACTCCTGGACAGACCGGACGCAAAAGCCTGATCAGTTCGCCCATCTGCCGGATATTCCAGATATAACAAGAAAAGCCGATGACTTCTGCTTTTTCTTCAAAAATCTCACCGGCAATCCTCCTTAACGATTCATTGATCGTAAACTCTTTGAGCGTTATTTCCGCAACATCAGGCCGAATGCTTGCTCGTAGATAGCGCAACGCCAAATTTGTATGCACGTATTTGGCATTCATAGCTGTCAGCAAAATACGCAAGCATGTCCCTCCTATTACCACGTTTCTTTAATTGTAGTATATACGATTTTTCCATCCTTCGCAATTATTATGCCAACTATTTGGCGATAAAAAAGATCCCCTCACAGATGCAAACGCAAATACTGCCCGGTATAAGACCCCGGCGCTTGCGCCACCTCTTCCGGCGTACCGACAGCGACCACTTCGCCGCCGCGGTTGCCTCCTTCCGGGCCGAGGTCGATCAGATAGTCCGCCGATTTAATCACATCCAGGTTATGCTCGATCATTAATACGGTATTGCCGCTGTCGACCAAACGGTGCAATACCTGGAGCAATCGGTCGATATCGGCAATATGCAGCCCCGTCGTCGGTTCGTCGAGAATATAGATGGTCCGGCCCGTGGCGCGTTTGCTTAGTTCTGTGGCCAGTTTTACCCGCTGCGCCTCCCCGCCCGATAGCGTCGTAGCCGGCTGGCCCAAACGGATATACCCCAAGCCGACGTCATGCAGCGTCTGTAATTTTCGCGTTATGCGCGGCTGCGCCTGGAAGAAATCCAGCGCTTGCTCCACGGTCATATCCAGCACTTGCGCGATATTCTTCCCCTTATAGAGCACTTCCAGCGTTTCCCGGTTATAGCGGGACCCCTGACAGACTTCGCACGGTACATAGACATCCGGCAGGAAATGCATCTCGATCTTGATGATCCCATCCCCACGACAGGCTTCACAACGCCCGCCTTTGACATTAAAGCTGAAACGCCCGCCTTTATAACCGCGCATTTTCGCTTCTGGAGTCGCACTGTAGAGTTCTCTGATGAAGTCAAATAAACCGGTATAGGTGGCGGGATTCGAACGCGGCGTGCGGCCGATCGGAGATTGGTCGATATTGATCACCTTGTCCAAGTGTTCCAAACCGAAGAGTTCATCATGGGCGCTGGGGTATTTTCGACTGCGATTCAGTTTCGCGGCTAATGTCTTATACAGGATTTCATTGACCAGCGTGCTCTTGCCGGATCCGGACACGCCGGTGACACAGTTAAATACGCCCAGCGGGATCTCTATGTCGATATTCTTCAGATTATTCGCCCGGCAACCGGTGACCTTCAACCAATGGCCGTTCGGCGGACGGCGCAGAGACTGCACAGCGATCTGTTTACTGCCACTCAGATACTGCCCGGTGATCGATTCCGGGCAGGCTTTGATTTCCTCAACGCTGCCTTGAACCACGACCTTCCCGCCATGCTCTCCGGCGCCTGGCCCAATATCGATGATATGATCCGCGGCGAACATCGTTTCCTCATCATGTTCAACCACGATTAATGAATTACCCAGATCGCGCAGCCGTTTCAAAGCCTCCAACAGACGTCCGTTATCCCGCTGATGCAGCCCGATGCTCGGCTCATCCAGGACATAGAGCACCCCCGTCAGATAAGAACCGATCTGCGTCGCTAAGCGGATACGCTGCGCTTCCCCCCCGGACAACGTCCCGGCGGCCCGCGCTAAGGTCAAGTAGTCCAGCCCTACATTGACCAGGAAGCCTAAGCGCTCCTTGAGTTCTTTCAGGATTTGCCGCGCAATCGCCTGTTCTTTCTCACTGAATAGCACATGTTCAAAGAAATCCAAGGTGTCGCTGACGGATTGCTCGGTCAGCGCTTGAATCGACAAATCGCCGACTTTCACGGCTAAGGCTTCCGGTTTTAACCGCTTCCCCTGACACGCCGGGCAAAGAAAATCACTCATATAAACTTCGAGCTCATTGTGGATATAATCCGAGGTTGATTCGCGATAACGGCGTTCCAACAATGGAATCAGACCTTCAAATTTGGCATAGTAGATCTTGCTCTGATTGAAGAGATTCGTATAGGGAAAACGGATCGGCGTTTCCGTCCCATAGAGCAGCTGACGCCATTGCTCTGCGTTCAATTGATCCAGGGGTGTATCCCCGGCGAAGCTCAGATTCTCAGCCACGGCTCGGAGCATTTGCGGATAGTATGTAGAGGCGGATTTAGCCCAAGGGGCGACAGCGCCTTCGTTCAGGGATTTCGCGCGATCCGGGATGACCAGATCCGGATCGACTTTGAGATGCGCGCCTAAACCGGTGCAGGCCGGACAAGCGCCATAGGGCGTGTTAAACGAGAAGAGCCGCGGCGAGATCTCTTCCAAGGCAATGCCGCAATCCGGGCAAGCAAAGTTCTCACTGAACAACATTTCCTCTCCATCGACGACTTGCGCGATCACGACGCCTTCCCCTAATTTCAACGCAGTCTCCAGGGAATCGGCCAAACGGGCGGCGCCCTCGCGCTTGAGTGCGATTCGATCCACGACCACTTCGATCGTATGTCTCTGCGTCTTGCTCAGTGTGATGTCCTCGCTGAGTTCCAACAACTGACCGTCTACCCGGACGCGCGCATATCCGGCTTTGCGAATATTGTCCAGAACCTTCAGATGCTCCCCTTTCTTCCCTTTGATCACAGGCGCCAGGATCTGGATCCGGGTTCTCTCCGGCAGCAGCAGGATCTGATCGATCATCTGCTGGATCGTCTGGCGGGTGATCGGTTTGCCGCATTGCGGACAATGGGGATGTCCGACGCGCGCATAGAGCAGGCGCAAGTAATCATAGATCTCCGTGACCGTCCCGACCGTCGAACGGGGATTGCGGCTGGTCGTTTTCTGGTCGATCGAAATCGCCGGAGATAGCCCTTCGATACTGTCTACGTCCGGTTTGTCCATCTGGCCAAGAAACTGCCGGGCATAGGCGGATAACGATTCCACATAACGCCGCTGCCCTTCCGCATAGATCGTGTCAAAGGCCAGCGACGATTTACCGGAACCGGATAAGCCGGTGATTACGACCAGCCGATTGCGGGGGATGTCGATACTGATGTTTTTAAGATTGTGTACGCGCGCGCCACGAATGCGCAAATATTCCTGCGTCATGATCATTCCTCGCTGTCTTTTCATTTTACTGCTTGCTGGGGGCCGCTTAGGTCTTTTGCTTTCGGGTCTTGGTTGGGTCTGGCTTACGGAGTTGGTGGTGTCCCGGCCGGAGGGAAAACCCCAGAGGCAGGGCGCACTCTACCCCTTGCGACGTTTTTTGTATTGGGTCTGTTTGCCGCGCTGTTGGAGGGGCATGCGCAGTACGTTGACTTCGCCTTTGAGTTCGATGATCGCGTCGCGCAATTCGGCGGCTCGCTCGAAATCCAGGCCTTTGGCGGCGGAGCGCATTTCTTGTTCCAGGGTTTGGATGTATTGCTGTAGTTCTTGCGGCGACATCGATTGGCGGTAGCCGGCCGGCTGCTCCAATACCTTCGTCGCTTCGGGCATCTCGAGAATACGTTTCTGGATGGTTTGCGGCTCGATACCCATCCGCTGGTTATATTCCTCCTGGATCCGGCGGCGGCGGTTGGTCTCCTGAATAGCGATGCTCATCGACTGCGTGATTTGATCCGCATACATGATCACCCGTCCGTTGGCGTTGCGCGCGGCTCGGCCGATCGTCTGAATCAGGGAACGGGCCGCCCGCAGGAAACCTTCTTTATCCGCGTCCAGGATGGCTACCAGCGAAACCTCAGGCAAATCCAGCCCTTCGCGCAGCAGGTTGATCCCGACAATAACGTCGATCTCGCCCAGCCGTAGTTCCCGCAGGATCTGCACGCGCTCCAGCGTCACGATATCCGAGTGGAGATATTTGACTTTGATCTGAATATCTTTCAGGTAATCCGTCAGATCTTCAGCCATCTTCTTGGTCAGCGTAGTCACTAAGACGCGCTCACGGCGTTCGATCCGTATATGAATCTCACTGATCAAATCGTCGATCTGGCCCTTCGTGGGCCGGACGGCGACTTCCGGATCGAGCAACCCCGTGGGACGGATGATCTGTTCGATGACTACCGGGCAATGCTCCAGTTCGTATGGCCCCGGCGTCGCGCTGACAAAAACCATCTGAGGGACTTTGCGCTCGAATTCGGCGAATTTGAGCGGACGATTGTCCAGCGCGGACGGCAAACGGAAGCCAAAGTCAATCAGGGTCGTCTTGCGCGTGCGGTCCCCTTCGTACATGGAACGCGCCTGGGGCAGCGAGACATGGGATTCATCCACCAGCAGCAGAAAATCCTCCGGGAAATAATGCATCAAGGTAAACGGCGTCTCCCCCGGTTCGCGGAAGGTCAGATGACGCGAATAATTCTCGATGCCGTTACAGAAACCCATCTCGCGCATCATTTCCAGATCATAGCGCGTCCGCTGTTCCAAACGCTGCGCTTCTAATAGTTTATTGTTCTCCGCCAAATAGGCCAAGCGCTCTTCCAGTTCCTGTTCGATGTTCTCACAGGCCAGCAGCAGCTTGTCCTTAGCCGTCACATAATGCGAGTTCGGAAAGATGGAGACATGCCGCCGCTCAGCCTGGATCTCGCCGGTCAGCACATGAATCTCATAGATGCGCTCAATCTCATCTCCGAACATCTCAATGCGAATCGCCCGCTCGCTGGCCGCCGCCGGGTAAATCTCCACCGTGTCCCCGCGCACTCTAAAGGTCCCGCGAATAAAAGCCATATCGTTGCGGTCGTACTGGATCGAAATCAATTTGCGCAGCATCTCGTCCCGATCGATGCTTTGTCCCTGACGCAGGGACAAGATCAAATCATAGTATTCATCCGGTGAACCTAAGCCATAAATACACGAGACGCTGGCCACGATGACCACATCGCGCCGTTCAAATAACGCGGCAGTCGCCGAGTGGCGCAGTTTTTCGATCTCGTCGTTGATCGAAGCGTCCTTTTCTATATAGGTATCGCTGGAAGGAACATACGCTTCCGGCTGATAATAATCATAATAACTGACGAAGTACTCGACGGCGTTATCCGGGAAGAACTCTTTGAATTCACTGTAGAGCTGCGCCGCCAATGTCTTGTTATGCGCGAGAATCAACGTAGGCCGGTTCACCTGAGCGATGAGGTTAGCCATGGTATAGGTCTTGCCTGATCCGGTGACACCGAGCAAGGTTGAATAGCGCTCTCCGGCACAGACGCGCCGCACTAAGGCTTGAATCGCTTCGGGTTGGTCTCCGGCCGGTTGGTAGCCGGATGTAAGCTGAAAATCCATACGCTTAATCTCCTCTGAGATAACTGTTTTGCCTTGCGGTGATTGCGATGTTAAAATTATAACACTTATAGGATTTTTTTTCATTTTTCGTCTGCTTTAGCCTTTATCGCGACAGTTTATTGCCGATATACTAAACAAGGGAGTACTGTTTTACTCCGCCTTAGAAATATATCACTTATTTGCTCGAAAGGGGAACAGGAATGGCTATCAAACTCGAATATATTATGAATCGGATCGACACGCTGCCTGCGCTGCCCACATCTGCCTTGCGGGTCCTCCAGATGACGAAAAATCCCGAAACCACGGTGAAAGAGTTACATAACGCTATAGCGCTTGATCCCTCCCTGGCCGCCAGCATTCTGCGTCAGGCCAACTCCGCCTACTACGGCTACGCGCGCCGGATTTCGACCTTAACCGATGCGATTATCATTCTGGGTTTCCAGACGATTCAAGGGCTGGCGATGGCTGCCGCCGTCTCTCCGATGCTGAAAAAGCAGGTGCTGGGCTATAATATCGATCAGGAAGGGCTGTGGCAGCATTCCATGCTGACCGCAATGATGGCGATGCGCTTGAGCAAACGCCTAAAAAAACCTTTTGCGGATACAGCTTTTACCGTTGGCTTACTGCATGATATCGGCAAACTGGTGCTGTCTGTCTACGTCCAGGAAGTCGGACATTTCATGCTGGAAAGTATTGAAGAACAACAGATCTCCTATAGCGAACTCGAAGAGAAGGTGATCGGTTTCGATCACGCTGTGGTAGGCGGATTCATCTGCCAACGCTGGAACCTGCCTGAAGAAATCGCTGAACCGGTGACTTTTCATCACAAACCCGGAGAAAGCAAGAACTTCCGGGAAATGACCTCCGTCGTACATATCGCAAACTGTCTGGCGCAAAGCTTAGGTTTGGGGGATAGCGCCGACAGCTTTTTAAATCCGTTGGACCCGGACACGCTCGAACTGTTTGGCTTGAGCGAAACTGATTTGGACTCCCTCATCGCTGAGACGAGCGAATTGATCAGCGACCCTCACGTGTTCAGTTAGGTATCGCCATTAATGCCAAAAACGCCCATACAAATAGATCGCGAAGATGACCGCCACCAAAGGGATCACTTCGATAACGGCTAACCCGACAAAGAGAACTTCTTGCACGAGTTTTCCGTCTTCCGCTGTCTGTTGATTTTCTTTCACGGAGCGGATGATTTTTTGTTGCGCCACGAGCGTACAGACTACCGTAAATACGGCTACACCCATGGAAAACATCATCAAAACCCGTTGAATACTTCCCATGCCCTTGTTTCCTTTTCTATTGCTCTATTTCCCTGATGATTTGCTGGAGCAGCTGAGCGCGATACGCGTCGATCTGGGCGAAATCCATCGTCTCAATAAACAAAGTTTTCGTGTTGCGGCGTTCCATTTTCCAAGCCGCGATCGCTTCTCTGGTCTGAGGATGGAGATCCGCTTGCATACCTAAATCCTCCAAGTTGCGCGGATCTCCTTGCCAAATCGCCAGATGGCGCTCCGGTAGGACAATCCCGATCAAATGTCCCGGATTCAGCGGATGATAGACATAATCCACCGCTTGCCCCAACAAGCGGACTTCCAGGATAATCTCCCGCAACTCCGCCATAGCGTCTTTTTCCGGTAAACAGATCTGATCACACTCCGACAAAAAATGCGGCGCTAAATTCAACCAGCCTTCCTCAGTGACGCCTTGCCAATAGTATTGTCGTACCGAGCCCAACACGCGCTGTTCTTCCATGATCAAATGAAGCAATGGATCAGCGGGCTTGGTTCGTATGTAGGGATCATAATATTGGTGGGTGATTAATTCTATCAGCTTGGTTTCCCACTGCTTTTGCTTCACCAGGCTGTCCAGGATTGCTCTGCGGCGTGATTGCAGTTTTCTCAGGTTGCAGAATTGGGTGAAGTCGATAAAGCGCTCGATCAAGCCAGGCGCTTGCCAGGGCAACGGACTCATTTCCAGCGGATTCAGCAACACAATCCCGTAGGGATGCAGCCAAAAGCCGGCCGTTGTGTCCGGATCCAGCGCCGAACGCCAGAAATCAATCTCATACCCGCGATCCTGCAATTCCAAGCCGATCATTTTGATCAGGGTGGCTTTGCCGCTGCCCGGCCCGCCCCATAAGACATACGCACGGCGCCACTGAGACATCATAGCGGGCGCCAGAGAATAACGTCCGTCAACCGCCCAGCCTTCGAGAAAATAATAGCGCACTTTCGCTCTATCGCCCATCCTCCTACCCCCAACACATTTAATCAAGGTAGTTTATGCGTTCAGGGCCGGAGGCGTCACTACATCAGGCGCATTATTTAATCATCGTTCGCAATACGCTGACCCCTTTTTGCAGCTGCGCGTCATAATTTTGATCGCTCGGTGATAACGTCGCGATCTGCCCCGGATCCAAGGATATGGTAATATCCGGTTCAATGCCAATCTTATGAATATCGTTCTTATTTGGCGTCAAGTATTGCGCGGTGGTCAACTTCACTCCGGCGTTATCAGCGAGTTGGAAAATCGTCTGGACAATGCCTTTGCCAAACGTCTTTTCACCCACTAAAAGCCCGGCCGCTCTATCCTTAATCGCTCCGGCCAAGATCTCGGCTGCGGAAGCGCTTTCACCGTTCACCAGTACAACCAGCGGTTTGCCCCAATACACAGCGTTCTCTTGGGTCATGCGGGTATCCACTCCGCCGTTCTTGTCAACAATATACACGACCGGTCCGGGTGGGATCAAGTGACTGGCCGCTTGAACCGCCGCATTGAGTTCCCCGCCGTGGTTATTACGTAAATCTAAGATCATCCCATTACACGACTTGACTTCCTGAGTTTGCAACACTTCGTCAAACTCCTCGCCCGTCTCAGCGGAAAATTGGGAAATGGCGATATAGGCGAACGCGGGTTGTCCCGGCAGGATCTTGGCTTCAACCGTCGGCACAACGATGACTTCGCGAGTTAACTGCACACTGATTGATTGCCCATCACTTTCCCGATACAGTCCTAACGAGACCTGCGTCCCCGGATCGCCGCGCATCCGGTCGATCGCTTGCTGCTGACTGATCCCGGATACGTCCGTATCGTCGATCCGCACGATCTCGTCTCCTATCTGCAGCCCGGCTTTCTCCGCCGGCGCATGCTTAATCGTGCGCAAGACGACCAGTTTCTGCGCATCGTTATTCAACACAATCCCGATACCGCCGAATTTACCCTGGACCTGCTCCATCAATTGCTGGTTTTCCTTGGCGTCGAGAAAAACGGAATACGGATCACCCAATGACTCCACGATCCCTTTCGTCGCGCCAACGACCAGCGTATCCATCGATGCGTCATCCAGATAATCGCTGTGTACCAGCTGCCACACGCGGACGAAGTTGCCCAGATGGTGCACGTTCAAGGCGACAGCTCCAGCAGCTGCGCCCGTGATCCCTGCCAGAACCACCACCAACACCACGATAACCGTGCATAATTGTTTCTTCCCGCTGTTTCTGCCGTAACTATCCCGCAAAGATCTGACCCCCTTAGTAAACATGCGCTGTTTCGTTCGCTTGAATAAAGTCGCCAATAACGAAGACCGGATCTACGTCAATGCCTTTGGCTTGCAGCATCTCTGTACCGCCTTCTTGGCGATCCACCAGGGCGATAACTTTCACCACTTTACCGCCGAGCGCTTCGACCTGCTCTACGGCTTTCATGATGGAACCGCCTGTCGTGATGACATCATCAATGATAGCGACGCGATCTGTACCAACCAATTCCGGTCCTTCGATGAATTTGCATTTGCCGTGTTTTTTGGGTTCCTTGCGCACAATGAATAGCTTTAAATCGGCTAATCCCGCTTCATAGGCGGCATTGCCTACCGAGCCGACAATCGGGTCAGCGCCAATGGTTAAACCGCCGATCGCGGTGATCCCCGTTCCTTTAATTTTTTCGACGATCAGTTTACTGAACAGATAGGCCCCGGCCGGGGACAGGGTTACTTGCTTGCCGTCGAAGTAGTAGGCGCTCTCTTTGCCCGAGGTCAGGATAAAGTGTCCGAACTCAAAGGCGCGTTCATGTACCAATTGTCTGAGATTCTGCCAATCTGCGCTTTGGCCGTCTTGGGTCTGCTTTGTGGTCAAGATCGTTCACCTGCTCTTTCTGTGGTCATCTGCCTAACTCCCCCTGGCTTTCCATTCATCATAATTCCGTTCGCTGGTCATTGTCAATATTTCACCCGGAGAGGAGACACGGAAAATAGGCAAAAAATGAACCGCTCCTGTCTCCGCTAGACACGGAACGGTTCATGAAACGCTTGGTTGGCTGGAAACCTAGATCTTAAATACGGAGACTAGCTCTCTTAAGGCTACGCCTTTAGCGACCATATCTTGCACGGTATCGACTAATGTTTGGGACGCCGCGCTTTGTTGTTGGGTGGTAGCCGATATTTGCTCGGTATTCGCGGCGGCTTCTTCCGATATTGCCGCGATGTTACCCATTTCGTCAACCGCGCTTTGCGTGGCGGACGTGACTTCCCTTAAAGAATTGATCGAGGATGCGGATTGCGCGACAATTTCGCTGACGGCTTCTTTGATCGTGGTAAATGCGCTTCCGGCTTCGACGACGGCCTTGACGCCATTCGCGACCGCTTTGCTGCTCTTATCCATCGAATCCACCGCCAGTTTAGTCTTGCTCTGCATACTGGAGATGACTTCCGTAATTTGCTGCGTTGATTCGGAAGATAATTCGGCGAGTTTGCGTACCTCTTCCGCTACGACGGCAAAACCGCGGCCTTGATCACCGGCTCTGGCGGCTTCAATAGCCGCGTTGAGCGCCAGTAAGTTCGTTTGATCAGCGATTCCTTTGATGACATCGACGATGTCGCCGATCTGGCGAGATTGTTCGCCTAATTCATTGATCGCAATCGTCGTTTGCTCGCTGATGGCGGAGATCTCGTTGATGGTTTCTACCGAATAGGCGGCTTGTTGAACCCCGTTCTCAGCGAAAGAGAGAGTTTGTCTACTGCTTTCTTCGGCATTGCTGGCGTTTTGCGCGATGATCTCGATATTACTCGATATAGAGTCGATCATCTTGGTCGTGTTCTCACTGGCTTGCGCTTGGGTCGTGGCGCCTTTGGCGAGATCGTCCACCGCGCGGGCGATATACTCTGACGAAGCGGACATTTCCTGCGAGGAAGCCGATAGTTCTTCCTGGGCCGCGGCTATGACTAAACTGATATCGATGATACTTTTCACCGTGCTGTTTAGTTTTTCACGCATACTATTAAACGCGTTGGCGATATCGCCGATTTCATCCTGCCTATTGATATTGACCGCTTGGATTAAATCTCCGCCGGCAATGTTTCTGGCTCCTGCCACTAAAATGTTGGTCGGTTTGGTGATCGTCCGGGTTAGTAACATAGCGATCAGAATCGAGGCAATGATAATGGCGACAGAGAGCACAATCACGATGATCGCGGTGGTCTCTGCGTCAGCGATATTATCCGCTAGATTCCCTTGTATCAGCTCTACACTGTCAGCAAAAAGTTTATTCGCATTACTCGTTTTTTCATTGGCCAGCGGCGCCAGATCGTTCGCGGCGACTTCCTTCGCTTGTTCTAACTGGCCGGCTTGCATGAGCGGGCGTAGTTTTTGCTCGGCGATTGCGCTATATTGCAAGTCCAACGCTTGCGCCATTTCAGCCTGGCTGATGAGTGCATCATTGACGCCGTCTTTATTGTTCTGTCTTAAACTCGCCAGGATGTCAACAGCTATTTTAGCCGTCTCGTTCGATACGTTCAGATAGTTTTGATAGTATTCTTCTTTTTCATAGAGCAGATACGCCCGAATATAGCTGGTTTGCAATATGTTGTTCGTTCCCAGGAGAGATGCACCGGTCAAATTAGGAAGTTCTACGCTTGAAGTAGCCGATAGAACGTCCTCCGATTTGTTGGACTCATAAATCGATTTACCACTGATGATTAATAGAAATACGATGATGAGTGAAAAACTAAGAATGATTCTAGCCCCAAGTCTTAATTTGGATAACATGTTTACCTACCTCTTTTCAATTAATTATATGTAACGATTATACATGGTGCTTAAATAATTTTTATAAAATATTAATCGGCTATAATTTTGATTTTCTTCATATTATTTCCTAATTTATTTTCTATATTTACTTATTATATTTTTATATAATCCCATCCCTATGATCTCCATTGGTTATATAGTCTATTCTCTATCCAAGTGATTTCTCCAGTGAAAAAATTGCGGAGATTACTATTTTTTAAGGCATTCTCCCCTGCGCAGGGCTTCTCAAAAGCCTAAAAATATGATAACTTTGACTTAAACAGTTTAATCTATCCCGCTTTTACCGCAGAAGCGGACAGCGCGCGTCAAGAAGGAAAGGAGCAGATTTACCATGAGCAGATTTACCCTACCCAGAGATATCTATTACGGCAACGGAACCCTTGAGGTGCTGAAAACGTTGAAAGGCCAAAAAGCCACGCTGGTCGTTGGTGGCGGCTCAATGAGAAAAGCCGGATTTTTGGATAAAGCGCTCAATTATTTGCGAGAGGCCGGCCTGGAAGTAGATCTCATCGAGAATGTGGAAATCGACCCCTCCGTAGACACCGTACTTAAAGGCGCTGAAACCATGCGCAAATTCCAACCAGATTGGATCATCGGCTTTGGCGGCGGTTCACCGATCGACGCGGCGAAAGCTATGTGGGCTTTCTACGAATACCCGAATACAGCGTTTACCGACCTCGTGACCCCGTTCAATTTCCCGGAACTGCGCCAAAAAGCTAAATTCGTGGCGATTCCGACCACCTCAGGAACAGCTACCGAAGTCACCGCTTTTTCGGTCATCACTGACAAAACTACAGGGATCAAATATCCGTTGGCGGACTTTAATATCACCCCAGATATTGCCATCGTGGATCCGGAACTCGTCTTCTCCATGCCTCAAACCCTGACCGCGCATACCGGCATGGACGCCCTGACCCACGCGGTTGAGGCTTATGTGTCCACACTCAGCACGCCCTTTACCGATGCCGTGGCGATCAAAGCCATTCAAATGGTGTTTGAATACCTGCTGCCTTCTTACAAAGGAGACAAGACCGCCAGAGAACAGATGCACTACGCGCAATGCTTGGCCGGGATGGCCTTCTCCAATGCGTTGCTGGGCATTGTTCATTCCCTAGCGCATAAGACCGGAGCCTACTTTGAAAAACACGTCCCACACGGCGCGGCCAATGCCATTTACTTGCCTTACGTCATCCAATATAACGCGAAAACCGCTCCCGGACGGTATGCGGAAATCGCCAAAGCCGTTGGCCTGTCCGGTAAGGACGACGCCGATCTGGTTAAACAGCTGATTGCCAAAATCGATGCCCTCAATGCGGAGTTGTCCATTGTGAAATCGCTGAAAGAATGGGGCATTCCTGAAGCGGAATTCAAAGCCAAAGCCGGCGCTATCGCCCCGGAAGCGGTAGGCGACGCTTGCACCGGCTCCAACCCGCGCCCGATCAACCCGGCGGAGATGGAACAGTTACTGAACGCGATCTATGCCGGAACTCCGGTGAATTTCTAAATCCTGAGCCTGACGCGCTCGGGTATCCAGACGGGTAAAGTACGCGGAGACGGATATCAGCTATACTATCCGTCTCTGCTCTTTATTTGCTTTGCTATTTTATTTACCGTATAATTATTCACGTTGTAACCTAGTAATAAAGTGGGCGTTTGCCGGAGGATCGTTGTTTCGATGGACCTGAATATCAGTGATCTATATCGGATAGCCATCTGGCTTTTTATGGCGGGAGCTGTATTATCTCTTGTCTTATCCCGTTTGCCCAAGTTCTGCCTGCTCTTCGCTAACCTGACGGCGCTGATCGCGGCGGCCACCCTGGCGTTGGCTTCGCTGGGCAAACTATGCGCCGGCGGCGGAACACCACTGACCCTTTGGCTGATTCAACCTACTTTTCCCTTGTTCTCCATCGCTATGAAAGTGGATGATCTCTCCGCTTTCTTTTTGCTTTCCTTAGCTATTTTAACTTTCTGCGTCTCGCTTTTCTCCATCGGTTATCTCGGTCATTATATCGGGAAGCGCCGGATTGGCCTGTTTCATTTCCTATATCTGAGTTTCATTCTGAGCATGATTCTGGTCTTCAGCGCCGCCGACTCTCTGTTCTTCTACCTGGTCTGGGAAGGGATGTCCCTGGTCTCCTATTTTCTGGTTGTTTTCGAGACGGAGAAGGAAGAGAACCAGCGGGCGGGCACGCTGTATATCATCATGACGCATTTAGCTTCGTCCTGTTTACTGATCGCTTTTCTGCTGATTTACAGTTATACCGGTTCTTTTGCTATGTCTGGCGATACGAGCGCGCTGCCGCTTCATATAAAAAATATCACCTTCGCCCTCTTGCTGATCGGATTCGGGACCAAAGCGGGTGTGATCCCGTTTCATATCTGGCTTCCCTATGCCCATCCGGCGGCGCCCAGCAATGTTTCCGCGCTCATGTCCGGGATCATGATCAAAACGGCCATCTACGGTCTGGTGCGTTTTATTCTCGGCT